>CAYWDZ010000190.1:0-5895 GCA_964456255.1 uncultured Steroidobacteraceae bacterium | reverse complement strand
GCTGAAGCTCGACTACCTGTGGGCCGGCCTGTGCCTGCTCGGGGCGGTGTACTTCGTGTTCCGCGGCAGGCTGGCCTGATTCCCGCTATCGGCAGCCCCTGCCGCCCGTATAGGCGGCAACTGGTTGGTCGGATAAACTAATTGCCGCTCAGGCAGGGCGGAAGCCTGCCGGGCATTCCCAAGAACAAACAGGGCGGGGGCTCAAGCCAAATGACCGAAGCAATGCCGAATGGCGCGGATACCGCGTGGCTGATGACGGCCACCGCACTGGTGTTGTTCATGACGCTGCCAGGCCTGGCGCTGTTCTACAGCGGCCTGGTGCGCGGCAAGAATTCCCTTTCGATCCTCGTGCAGTGCTTTGCCATCACGGCGGTGGTCTCGGTGCTGTGGTTCGCGTTGGGCTACAGCCTGGCCTTCACCAATGGCGGCAGCGCCAATGCGTTCATCGGCGGGCTTGATCGCGCCTTCTTGAGCGGCATGCAGCGCAACAGCCTCACCGGCAGCATCCCCGAAACCCTGTTTGCGATGTTCCAGATGACCTTCGCCATCATCACGCCGGCGCTGGTGATCGGCGGCTACGCCGAGCGCATTCGCTTCAGCGCGGTGCTGTGGTTCAGTGCGCTGTGGCTGCTGCTGGTGTACGTGCCCATCGCGCACTGGGTGTGGGGTACCGGCTGGCTGGCCGATCTGGGCGTGATGGATTTCGCAGGCGGCATCGTGGTGCACGTGAATGCCGGCGTGGCGGCGCTGGTGTGCGCGCTGGTCATTGGCCGGCGCCGCGGATTCCCGCAAGTTCCCATGGCTCCGCACAGCCTGCCGCTCGCGGCAGCCGGCGCGGGCATGCTGTGGGTGGGCTGGTTCGGCTTCAATGGCGGCAGTGCATTGGCGTCCAATGGCACGGCTTCCATGGCCATGCTGACCACGCATCTGGGCGCTTCGGCCGGCGCGTTCGCGTGGATGGCGATGGAGTGGTTCCGCTACGGCAAGCCCAGCCTGCTGGGCGTGATCACCGGCATGGTCGCCGGCCTCGGCACCATCACGCCGGCTTCGGGTTTTGTCGGCCCCGCCGGCGCACTGCTGATCGGCTTCGTTGCCGGAGCCGTGTGCTTCGAGGCCACGCAGCTGCTGAAGCGGCGGCTGCATCTGGATGACTCTCTGGACGTGTCGCCGGTACATGGTGTGGGCGGTGTAGTCGGCACCCTGCTGACCGGCGTGTTTGCCACCGTTGCGCTGGGTGGCAGCGGCTTCACGCTGCAGAAGAGCGTCGGCGCGCAGGTGGGCGTGCAGGCGCTGGGTGTCCTGGCCACGATCGCGTGGTGCGGGCTGGTCACCTGGATCCTGCTCAAGGTACTCGATGCGACGCTGGGCCTGCGCGTGTCCGAGGAGCAGGAATCCGAGGGTCTGGATCTGGCGCAGCACGGTGAGCGGGGCTACAGCCCGTAGCGCCGTGCTCAGGTATTGGCGCTGCGCCCGCCGTCCACCGCCAGGATCTGGCCGGTGACATAGGGCGCTTCGCTGGCGAAGAACAGCGCGGCGCGTGCGATGTCCTCGGGCGAGCCGCGCCGCTTCAGCAGCGTCTTGTCGATGATGGCCTGCTTCATTTCCTCCGAGAGCCCCTTCTCGGGAAACTCCACCGGCCCCGGCGCAATGCCATTCACACGCACTTCGGGTGCGAGTTCGCGCGCCAGTGATTGCGTGAGCATGATCAGCCCCGCCTTGGCCGGGCTGTAGACCACGTGATGGCGCAGCGGCCGCAGGCCGTGGATGTCCACGATGTTGAGGATCAGCCCGTTGCGCGCCTTCAGATGCGGGGCTGCCGACTGGGAGAGGAACAATGGCGCGCGCAGATTGGTGCCCATCAGGTCGTTCCAGTCCGATTCGGTGATCTCACCCATTGGCGTCGGATAGAAGGTGGAGGCATTGTTGATGAGGATGTCCAGATGGCCACAGCGCGCGATCGTGGCCTCTACCAGTGCCGGCAGCAGCTTCAGGTCCAGCAGGTCTCCGCCCAGGGCTGTCACCGAGCCGGGACGCAGCGCGTTCAACTCTGCTGCCAGAGCTTGAGCTTCGTTATGCGAATTATGGTAGTGCACCACCACAGTCGCGCCGGCCGCATGAAGTTTGCGCACGATGGCAGCACCCACGCGCCGTGCGGCGCCGGTGATCAGGACGACTTTGTCGGCCAGGATGGGGTCCACGGCGGGAGCTTAAGGTGAATGGCAGGGACTAGCACGTGGCCAGTCAACTCGGGCTGCGAGCGCTTCGGCGGGGTTCGAACCACAGGTTGCTTGCGTTGAACTGGCGCAAAAGCAGACAGCGCACCGACCCGTGCCATACAATCCGCGAAGCTTCGACCAGAGGCAGCCGGCCTTCGGGGGCAGCCGGCCTCGAATCGATTTGTTTCGGCTCTTGGATACAACACATCTCTGCATGGACCGTTAGGGGGACAACAACAATGCGCATTCGTACTGGATTTGTGGCTCTGGTCGTACTCGCTGCCGCACTGCCCGCGGCCCAAGCCGGCGAGGGGTTCGGTGGCCTTTATGGTGGCTTCACCCTCGGCTCGAACAGCCAGAAGGCCAACTGGTATACGACCGAGGTTCGTTACCGGGATGGCACCCGCGTGGCTCCGGGGACCCCCTCCAACACCACCACCATTCCGAATGGTACTGCCCTGCCTGCGTTCCTCTCGGATCCTGCGGCCCAGTTCAAGGACGGCGCCTACGGCGTAGGCGTGGTTCTCGGATACAACTGGGTCTTCGCCACCAACTTCGTGGTCGGTTTCGAGCTGGCGGCCGGATCCGCTCCCACCTATGACAGGAGCAGCGGCAGCGTCCCCGGTCTGGGCAGCTCCTCCAACGACCCCGTTACCGTGGCAGGGGTGCAGACCAGCAAGCCGCTGGTTGCGGGAATCACCGCCGGCTACGTGGTTGCGCCAGACACGCTCGGATACGTCCGTGTGAACTACGAACGCATCCATGCGATGGCTACGACTTCCACCACGTCCTGCCCTGCGTCGAACCTGAACTACAACCCTGCCGCAGCCCCGCCTGGCAATGCGCCCATCGCGTGTAATCCGGCAGCAGATGTCACGGAGTTCAGCAGCAGCGAGAACCTGTACGGATGGGGGTATGGCCTTGGTGTGGAACGCAAGTTCGGTGAGACCTTTGCCATCCGGCTGGAATACCGCCGCGCCGAGTACGGCAAGAGCAAGCCGATGACGGTCATGACCCAGTCCGCCAACAACTTCGGTGTCGACGCCCTGCTCGATATGCAGAAGGCCAACATCGTGGAACTCGGAGTGCTGTTCCACTTCTGAGCGAGCCCAATCGCCGCGGTCTGCCGCAAACACCAGCGTGTTTGCGGCAGACTTTCTGACCGAACGATCCTGCCTGCGCTGACGGTGAACGCAACAGCGCATTCCAATCGAATCCTGGAACTGATCCGCGAGCGCATTGCCGCGGCCGGTGGCTGGCTGCCCTTCGATGCCTACATGCAGCTGGCGCTGTACGAGCCGGGCCTGGGCTACTACAGCGCGGGGGCACACAAGCTGGGTGCGGGCGGCGACTTCACCACCGCACCTGAGATGTCACCCCTGTTCGGGCGTTGCCTGGCGCGGCACGTCGCCGAGGTCCTGAAGACGCTGGGCGAGGGCGACGTGCTGGAGATCGGTGCCGGGAGCGGCCGCCTCGCATTCGATGTCCTTGGCAGGCTGGCAGCGCAGCACATGCTCCCGCAGCGTTACTGCATCCTCGAGGTCAGTGCAGATCTCCGCGAACGCCAGCGCGCCCTGTTGTCGACCTTGCCACCAGCCTTGTCCGAACGCGTGCGTTGGCTCGATGCGCCGCCTGCCGAACCCTGGCAGGGCGCGCTACTCGCCAATGAAGTGCTCGATGCCTTGCCCGTGGAATGTTTCGCTTCTCGCGACGGTCAGTTGTTCGCGCGCGGCGTGGCGCTGGATGAGGCCGGGGCCCTGTGCTGGAAGGAGCGACCGGCATCACCCGCATTGCATGCCGAGGTGCAGCGACTGCGCGCCGACATCCATGCGGGCTGGCCTGCGGGCTTCTGTTCCGAACTTTGTCTGCGCACCGGGCCATGGCTGCATGAGGTAACGCGCGCAATGTCGCGTGGTGTGGCGCTGTTCATCGACTACGGGCTGCCGCGCCGCGACTACTACCATCCGCAGCGTTCGGCCGGCACCTTGCGCAGTCACTACCGCCAGCATGCGCATGACGACCCATTCGCACACCCTGGCTTGGAAGACCTCACTGCATGGGTGGATTTCACGCGCGTGGCCGAGGGCGCCGATGCGGCCGGACTCGAAGTGCTGGGTTTCACGACCCAGGCCGCGCTGTTGCTTGGCCTGGGCATCGAAGCCGATGTGGCAGCGGCCAGCGATGAGCGCACGCGCGTGGCGCGGGCCGGCGAGGCGCGCCGCCTGCTGATGCCCGACGAGATGGGCGAGGCGTTCAAGGCGATTGCGCTCGGGCGCGGCTGGCACGCACCGCTGTCCGGGTTCGCATTGCAGGACCTGCGATCACGGCTGTAAGTCCGCTATCCTCGGCCCCGCTTGCGACGTGAATGACGGCCCGACAAGGAGATCGAAATGAACCGTGCACTGCGTTCCGTCTGTCTGGTCCTTTCAATGCTGGCCGTGAGCGGCATCGCCTGGTGCGCGCAGGGCACGCAGCAGTTCCGCGAGGGTCAGCACTACCACACGTTGCCGGTGAAGCAGGCCACACAGGTCGCTCAGGGAAAGGTGGAAGTGGTCGAGGTCTTCTCCTACGGCTGCCCGGCCTGCAACCGGTTCCAGCCCACCATGGCGCGCATCAAGGCCGCGCTGCCGAAGAATGCGGAGCTGGCGTTCGTGCACGCGTCGTGGATCGAATCCGAATCCTGGCCGCTGTTCCAGCGCGCCTACTACGCATCGCAGGTGCTGGGCATCGCGGAGAAATCGCACGAGGCGATGTTCGCTGCAATCTGGGGCAAGGACGGCCCGCTGGCCATCGTGGATCAGCGCACGCAGCGACTCAGGACCCCGAAGCCGACCATCCAGGATGTGGCCCGCTTCCATGCGCGCCGCGGTGATTGCACGGAGGCCGAATTCCTCGCGGCGGCGAAATCCTTCACGGTGGAAACCCGCATGCGGCAGGCCGATGCGCTGATCAAGAAGTACATGGCGCCATCCACACCCTGCCTCGTGATCGGTGGCTGCTATCGCATCGAGATGGACAGCGTGAACAGCGAAGAGGAACTGATCGCGTTGATCCGCTACCTGGTGCAGAAAGCCGCCGCCTGATTGCCGCATGCCGTGGCGCTGAAGCTCTCCATCCTTGATCTGGCCCATGTGCCGCAGGGTGTCGACATACCCACGGCGCTGAGCAACACGCTGGAGATGGCACGCCATGCCGATGTCCTCGGCTACGAGCGCATCTGGTACGCCGAGCATCACAACATGCCAGGCATTGCCAGTGCCGCGACGTCGGTGCTGATCGGGCAGGTGGCGGCAGCCACGGTGCGGATCCGCGTTGGCGCAGGCGGCGTCATGCTGCCCAATCATTCACCGCTGGTGATCGCCGAGCAGTTCGGCACGCTCGAAGCGTTCTTCCCCGGACGCATCGACCTGGGGCTTGGGCGCGCGCCCGGCACCGACGGGCTGACCTGGCGCGCCTTGCGCCGCGAGCCGGGTGCGTCCGATCGGTTTGCCGACGATGTGCTGGAGCTGCAGGCGCTGCTCGGCCCGGTGCAGCCGGGGCAGCGCATTCGCGCCGTGCCGGGCATGGACAGCAATGTGCCGCTGTGGATCCTGGGTTCGAGCCTGTTCGGCGCGCAGCTCGCGGCGAAGCTCGGCTTGCCCTATGCCTTCGCCTCGCACTTCGCGCCGGCGGCCTTGCA
>CAYWDZ010000189.1:0-5907 GCA_964456255.1 uncultured Steroidobacteraceae bacterium | reverse complement strand
GCCAGCTTGTCCGGGTGGCCCTCGGAAACCGACTCGGACGTGAACAGGTAGCTGTGGCTCATGCTGTCTCTTCCTGGCTCTTGGTGATCAAAACTTGCCGAACAGGGTTTCGTAGCGCGCGCGAAACTCAGCCGGCGTGAACTTGTGATTCTGCGTACCGCGCGATTCGATCTTGAGCGACCCCAACAGCGAGGCAATCCGGCCGGTCTTCTCCCACGGCAGGCCATGCAGCAGACCATGCAGCAGGCCCGCCCGGAAAGCGTCGCCGCAACCGGTCGGATCCACAACCGCTCTTGCAGGCGCCAGCGGGATGTCCAGCTTGCCCCCGGAAGTGTATACGGTGGAACCTTCGCCGCCACGCGTAACGATGAGCGCGGCCACGCGTCTGGTCACGTCGGCCTCGTTCCAGCCGGTGCGCTCGGTCAGCAGGCTCCATTCGTAATCGTTCACGGCCACCCAGCTGGCCTGGTCGATGAAGGTCTTCAGGTCTTCACCGCCGAACATCGGCAATCCCTGCCCCGGATCGAAGATGAAGGGGATTCCGGCGGCGGCAAACTGGGCAGCATGCTGCACCATGCCATCGCGGCCATCGGGCGCGACGATGCCCAGCGACACACCCCGGGCATCGGCCACGCTGTTCAGGTGCGACTGGCCCATCGCGCCGGGATGAAACGCGGTGATCTGGTTGTTGTCGAGGTCGGTGGTGATGAAAGCCTGACCGGTGTGTTCTTCTTCGACAGTGCGGATGTACTGGCGCGGCACACCATGGCGATCAAGCCACTCGGCGTAGGTCGCAAAATCGTGGCCAACCGTCGCCATGATGTGCCCGGTATCGCCCAGCAGCTTCAGGTTCCAGGCGATGTTGCCCGCACAGCCGCCGAATTCGCGGCGCAACTGCAGCACCAGGAATGACACATTCAGCAGGTGCAGCTTGTCAGGCAGGATGTGATTCCGGAACTTGTCCTGGAACACCATGATGGTGTCGAAGGCCATCGAGCCGCAGATCAGGACCTTGCCTGGCTGTATGACGGGCTGCTTCATGGACTACTCGTCGTCGGCGATGGTGAGTTTCAGGCCCGCCAGGTCTTCGGTGAAACGGATCTGGCAGGCCAGGCGCGAGTTGGGGCGGTAGGTCGACAGATCCGCGAGCAGATCCTTCTCGTCCGAGTGTTGCGGCGGCAGTTTCGGCAGCCACTGCTCGTCGACCCACACATGGCAGGTCGCGCAGGCGCACATGCCGCCACACACCGCGGCGACGCCGTATTCCAGGTCGCGCAGATTCTCCATCAACGTGAACTTGGTATTGCCCTCGACGTCATGCTCGACGCCATCGCGGTCCGTAACCTTGATCAAAGCCATGGGGAAATGGGATGCCTCAAACCGTGCCAGCCCGGCATTCTGCCTGCGCAGGCAGTGGTTTATCCAGCCTCATGCGCCGCAAGGCGCTCCCACAGGCGGTTCAGCAGCGCGAACCGCTCCAGCTGGATTTCCAGCACCGCCGCAATGCGCCGTGAGTCGTTGCTGCTGGCCAGCAACCGGGGCAGGAGCTGCGCCATCCCGGGGTAATAAGTCAGCAGGCAGGCCAGGTCCCAGCCAGGTGCCGCGACCTGCGCATACTCCCAGTCGACCAGCACCGGCCCCGGGCCCAGAAGGTTGCCCACCGTGAGGTCGCCATGGTTGAGAACCGGCGCCATGCTGGCCTCCACCATCCTCTCTCCCAGCGCTGCAATGCGATCCCGCAGGGGCGCAAGTTCGCTGGCCTCTGCGGGGGCGCATTCACCCAGGCGCCTCAGGTAGGCATCGGCCATCGCCGGCGGATCCACCACCGGCAGTTCGGCTGGTACGGCCAGGGCATGCAGTCGCGCGAGCTGGCCGCCCAGGTGCGTGGCGCCCATGTCGCTGTGCAAGCGCCCGGTTGTCCAGACCGGCGCGTCGATGAATTCCATCAGCAGCCAGTGGCCGCGCGCGTGCGCCGCAAGCACGGCAGGCGCGAGGCCAGCCGCTGCGGCGAGCTGCTGCGCACGCAGCTCATCCATGGCTCTTGAGCCCGGCCGGTCGATGGGCAGGAAGCGCCGCCGCCAGACGAAGCGACCCTGCGCCGTGTCGACACGCAGCACCTCATTGCAGCCACGCCCGCCTGGCAGAGGGCGAACCGCGATGGGCGGACGCCCGTCCTCGCAGCCCGGAATCCGTGCCAGCACCTCGGCCGGAATCATGCCGCCCGCTTGCGCCAGGTCCGCAGCCATTGGGCAAAGCCCGCCACCGCAATGGCCATGTACAGCACAAACAGCACCGCCACCGCGACCAGACCCTGGGCCACGAACAGGTAGATCGACACCGCATCCAGAACGATCCAGTAAGCCCAGTTCTCCAGGTACACGCGTGCCAGCAGCCAGGTGGCAAACATGCCGACGCAGAAGACCAGCGAATCGGCGAACGGGAATGCCGACTCGCCGGCCAGCACGCGCGCCAGCACCAGACTGACCAGCAGGCAGGTGCTCACGACCAGCAGATGGCCACGCCAGTGCCACACCCCGATGGGGCGCATGCCGCCAGGGTGCGACCAGCTCCACCACCCGTATGCCGCCGCCACGACATAGGAGACCTGCAGCAGCGCCTGCATCGGCAGCTGCGCGCGCCATGCGAGGATCGTGAGGATCGCCGAGCTGGCACCGCCAAACAGCCAGCCGATGCGCCGGTGACGCATCACCAGCAGCGCGTAGATCACGCCGGTGGCATCAGCCACCCACTCCCAGGGCCCGGTGGCCTTGAGACCCTGCCAAAGCTCCATGAGCAACGCCACGTTGATCAGAACCAGAAATTCACGGTGAGCCCGAGCTGGCGCGGGTCACCCTGCTGGACATACAGCTTGTCGTTCCAGTCGGGCGGCTCGTTGGCGAAGAAGAAGCCACGCACCGCGTAGTCCTTGTTGAAGACATTGCGCACCCAGCCGTACACGCCCCAGCGTTCGCGCTCGTAGCCGATCTTCAGATTGGCGAGCGCGTAGCGCCTGGATTTCATGTCGTGGTCGGTGGGCACGTCGAAGTAGAACTCATCCATCGCCGTCAGATCGACCCGCGCCATGAACCCGCCACGCGAGCGCCACGTGGCATTGACCGCCGCGTTCCAGCCCGGCGCGTGCGCATTCGCGCGCGACGGCACCAGCACAGCATTGCCATCGGCGTCCTGCATCATGAAGGCGCCACTGCGGGTATGCAGCAGGCCCAGCGAGGCGCCCAGCTGCAGCCCGCGCATCACCGCGTACTGCACACTGCCTTCCAGCCCGGTGCCGTACCCCTTGGGCAGATTCACCGTGATGAACTGGTAGGTGTTCGGATCGCCCGGCGTCAGCTGCACACCGGTGCGCACCTGCTGATCCTGGCGGCGCTGATGGAACAGCGATACATCAGCCTGACCGCGCCCCGCGGCAAAGCGCCCCCTGATGCCGGCTTCCAGATTCCACAGGAACTCCGGATCAAAACGCCGCCGGGCATCGGATACCTCCCCCAGATTGAAGCCACCGGCCTTGTAGCCCCGCGACAGCGATGCGTAGGCGCTGGCGTCGCCATGCAGATCCCGACTCACGGTGAACTGCCCACCGACCATGCGATCGTGCGCATCGAGGCGGGTCACGGTGCCATCGTCACGGTAGTGCGCGCGACGCTGTTCCAGCCTGCCGCCTGCCGACCAGTGCCAACCGGGAGCAAGCAATCCATCCAGTTGCCCGAACAACGCCAGATTGGTGGCGTGGTAGGCGAGGCCCAGTTCGTCATGGCTGATGTATTCGGGATCACCGGGATCGGCATAGCGGCCATCCCCGACATCGCGACCGGACTCGTTCAGGCGCAGCGCATAGGCGCCGACCAGCCACTGCGTATCGCCGGCGGGCGAAGCCAGCCGCAGCTCCAGGCTGCCGGTGCGCCGGTGACGATCGGAGCGGAATGTGTAGTCGTAGACATACGGCGCCCAGCTGGCGTCATTGCCCCAGTCACTGTCATAGCTGTTCACTGATTTCGAATCGGCGTGGCCGGCAATGACGGTGAGCGAGTCGCCCCCCACTCCAGTGGTGAACTTCAGCGCCGCGCCGTTGGCCAGCTGCGAGTCCTGACCCGGCTTGTCGGAAAGGCTGGTGCGCGAGTTGTCGAGGGTCCATGCGTCGTAGCCGTTGTCCAGATCAGCGTGCAGAAAAGTGAAGTCCAGCGCGGATCCGGGCCCCAACTCGCCGTGCCACTTCAGGCGCGCGGTCAGTTCATCACGGCCATTGGTGTCGTCGCGACCCAGAAACGCATTGCGCATGAAGCCATCGCTTTCGTACTTCTGCACCGACAGCCGCCACGCGGAATCCAGCACCGCCATGGGCCCGGTCGCCGTGAAGCCCAGTGAGCCCGTGCCGTAGTCGCCACCCGAGGCTTCCAGCGAATAGCCCGCATCGCGATCCGGCTCATTGCCGCGCACCACGATCAGGCCGGCGAGCGCGTTGGCGCCGTACCGCGTGCCCTGCGGCCCGCGCAGGACTTCCACCTGTTTGATGTCAAACAATGTGGCCGGCATGCCCAGGCCGCTGAAGTCGATCTCGTCGATCAGGAAGCCGACTGACGGATTGGGCGCACCCTCGTACTGCTCGCGCTCGCCGATGCCGCGAATCTGGAAATAGCGCGGCCGCGAAGTGCCGCCCGCCCAGTTGAGGTTTGGCACCAGTCCCAGCACGTCCTGGAAGTGCTGCTGACCCGCATCCTGCAATGTGCCTGCACCCAGTACGGTGACACTGACTGGCGCATCGCCGAGCTTCTGCGCCCGCAGCGTACCGGTGACGACGATCTCTTCGAGGATGTCATCGCCGGCTGCGGCAGCCTGCACAGATGGCGCAGGCAGCAGGATGCACAGGACGAGCGGGACAATGGGAATACGGACCGAGTGCATGGACCTGCTCCTTTCGCCGGTACTAACCGGATCAAGTTCAAGGGTTCGCCATGTCTGGCATCTCAGGCTCTTGCGCGAGCCACCCCTGGGCAGGCGCTATGGTAGCGTTCGGCCGCAGGAACTCAAGCACTCCGAACGAGCATGTCCCGCACACTGCGCGTCTTTCACGTCGATGCATTCACATCCGTGGCCGGTGGCGGCAATCCCGCCATGGTGGCGCTGGATGCAGGGGAGCTGGTCGCGGCCGACATGCAGCGCATTGCCAGCGACCATCACCACGGCGACTGGGCGTTTGCACTGCCTGCATCGCGCTCCGGCGTGGATCTGGACGTGCGCTTCTTCAGTCCGCGCAAGGAACTGCCCTTCGTTGGCCATGCGACGCTGGCACTGCACGCGGTGCTGGGAACATTCGAGCCGCGCACGCTGCGGCGCCAGCTGGGCACCACCGGCATCGTCGAGGTCCGCCGTGGCGATGCCGGCGACTACTCCATCCGTCAGGCCGCGCCGGCGCTTGGCCGCATCATCGAAGCGGCGGAACTAAGTGAAGTGCTGGCACTCCTGGGCCTTGCACCAGCGCAGCTCGACCCGCGCTGCCCGCCGCGAATTGCCGGTGGCGCGAGTACGCGATTGCTGCTCGCGCTTTCAGACACGAATGCACTGAATGAGCTGGCGCCGCGCATGCACGAACTGGCGTTGCTGTCACCGCGACTCGGCGCGCAGGGTTACTTCCTGTTTGTCGTGGGCAGTCATGGCGGCAGCGTCGTCACCGAATCACGCATGTTCTGCCCGGCCATCGGCATCGAAGAGGATCCGGTCAGCGGCAATGCGCATGCCATGCTGGGCATCCATCTGCATGCGCTCGGACTGCTGCCTGCAGCGGGCGGCATAGCGCACTTCAGTGGCCGTCAGGGGCGCCACGTCGGCCGACCTGGTCAGGTCGATGTCACGGTGGAACTCGACGACCAGAACCGGCCCCTTGCAGCGAGC
>CAYWDZ010000188.1:3996-5926 GCA_964456255.1 uncultured Steroidobacteraceae bacterium | reverse complement strand
ACCGGCAGCGTCACGATCAGCATGACCAACAGCACCAGCATCACGTCGATCAGCGGCGTCGTATTGACTTCGCTCATCTCCTGATTGCCACCGCTCCGAGAAGTTTCCTTCGCCATTGCAGTTACTCCTTGGTCCGAAGTGCCCTTGGGTTCGGTCAGGAAGGCGAGATTCAGGATGTCTGCTCGCCCCGAGTGTACGCACAGCAGGAAAGTCATGACAATTGGCGCCCGGGCAGCAACGGACGTGGCGGGCGATGCAAGACTCGTGACCTCGCTGCGAGCCGTGCACACTAGCGTTGGGGAGCCGGCGAGGAGCGAACATGAAGAAGAAGAACGTGATCCGGGCAGTCCTGGCGGCTTCGTTTCTGGCGGCGGGCCTTGCAGCTGCGGCGAATGCACAGGCGCCTGTTTACGCCGCACTCGACCCGCGCGGCACCTACCCTGCGGTCGATCGCGTGCCGCTGGCCGCCAGGCTGCCATCGCTGGCCGGCAAGCGCATCTATATCGTCATGTCGTGGCCGAGCGGCTCGGGCATGGACCAGGTCGCGCGGGATATCGCCGCCTCGCTTGAGGCCAGGCACAAGGTCAGGACGGCGCTGATCAAGAACCGCAACACGCGCTATTCAGAGGACGATCCCGCCCTGTGGGAAGAGATGAAGCAGAACGCGGACGGCTTCCTCTACATCGGTGCAGCCTCTTCCTCCACCACCTCGTACGTCTTCAAGTGGAGCACGCATCTGGAGCAGATCGGCATTCCCGGCGGCGCGGCCTATTTCGAGCAGCTCGAAAGCGTGCGTGAAACCACCGCGGCGCGTGAAGGCGCCCGGATACGCGGCGTTGCGTTCTCCTATCCCACCGAAGAGATGGACAAGGCGCGCTATGCAAACGCAATTGAACAGGCCATCGCCACGTTGACTGCGCCACTGACGACGGACGAGCGCGCCACGGGGACCATCACGCCACCGCCTCATCCCGAGATCGCAGCGACAGGAGACATCGCCGCGATCCAGCGCGTGTTCTACGAGAAGGGCTTCACGGATGGCCTGCCCATCATTCCCCCGACACGCGAAGCCGTCGCCTCAATGCTGAAAGGCACCAGCCACTCGCCCGATGAAGTCGTCGCCAGGGCCTTTGTCCCCGAAGGGCTGGGCGTCACGGTGCGGCAGGTCGCGATCAACGCGGTGATGGCCGGCTGCCTGCCGGAACAGATGCCGGTGCTGCTGGCGACGATCGAGGCGTACCAGAAATACAACCTCAACTCGATGCTGCGCTCGACCAACTCCTTCGCCTTCATGCAGGTGGTCAACGGGCCGATCGCGAAGACGCTGAAGATGAATTCCGGTGTCAACGCGGTGGGGCCTGGCAATCAGGCGAATGCGGCGATGGGCCGCGCACTGCGCCTGTTCATCACCAACCTTGGTGGCGGCGCGCCTGGCGTGAACATCATGGCCGTGATCGGCGCCAATTCGAACTACAGCTTCATGTTTGCCGAGAATGAGGCCGAGAGCCCGTGGGAGCCGCTGAGCGTGACGCAGGGCTTCAGGAAGGAAGAAAGCACGTTGACCTTCTACAGCGGCGGCTGGGCGCATTCGGGCAATTATGGCCTCGGCACCGAGCTCGCCGACGTGCCGCCGGATCTGGCGCGTTACCAGCTTCCGAACGGAGCCGTGGTGATCATCTCGCCCCAGCGCGCCGAGGCGCTCGCCCGACAGGGCATGAGCAAGGAAGACGTGCGCAGGTACCTGCAGGAGAACGCGACGCGACCTGGCCGCGAACCAAACGCTGCGGTACAGGTGTACAAGCCTGGCTCGATCGATGTCATCGTGGCAGGCGGCGATGCGGCCCCCATGATGCAGGCCTGGCACATGTATCGTCCGCAGACCGTGTCGATCGACAAGTGGCGGTAAGATGGCGACGCTGCCGCAAGAACT
>CAYWDZ010000188.1:0-3896 GCA_964456255.1 uncultured Steroidobacteraceae bacterium | reverse complement strand
GACAACGTCGCACAGCTGAAGCCCGCGTGGTTCATCGAATTCGACACCACGCGGGGCCAGGAGGCGACGCCGCTGGTGGTCGATGGCGTGATGTACGTCTCCACCGCGTGGAGCAAGGTCTATGCGCTCGACGCCAGGACCGGCAAACAACTCTGGTACTACGACCCCAGGGTCCCCGGCATCAGCGGCGTGCCGCTGTGCTGCGATGTCGATAACCGGGGCGTCGCGCTTTACAAGGGCAAGGTGTACCTCGGCACGGTGGATGGCCGCTTGATTGCACTGGACGCCGGCACCGGCAAGGAAGTGTGGAGCACGCAAACCACCCCGCGCGATTCAACCTACGGGATTACCGGTGCACCGCGTGTGGCGCACGACAAGGTGTTCATCGGCAACAGTGGCGCGGACTTCGGTACCCGTGGATTTGTCAGCGCCTATGACGCCACCGATGGAAAACTGCTGTGGCGCTTCTACACCGTGCCCAACAAGCCGGGCTCCCCGCCCGATGGTGCCGCATCGGACGAGGTGCTCAAGACTACGGCCGCGCCGACCTGGCCCGGCGAGTGGTACACCGTGGGCGGCGGCGCGCATGTGTGGAATTCGCTGGTCTACGACCCCGACTTCAACCAGGTCTACCTGGCCACTGGCAACGGGTTTCCATGGAATCCGAACCTGCGGACCTCGGAGCCCGGCGACAACCTCTTCATTGCATCCATCGTCGCTGTCGATGCCGATACCGGTGCGTACAAATGGCACTACCAGGAGTCGCCGGGTGAGGGTTGGGATCACGACGCGATTGCCGACATGGTGCTGGCCGATCTGCAAATCGCGGGGCAAGCACGCAAGGTGCTGGTGCATCCGCCCAAGAACGGATTCATGTATGTCATCGATCGGCAGACCGGCAAGCTGGTTTCCGCCGATGCGTTCGTGCAAGGCATCAATTGGGCCACGGGCGTGGATCTGAAAACGGGTCGGCCGCAGGTCGTCCCGGCTGCCCGCTACAAGGACAAGCCTGCGACCGTGAGCCCCGGTGCTGGCGGCGCTCACAACTGGAATCCCATTGCCTTCAGCCCGCAAACCAACCTGCTTTACCTGCAGGCCACCGACAACTCGTCCTCCTACCTGGAGCCGATCAGTCGCAAGGACTATGTCTTCATCCCGGAGAACACCAGTCTGGGTATCAGCTTCATCGGCATGGTCACCGGCGGCGCACACGGCGCACCGCCCGCGGCGGCCGACCCTTCAGGCAAGAAGACTTCACCCGCGCCAAGGGGCGCCCCGCCCAGGTCTTACCTGCTGGCCTGGGACCCGGTGGCACGCAAGTCGGCGTGGCAGGTGGATGGGCCGGGCGGCGGTGTGCTGGCAACCGCTGGCGGCCTGGTGTTCCAGGGCAGGAGCCGCGATGGCGTACTGGGCGAATTCGCCGCCTATCGTGCGGACACCGGCGAACGGCTGTGGAACATCGCCACACCCAACGCCATCATCGCAGGCGCCATGTCCTACAGCGTGGATGGCGAGCAATACATCGCCGTTGCGTCGGGCGCCAACTCCATGGCGGGGGGCGGACCGACCTACATGCCGCAGCCTGGCAGGCTGCTGGCGTTCAAGCTCAATGGCACCGCCACATTGCCCGGCGATCCGCCGTTGGCCAATGCGCCACAGCCGCCGCAGCAGGTGGCATCACAGGCCGACGTGAATGAAGGGCGGCGTCACTACGACGAGTATTGCACCCGTTGTCATGGGCCGAATGCCATGGGCAACAACGTGATTCCGGATCTGCGCCGCTCGGCGATGGTGCCCCAGCCGGAAGCCTGGTACAGCGTGGTCGGCGAAGGCGCGCTCGAAGCACGCGGCATGATGGGATGGTCGAAGTATCTGTCCAGGGATCAGATCGAAAAGATCCGCAGGTATGTGGGCGAACAGGCGCGTCAGGTTCAAGAGTAGACCGTGTCTGACTCGAAACGCGATCTTCCTTCCGAGGCGCCCCTGGATCCGGCGCGCCGCCGCCTCAACTCGGGTTTGCTGCTGGGCCTGGGGGTTCTGGGCGCCGTGCCATTGCCCCGCGCGCTGGCACAGACAGCGCGCAACGCTGCAGTTTCATTCGATGTGGATACGAGCCCGGGTGCAGCGGAGTCCGGGCGCGCGCTGCAGACCTTCAGCGGCTACATCGATGCATTCAATCGTGGTGATTTCGACGGCTTCAGCCGCTTCTACGCACCGGACATCGATTTTCGCGGACGGGGCGGCACATTCTCCAGCCGGGATGAGGTCATCGCCTTCTATCGCGACGTGAAGTCTCGGATGCGCGAGACGCTGACACTGCGCGGCCTGATCGTCGGGCGGCGCCAGTGGATCGCCGATGTGGTCACGGAGCTGCATGCGCTGCAGGACTGGCCCGACTTCCCGACCGGAGCGATCCGCAAGGGCGAGACACGGCGCTCCGAGAACTTCATCTGGTACGAACTGGAGAACGGACTGTTCAAGCGCGTGCGCTCGGCACGCCACAGCTCCGACCCGGCGCCCGTCACACCCGGCATGAAGCCGCTCGTGGCCGACCCGTCGCAGCCGACCTTCAGCGCGCCGGACTTCGCCGCCTACATGGACGCGTTCAACCATGACGACTACGCCTCTTTCGGCGATCACTACACCGATGACGTGGTGCTGGTGATCGCAGGCAAACGCGAGCTGCGCGGCCGCCAGGCCATCTTCGACTTCTACCGGACGGTCAAGTCAGAGACGCGCCGCACGATCCAGATCAACCGCCTCGTGACCACGCCAGGGTTGTTCGCGGTGGAGCTGGAATCCGAGTTCCTCGCGCTTGAAGACCTGCCCGATTTCATTGCCGGGCCCATGAAGAAGGGCGGGCGCATCTTCATCAATACGTTCGTGATCTACGAACTGAAGGATGGAAAGTTCTGGCGGCTGCGTTCGGCCGAGTATCGCAAGGAAGACCGGCCCGCCTAGGCGGGCCGGTCGCTTCACTTTGCCGGCTGCGGGGCCGGGAAATACGTGGCTACGCGCGAATCGAGCGTGAACTCCATGCCCAGCCCGGGATACTGCTTGAGCACGTTGGCGCGCATCTCGGCGGCGTCCTTCGACTTCGCCACATTGGCGTCCCAGTCGGCCACGTACTTGCGCATGAACGCGATCGAAGCCTGGTTGCGCGTGGCGCCCGGCCCTTCATGGCCCGGCACGATGATCCGCGGATTCAGTGCCAGGATCTGGTCAATGGTGCGGCTCCAGTCCTCACGCGCCTTGTCGCGCTGGACGCCGAAATAGGCGTGATCGAAAACGATGTCGCCGGTCACCACGGCCTGCAGCGAGGGAATGTAGACGAAACTGTTGCCGGGCCCGTCGCTGCCGGCCACGGGCCCGGTCACCGGGAACTGCTGGCCTTCCAGCGTCAGGTAGGGTTCGGTGAGCTCTTCCGGCAGTACCGGATCCGGGCCGGGAATATTGTTGCCGTAGGTGGTCACCCAGAATTTCTGCCGCGCCGGCCAGCCGGTCTTCGCACCGGCAACGGTCTGCGGCAATGCCACGATGCGCGCCTGCGGGAACGCCTGGTGCAGCACCGCGAGACCGAACAGGTGATCCGGATGCGGATGCGTGATGTAGATCGTCGCGAGGTTCTTCTTTGACTCGAGAATCACGGCAGCCAGCTTGTGTGCCTCGCTGAGCGTGAACTGCGCATCGATCAGCAGCATGTCCTTCTCGCCCGAGATCATGGTGGAGTTCACGTCGTAGCCCTGAGCTCCGTGACCCGTGTAGACGGTCAGCTGCAGAGGGGCCTGTGCATTGGCCGTGGCCGCGAGCGCGGACAGTGTCAATGTGGCAAGCAAAGCGGCAATGTGGCGACTGGTCATGTTGCGGCCTCCGTGTTGTGTTACTGCAATGCGCTT
>CAYWDZ010000187.1:0-6019 GCA_964456255.1 uncultured Steroidobacteraceae bacterium | reverse complement strand
GGCTGCGACGACTGCCAGCTCGTCTGCCCATGGAACAAGTTCGCGCGCGCTGCTGCCAATCCCGACTTCAAGGTGCGACATGGCCTCGACGCGCCGCGGCTCACCGAGCTGGCCACATGGACACGCGAGGATTTCGAACAGCGCTTCGAAGGCAGCGCGATCCGGCGCATCGGCTACGAGTGCTTCATGCGCAATGTGATGGTGGCGCTGGGGAATGGACCCTCGAACGACGCGGCGCGCGCCGCGGTTGAGCGGCGCACGCATGATGATTCCGAACTGGTTGCCGAGCATGCACGCTGGGCGCAGATGCGGCTCGGGAGCAGCTAGCGGGTTACCCGCATATTGTCGATCAATCTGGCGCGGCCAAGACGCGCGGCCGTCAGGATCACCACTTCCCGGCTGTCGGGGCCGGGTGTGAGCAGGGACTGCGAGTCGCGCACTTCGAAGTAATCCGGCTGCATCGTCGCCGCGCGCAGTTCGTTCGCCCCCCACTCCGACAACGCGGTGTAGTTGCGCTCGCCGGCATGGATGCGCTCCGCCGCGGCCTTCAAGGTGGCAAAGATGCGCGGCGCCAGTGCGCGCTCTTCCTGCGAGAGATACCGATTACGCGAGCTCATCGCCAGGCCATCACTCGAACGGACCGTGGCTGCGCCGACGATCTCCACCGGAATCTCCAGGTCCGCCACCATGCGGCGCACGATGGCCAGCTGCTGGTAATCCTTCTCGCCGAACACCGCGATGTCCGGCTGCACGATGCCGAACAACTTGGCCACGATTGTGGCCACGCCGTCGAAGTGCCCGGGCCGGTGCGCGCCCTCGAGGATCTCGCACAGCGGCTTGACGGTGACGCGCGTGGCGCTCTCGCGCCCTTTCGGGTAGATCTCGTCCACGCCCGGCAGGAACAGCACTTCGCAGCCAGCATCGGCCAGCAACCGCGCATCTTCCTCGGGCGCGCGCGGATAGCGTTCGAAGTCCTCGCCGGGACCAAACTGCAGGGGATTGACGAACACGCTGGCGATCACCCGGTCGGCGCGGAAGCGCGCCGCGGACAACAGGCTCATGTGCCCCAGGTGCAGTGAGCCCATGGTCGGCACGAAGCCGACAGTCAGACCATCGGCACGCCAGGCACGCACCTGCTGGCGAACCTGCCCAATGCTTTCGAAGGTCAACATCAGGAGAAGCAGTGCTCCGGGCCGGGGTACTCGCGCGACTTGACCGCCGCGACGTACGCCTTCAGTGCCGCGAGCGGTGAATCGAGCCCCTGCTGGAAGTTGCGCACAAACTTCGGCTTGCGTCCCGGAGTGATATCGAGCACGTCGTACAGCACCTGGATCTGTCCGCTCACATGCGGGCCCGCTCCGATGCCGATCACCGGCACCTGCAGCGCTTTGGTCACAGCCTCGCCCAATTCATTGGGAACGCACTCCAGCAGCACGATGTCAGCGCCCGCCTGCTGCAGTTCCTGCGCTTCCTGCACGATGCGCGCGGCAGCTTCCTGTTGCCGACCCTGCACGCGAAAACCGCCGGTCTTGTGCACCGACTGTGGCCGCAACCCCAGATGCGCGCACACGGGAATGTCGTGATCGGTGAGGAACTCCACGATGCGCAACTGCTCGGCGCCGCTCTCCAGCTTCACCATGCGCGCCCCACCTTCCTGCATGAGTCGCACGGAATTGGTCAGCGCCTGTTCCGGCGAGGTGTAACTCATGAACGGCAGGTCGGATACGAGGAAGGGCCGGTGCGTGCCGCGTGACACTGCCTGCGTGTGATAGACCATCTGGTCCATGGTGACCGGCACCGTGGTGTCGTGACCCTGGATCACCATGCCCAGCGAATCACCCACCAGCACGATGTCCGCATTGGCCTCGTCCACGAGCACCGCGTAACTGGCGTCATAGCAGGTCAGCGCCGCAATCGGCTCACCTTCGGCGCGCATCTTCGCCAGCGTGGTCAAGGTGACCGGCGGGCGGGCCGAATCGCGCATCTGCAGCTGCGTATACATCTACAACCCCTTGTTACGCAGTGGATTGTAGTAGAGCCGGCCGCGGACCGTACGCCCGATCAGGCCCAGCAACTCCTCGTAATCGGCCTCATTGCTCACCGGATCGATGGCAGCGGCATTCACGATCAGCAATGGGCCTTCCTCATAAGCATGAAAGAAGCGCGCATAGGCCTCATTGAGCCTGGTCAGGTAGGCGCGATCGATCAGGCTCTCGTGGGCGATGCCGCGACGCGCGATGCGATCCAGCAGCACGTCCACGGGTGCCTGCAGATACACCACCAGATCGGGCCTGGGCGCATTGATGGCCAGGCGCTCGTGCACCTGGCGATACAGGCCGTACTCCTCGTCATCGAGGATCATCCGCGCGAACAGGTCATCCTTGGCCAGCAGGTAATCGGCCACGCGCACGCTGCCGAACATGTCGGCCTGCGAGAGCGAGGTCTGCTGCTGCGCGCGCTGAAACAGGAAGAACAGCTGTGCCGGCAGCGCGCCCGCGCGTGGATTGCGATAGAAACGCTCGAGAAAAGGGTTCTCCTCGGCCTGCTCCAGCACCAGCTGCGCGTTCAGCGTCGACGCCAGTCGTTTCGCAAGACTGGTCTTGCCCACACCGATGGGGCCTTCGATGGCGATGTAGCGATGCGGCACCTGGGTCATGCGTCCAGAATCTCCGCAATGCCATCGGCAGGCAATGCCCTGAGAAGGGTTTCCACGGGGCCGGCACCCGGCACTACCAGTCCAGGCGCAACATCCCTCAGCGGTGCCAGCACAAAGCTGCGCTCGGCAATACCCGGGTGCGGCACGGTGAGATCGGGCGTATCGATCCGCGTATCGCCATGGAGCAGCAGGTCCAGGTCCAGGGTGCGCGGCCCCCAGCGCTCGTCCCGGATGCGCCCGGCCGCGGCTTCGATGCGGCGGATGGCAGCCAGCAATTCGCGCGCAGACAGGCCCGTTTCGAGCCGCGCCACCGCGTTGATGAAGTCGCCCTGCTTCACCGGCCCGAAGGGTCGGGTGCGATACAGGCGCGAACGCGCCACCAGCTGCGTGCGCGGCAACGCGGCCAGCGCATCAAAGGCGGCCAGCACGCGCGCGCGTGGCTCGCCAAGATTGCTACCGACTCCAATGTAAGCCGGTACCGATGCATCCATCTTCAGGATTCCGCAGGACGCCGCCGCCCGCGCCGCCGACGACGTGGCCTGCCGCCAGCCCCTTCAGCGCCACCACCGCCCTGGCCACGGGCCGCCTCCAGCGCCTGCACCATCTCCTCGCGCTGCGCCGGATGCGCCGCCTGCAGCGCGGACCACCAGTCCACCAGCTCCTGCTGCGCCATGCCGACCTGCGCGCGCAGCATCAGCAGGTCAAAGGCCGCGCGAAAGCGCGGCTGCTCGATCAGCCGCAACACGCGCCGGCTGCGCGGGTGTTCCAGTTGCGGCTGCAAGGCGAACATGTCGCGCACGCCCAGCGAGAAGCGCTTGGGGATGGTCACGCGGCGCGTGGCCTCGCGCAGCGCGGCATCGCAGGCATCCAGGATCGTGCCCACCTCGCCCCAGTTCTCCGGCGGCTGCTTCTCGATATGCGCAGCAATCGGCCCGTACAGCAGCAGCGTGAACAGGAAGGTCGGCGTCACCGACTTGCCGGCCTGCACACGCTCATCCGTGTTGGCAAGGCCCGCCATCAGCAGCTTCTCCACCGGGCCGCCGGGATGTTGCGCGTGGTAGCGCTCGATGTTCGGGTACAGCACACCGAACAGGCCGCGCCGGCGCAGCACTTCCATGGATTTCACGCCATGCCCGGTGAGGAACAGTTTCAGCGTCTCGTCGAACAGGCGCGCGGCCGGCACATCCGTCAGCAGATCACGCAGCTGGACCAGTGCGGCGTCGCTGGGCGCATCGAGCTTGAAGCCCAGCTTCGCTTCGAAACGCGCCGCGCGCAGCATGCGCACCGGGTCTTCGCGATAGCGCTGCTCGGGATCACCGATCAGCCGCAGGCGCCGCGCCTGGATGTCTTCCACCGCGCCGACGTAGTCCCACAGCGTGAAGTCCTCGATGTTGTAGTACAGCGCGTTGCAGGTGAAATCGCGCCGCCACACATCGTCTTCAATGGTGCCGTAGGTGTTGTCGCGCAGGATGCGCCCACCCTCATCCAGCAGCCGGTCACCGGGATCCTGCGCGTCACCTTCGGCCTCGCGCTCGCGCGCCTGGTCGGATTCGGCTTCCGCATCGGGGTTGTCTTCGCTGGCGCCGACCTCCAGCAGAATGTCCGGATCATCGGCCTCATCGGTACCGGGCAGTGCCGCGCTGGCGGCACGGAAGGTCGCAACCTCGATGATCTCGTGCCCGAAGAACACATGCGCCAGGCGGAAGCGCCGGCCGATCAGCCGGCAGTTGCGAAAGCAGCGCTTGACCTCCTCGGGCCGCGCACTGGTGGCAACGTCGAAATCCTTGGGCGTGATGCCCAGCAGCAGGTCGCGCAGGCAGCCACCCACCAGGAAGGCCTGGTAGCCACCCTCACGCAGACGGTACAGCACCCGCAGGGCATTGGCGGAAATGCCCCGCCGGGAAATGGAGTGTTCGGCGCGCGCGATGATGCGCGGTGCACCGGCCGGCGTGGAGGCAGGCGCGGCCGGGGCGTCGGAGTCAGAATTCAATGCGGGTTTTCCGGCGAAATTAAGGACTTGAGGATGGATAGAGGCCGCCTATAATACCGCGCCTTGCCCATCCAGGGCCGGCGCACGCTCCCTTCGTCTAGAGGCCCAGGACATAGCCCTCTCAAGGCTAGTACACCGGTTCGAATCCGGTAGGGAGCGCCATATAAATCAATCAGTTAGACGGTTCCATCTGCTTCCGTACGGAACAGATACGGAAAGCTCCACAGACACCAACAATAGACAACTGCGCACTGCGCCAGACATGTGCGGACATGCGCAGGTCATGGGGTCGTGTCGACCGCCCATCCGCGCCTCATGTCATTCGGCCGCTGACCGCAGGCACTGCACTTGAACCGGGGCAACAGCTGGTCGCGTAGCAGGCCTTCCCACTCGCGCTTGTACGGCAGCGAAACGGTCCGGCCGCAGGCGCAGCGCAGGTGCAATGCCATGAAGCCTTCCATGGCCTGTAGACCTAAGCCAGCCTGAGGACTCTTTCGGCTGCTTCAGACACACTTGTAACTGAAATGGCCAGCATTTCTACGGCGTCGGCCTCTCGTTCAATTTCGACACGATGATCCCGTAGCGACTGCAACTGCTTGCGACCAAGGGTAACCTCATCATCCCTAGGAACGGCCGTTATGAGCGCGGCATTCTTGAACCCTGCAACCGCCCTAGCGCGTGATAGCTCCCACAGGCGCGCCCGCGCGTCACGCACGCTTGCCGCCTGTCGAACGGGGTGCAAGACAGAAAAGTGCAGAATCGCTTGGTCAGAGAGATAGCCGAATTTAACAGGCATCCCTCCTTGAACCACTATCGCTGACCGATTGAAATAGTTTGCCAATTCGGGACGAGCGCGACTAACGACCTCTCGCACCTCCGTAGAAAATCTCTTATTCACCTCTTCAGGTGCCGGCGAATCCGACTCCTCCAGCTCATCCCAACCATCCAACTGAGCCAAGCTGGCATGAAGCAGCACGGCCTGCCTAAACGCATCGCCTATCGTTAGGGCTTCCGTCGTGCGCCCTTCTCCTGGGTATAGCCCCATGACAGGGCCGTTGAGAGCGCTCAATCCTCTGTCTCCAGCCGCCCGAACGATCGTGAGGCACAACTCTAACGCGTGTGTGATTAGCTGCCGAGGATTTGCGGCGGACTTGCCGTACAAACCCTCTAGCACGTCGTCGCGCAAGACGCGCTGCACAACCCACTCGCCACCAAAATTGAGCACAACGCCAGCCATGAGCCTTTCGCCCGTTCCTTCAACTGGCTCCCAAAACACGGGCTTCCAATCGACTCTCACATCTTCTCCGTCATGCACGGCCTTGCGGACCGATACGGCTCAACAAATCATCCGGCTGCGGAAATCTCTCAAGCAC
>CAYWDZ010000186.1:0-6043 GCA_964456255.1 uncultured Steroidobacteraceae bacterium | reverse complement strand
GCAAGGGCGTCAAAGCCGTCGATCGCCGTAAAAACCTCGCAACCCTCCTTGGCGAGCAGGGTTTCGGCGGTGCGGCGGATCGTCTTGCTGTCGTCGATGACGAGCACTTTCAGACCCTTGAGGTTGGAGTTCTCGTCGTTCACCCTCAACGCGCTCCCGACTGGTGTCATGGCGTGCAATGTCCTCGGTCTTTTAACATATCGGCCCACCCCTCGCCACGGGCCACTGGCTCCCG
Organism: uncultured Steroidobacteraceae bacterium; assembly: GCA_964456255.1. GTDB lineage: Bacteria > Pseudomonadota > Gammaproteobacteria > Steroidobacterales > Steroidobacteraceae > ZC4RG30. The sequence continues at coordinate 5,808 of CAYWDZ010000186.1, read as the reverse complement.
CGGGAACAGACCGATTCTGACAGTGGGATAACATCGCGCCTTGAACTGGCACACGTTTCAGGAACCTTAAAGTAATGTCGCAGCGCATCCGGTTGGCCGTGGTGATGGACCCGATCCAGGACATCAAGTACGCCAAGGACAGCACGCTTGCGATGCTGCTTGCCGCCCGCAAGCGGGGCTACGAGCTGTGGTACCTGACCCAGTCCGATCTTTACCTGCGTGACGGTGTGGCCCGCGGCCGGGGGCGGCCCCTCGAGGTGCGGGCCGATCCGCAGGACTGGTTCACGCTGGGCGAGGCCCGTGACACCCCCCTGGGTGATTTCGACGTGATCCTGATGCGCAAGGATCCGCCCTTCGACATGGAATTCATCTACACCACCTACATCCTGGACCGGGCCGAGCTCGCCGGTGCACTGGTGGTGAACCGGCCGGCCGGCCTGCGCGACATGAACGAGAAGGTCTATACGGCCTGGTTTCCGGAAGTGTGCGCACCAACCCTGGTCACCCGCGACATGGCGGCCATGACCGGGTTCGCCCGCGAGTTCGGCCGCGTGGTGGTCAAGCCCCTGCACGGCATGGGTGGCCGCTCGATCTTCGTGGTCGACAGGGAAGACAAGAACCTCAAGGTGGTATTCGAGACGCTCACCGAATACGGCACGCGCTATGCCATCGTGCAGAAGTACCTGCCGGAGATCGTCGCCAGCGGCGATTCGCGCGTGCTGGTGATCGATGGCCAGCCAGCCCCCTATGCGCTGGCGCGCATGCCGTCGGGCGATGACAACCGCGGCAATCTGGCGGCCGGCGCAACCGGCGTGGCGCGCGAACTCAACGCCCGCGACCGCGAACTGGTGGCCGTCATCGGCCCGAAGCTGGTGGAGCGCGGCATGCTGTTCGTGGGGCTGGATGTGATCGGCGGCTGCGTCACGGAGATCAACGTCACCAGCCCCACCGGTATCCGCGAGATCGACAAGGCCTTCGGCACCGACATCGGTATGCTGCTGGTCGAGGCCATCGACCGGCGGCTGGCCGCGCGGCGTCACTGAAGATCGATGCCCTCCCTGGCCCAGCCGCTGGAACAACCGCCACGCCTGGAAAGGCGCAGCTCAGATAGACGCGAAGTTCGGGTCTCGCGCGACCGGTTGACCACCATGCTGGTGCTGGCCGCGCTGCTGCATGGCCTGGTGATCCTCGGCATTACCTTTACCTCGCCCGGCAGCGATGGTCGCGATCTGAACCGCGGGCTGGAGGTCGTGCTGGTTCCGGACGAACTGCCCGAGGCCCAGCGCAACGACACGGCCACCTATCTCTCGCAGCGCACACAGTTGGGCTCCGGCAACACCCAGGAGCTGTTGCCGGCACAGCTGCCGTCGGAGCGCGGGCAACCAGTTCCACCGGCCGCGCAGCAGAGCCAGGCAACCGGCGAGCAATCCCTGCAGGTGCTGGCCACCACTCGCGCAGCGCGCAGCCACATCCGCATGCTGCCCCTGCCTGCCGAGCTGCTGCAGCTTTCCGAAGCCGAGCAGCTGGAATTGCAGGCCGAACCCGCCCTCACGGCTGAAGAGGAACTGCGCCTGCGCGGCGATACCCGCGACCAGTACTACCTGTCGGCCGATACGCGCGAGTCACCGTTCGCCCCATACCTGGATGGATGGCGCCGGCGCGTGGAACGCATCGGCACCGTCAACTACCCCAGTGCCGCCCGCCAGGGTGGACTCACCGGCAGTCCGGTAATCGAAGTGGTGATCGAACGCGATGGCCGGCTGCGCTCGGCTCGCATCCGCCGCGCCAGCGGTCATCCGGAAATTGATGCGGCCGCACTGGACATACTGCGGCTGGCCAGCCCTTTCGACCCCTTCCCGCCGGATCTGGCACGGGATTACCGCAGCCTGCGCTTCGCGTACGAATGGCAGTTTGAAGGAGGTCAGCCGCGGCGCTCCCTGATTTCGGTTCCTTGAGACCGGGGGATGTCAGCCCCATACTGCATACATGCCCAAAGATGGCTCCCTGACCAATCAGCTGCTGGTCGCCATGCCCGGACTGGACGACCCGCATTTTTCCCAGACTGTCACGCTGATCTGCGAGCACGGTGAACGCGGCGCGCTCGGCATCGTGCTGAACAAGCCGCTGTCGATGCGCCTCGCCGAGGTCCTCGCGCAGATGAAGCTGCCGCCCCACAGCGACTCGGTCGGCGAGCAGATCGTGCTGCGCGGCGGGCCGGTACATCAGGATCGCGGTTTCGTGCTGCACCGGCCGGGTGGCGCGTGGGAATCCACGCACCGCATTTCCGACAGCATCCAGGTGACCACGAGCCGCGATGTGCTGGCTGCGATGGCGCGTGGCGAGGGTCCGGAGAACGCTTTCATTGCGCTGGGCTATGCGCAGTGGGAAGGCGGTCAGCTCGAACGTGAACTGAAGGAAAACGCCTGGCTGACCCTGCCGGTCAACGACGCCATGCTCTTCGACCTGCCCTACGAGGATCGCTGGTCCGCCGCGTGGCGCTCGCTGGGTGTGGATGTGGCCACCGTCAGCCCGCGTGCCGGTCACGCGTGAAGGTGCAGCTGGTACTGGCTTTCGATTTCGGGCTGAAACGGATTGGCATTGCAGGTGGGGACTCGCTGACGCGCGGCGCGGCGCCCATTGCCACCGTCGCGCATCACGGCACGGGACCCGACTGGTCCGCCATCGACCGGGAGATTTCCCGCTTCGGTCCCAACCTGCTGCTGGTCGGTGCCCCTTATAATGACGACGGTTCCCCCGGCAGTCTCGCCGCAGCCGCCGATGCGTTCGCCCAGGCCCTGGCCGAACGCACCGGCCTTGAAGTTGCGCGTGTGGACGAACGCTACTCCTCGACCGCCGCCCACAGCCGCCTGCGCGAACAGCGCGCGGCAGGCGAGCGGCGGCGGCGGGTCGCCAAGGGGGACATCGACAGCGCGGCGGCGGCGATCATGCTGACCAGCTGGCTGGAACAACGAGGGAGTTCATGACGCAACAGCGGCGCCCGGACGGCAGCCTTCGGCACCTGCTCACGCTGGAAGGATTGACGCGAGGCGAACTGGAAACCCTGCTGGAACGCGCGCAGCACTTCGTGCGCCGGGCCGGCAGCGGCGCACCCCGCAGCGATGTGCTCGCCGGCGTCACGGTGGCCAACATGTTCACCGAACCCTCCACGCGCACGCGTGTGTCCTTCGAGCTTGCCGCCAAGCGTCTGGGCGCGAACACGGTGAACCTCGAGGTGCAGCTGTCCTCGCGCGTGAAGGGCGAGACCATGCTCGACACCATCTTCACGCTGGAGTCGATGCACGTGGACGTGTTCGTGCTGCGCGATTCGGAAGTCGGCGTGCCCACCATGGTGGCCGCCAACGTGGCGCCGCACGTGAGCGTATTGTCTGCCGGCGAGGCGCATGTCTCGCATCCCACGCAGGGACTGCTCGATGCACTGACCGTGCTGCAGAAGAAGGGTCGCTGCGATGGCCTGTCGATTGCAATCGTCGGGGACATCCGGCACTCGCGCGTGGCACGCTCGGCGTGCCAGGCCTTCGGCACTCTCGGCGCCACGGACCTGCGCATCGTGGCACCGCAGGCGCTGATGCCCGACGACACCGAGTTTGCCGGCTGCACGCGCGAGACCGATATCGCGCGCGGCATCGCCGGCTGCGACGTGGTGATGATGCTGCGCATCCAGAAGGAACGCTTTGCCGATGCCGACGTTCCTGCCGGCGAGGAATACTTTCGGGAGTTCGGCCTGACCACCAAACGCCTGGCGCTGGCCAGGCCCGACGCGATCGTGATGCACCCCGGACCCATGAATCGCGGCGTGGAAATCGAGTCCGCCGTAGCCGATGGCCCGCAGTCGGTCATCCGCCTGCAGGTGGCCAATGGCGTGGCGGTGCGCATGGCGGCGCTGGAAGTCCTGGCCGCGCCACTCCTCGCGCGGGGCAATTGACCATGGCGGGCTACAGCGCATCCCGGGCCCACCGCGGCACCCTCTTCGTCGAAGACGCGAAGATCCTGTCGCAGGAGAGCTTCCCCGGCCAGCAATACGTGATGCGGCTGGCTTCACCGGAGACCGCCGCGCGCGCCACTGCCGGCAGCTTCGTGCATGTGACGGTCGACCCGGCGATCCCGATGCGGCGGCCGCTGTCGATCATGCGCGTGGACCGGGCGGCGGGCTGGATCGAGCTGCTGTACAAGATCCACGGTGCGGGCCTGCAGCACCTCGCGGCGCGCCGTGTCGGCGAATGCGTGAACCTGATCGGTCCGATCGGCCAGGGCTTCACGCCCAGTGCAAAGTATCCGCGCGCGCTCTTGATCGGCGGCGGTGTCGGCATTCCGCCCATGGTGTTCCTCGCCGAAGCGCTGCGGGAGCGAAGCGCCGAAGGCTTCAGGCCGCTGGCCATCCTCGGCTCCGAGCTGCCGTTTCCGTTCCGCGCACGGCCCTCGACCATCCTGGTGCCTGGCATGCCCGACGGCGTGATCGCCTGCATGCCGCTGCTGGACGACTGGGGAGTCCCCAGCCGACTCACGACGCGTTCGGGGTTTCCCGGCTGCTTCGATGGCTACGTCACCGACCTCGCGCGGCTGTGGCTGAACCAGCTCGATGCCACGGCGCGCGCACAGGTGCAGGTATTCGCCTGCGGCCCCACGCCGATGCTCAAGGCCGTTGCCGCACTGGCGCGCGAATTCGGCCTGCCCTGCCAGGTTTCGCTGGAGGAATACATGGCCTGCGCGGTGGGCGGCTGCGCGGGCTGTGCCGTGCGCGTGGAGACGCCGACGGGGCCCGCCATGAAGCGGGTCTGTGTGGACGGGCCGGTATTTGACGCCGCCACCGTGTTTGCCGGATAAAGCTGGGACCATCGGGTCAACATTCATTCATTTCGGGGGAATCGACGATGAACCGGAGAGATCTGCATATTTCATTTGCCGCATTGGCAGCCACCATGGGCCTGGCCATCGCGGGGCTGGTCAGCGCCGCCCAGCCGGCAGCCCCGGCAGGGCCGCCCAAGCCCTACAACATTCCGGCCGGCACGGCCGACTACATCGTCAAGGCGGTCAAGTCTTCCGATCGCCCCGAAGCCGACACGCGGCGCGATGCAGACCGCAAGCCGGCTGAGCTGCTGACCATCGCCGGCATCAAGCCCGGTGACCATGTGGTGGAGTACGGTTCATTCGGCCAGTACTTCACCCGACTGCTGTCCGGGGTAGTGGGAGACAAGGGCTCGGTGTACATGGTGGATCTGCCCTATCTGAAGGAGCGCACCGGCCCCGCGAGCGAGGCATTCGCGGCTTCGCATCCGAACTCGACCTACCACAACGAGGACTACAACACCGCCGAGATCCCGCCGAACCAGGACGCGGTGGTCATCGTGCTGTACTACCACGACCTGTCGATCAACAACATCGACATCGCCAAGTTCAACGCGCGGGTCTTCAAGGCACTGAAGCCGGGTGGCACCTACTTCATCGTCGATCACAACGCGCGCCCCGGCTCGGGCCGCGAAGACACGAACAAGATCCACCGCATCGATCCGGCGGCGATCAAGCAGGAGGTCCAGGCGGCGGGCTTCGAGCTGGTCACCGACAGCAAGCTGCTCGCCAACCCGGCCGATGATCACACCGCGATGGTGTTCTCGGGCGGCATCCGCGGGGAGACCGACCAGTCGGTGCTCAAGTTCAGGAAGCCGGCGAAGTAGCCACGCGCGGCAGGTCATCGACCTGCCAGCGGCGTCGCGCCAGCTCACGCAGCGCGACGATCGCCACCAGTCCGATCGCCGGTGACCACCAGGTGCCGACCGGCGTCATGCCGAGCAG
>CAYWDZ010000185.1:0-6155 GCA_964456255.1 uncultured Steroidobacteraceae bacterium | reverse complement strand
GCCCGAAGAATTCGCTCTCCATCAATTCGCCCGGTATGGCGCCGCAGTTCACGGCGATGAACGGCGCCTCGCTGCGAGGACCCGCGAGATGGATGAGCCGTGCCACCAGTTCCTTGCCCGTGCCGCTCTCGCCGGCAATGTGCACGGGCGCCTGACTGCGTGCGACGCGCCCGATCATCTCGCGCAGCTGTTGCATCGGCGGCGACGCCCCCAGAAGTCTGGGCCCCGTGTAGGTTGGCTGGTCGCCGCCAGGTCTCACGGAGAGCCTCAGCGCACTGCTGATCAGCCGCCGCAGGGCGCCCAGGTCGAGCGGCTTGGAGACGAAGTCAAAGGCACCGAGCTTCAGCGCACGCACCGCCGTTTCGACATTGCCATGCGCAGTGATGACGGCGCACGGCACTCCAGGGCGTCGGGTCTGCAGCCAGTCAAGCAGATCCAGACCGTTGCCATCGGGCAGCCGCATGTCACACAGCACCAGATCGTGATGCGTGGCCAGCAGCTGCTGTTGTGCCTCGCGCAGCGAGGTGGCGGCACTGTGCTTGAGCCCCATGCGATCGAGTGTGAGCGCCACCAGCTCGACCAGGTCGGGCTCGTCGTCGATGATCAATACGCGCGCGTCAGGCATTCTGCGCAAATCCTGGTCATTCTTCCCAGCGGGCGGGGTCGGTGAACACCAGCCGGAACACCGTGCCACCGCCGGGCGGTGATTCGTGTATCAGCACGGCACCATTGGATTCGGCCAGTTCGCGCGCCAGGAACAGCCCGAGGCCGGTGCCCTGCGCAGCCTTGGTGAAGAAGGGTTCGAAAACGCGCTCGGTATCTTCCGGCGCAATGCCGGGGCCGTGGTCGCGCACTTCGAGGAATGGCCGCCGGTTGCTGGCGAGCCTGCCGTAGCGAATCTCCACGAAGTCCGTGCCGGTTCCCGATCCGCGGCCATGCACCATCGCGTTCTGGCACAGGTTCCACATGATCTGGTGCAGCTGCGTGGGGTCGGCCTTGATGGGCAGAGGGTTGCCTTCTTCGGCGGAAACGCCGACGCGGATCTGATCTGAATTGATCTGTTGTGTGGCGCAGAACTCGGCCCAGAACTCGTTGACCCAGTCCGGCAATTCGATGCGCTGTGGACGGCGGGTGCCACGGCGCGACAGTTCCAGCACGTTTTCGATGATCCGGCTGACGCGCTCGGCATTGTCGCGAATGATGCGGGTCAGGCGCCGGTCACCCTCGGGAATCTGCGGCGATTCGGCCAGCAGCTGGCTGGCATGGCTCATCGCGCCGATCGGCGTGCGGATCTCATGCGCGATGCTGGCGCTGAGTCGTCCCAGGGACGCGAGCTTGGATTGCTGCACCTTTTCGGCGATCAGGCTGGTGTCTTCCAGAAAGACCAGTACCGGCCCGGGTCGCGCGGAGCCGAGGCTTGCAAAGTGAGGCTGGATCAGCCGCGCACCGTCGGCGGCCGTCAAGCTGCCATGGTCCTGCTGATCGCCGTGCTGGCGCCAGGCGGCCAGCAGGTACAGGAGTCGCGGTGAGCATTCACCCAGCAGGGATCCAGGCAGAACATTGGCGTTGCCAAGAATGTCGGCGGCTCGTTCATTGATGAGCCGGATGCGGTCGTCACTGTCCACCACCAGGATGCTTTCGCGCAGCTTGGATACGATGTACTGGGACAGCTGTGCGAGGTTGGCCAGGTCCACTTCCTGGCGCCGAACCTGGGCCTCGCTTTGCAGCAGGCGGCTGACGAGCAGGCGCGGCAACAGGGCTGCGAGGAAGATGACCAATCCGAGCAGGCCGGCGTTGAGGTAGCCACCCAGATCCGCACCGGGTCCAAGACCACGCGTGCTTTGCTGCACGAGTACTGCGACGGCGGCGGTGGCCGCCATGAACAGCGCGTCGCGGTGACCAACCAGCATCGCCATGGCTGCCACCGGCAGCAGCACGAGTATGCCCAGCCCGCTTTCCACCCCACCTGCGGCCCACAGCACCAGTCCCATGGCCAGTGCATCCACCAGCACATGTCCCAGCGCGAGCACGCGCAGGCCGATGACCGGCAGTCGCCGCGCGGCGATGAGACAGGCCCCTGCGACCAGCCAGACCGCACTGATCAGCGCCAGCTTGCCCGGTCGTTCGATGCCCAGGATTTCCTGCATGCCCACCGAGCGCGCGGCAGCGAACAGGCCGATGGCGACCAGCAGGCGATAAAGGTTGACCAGCGCGATAACGCGCCAGGCGAAATCCGTCGGGGCGGTTTCGGCTGCTTCGAGCCTTCCCTGAGGCTGAGTGCGCATGGCCGCAAGACTCTAACACTGTCGCGCAAGCTGGCGGCACCTCAGCTAATACGAGAGAATCACAGTTCTATGAATCTGCACGAGTATCAATCCAAGAAGATCTTCACTGCCTACGGCATTCCGGTTCCGGCCGGGGAAGTCGCGGCGACGGCGGATGAAGCGGTTGCGGCAGCGTCGAAGCTCGGAGGCGCAGTGTGGGTCGTGAAGGCCCAGGTGCACGCGGGCGGGCGCGGCAAGGCCGGAGGCGTGAAGGTCGTGCGCGACCTGGACGGCGTGCGTGCAGCAGCCGTCCAGATGCTGGGCCAGCGGCTCGTCACGAAGCAGACCGGCTCCGAGGGTCTGCCCATCAATCAGGTCTACGTCGAGACTGGATCGGACATCGAGCGGGAGATCTATCTCAGCCTGACGCTGAATCGCGAGAAAGGCCGCATCGCGGTGGTGGCATCCAGCGCTGGTGGCATGGATATCGAAGAAGTGGCGGCCAGGGAGCCGGAGAAGATTCTCTCGGTAACCATTCACCCGGCGGTGGGGCTCGAGCCCTACCAGGCCCGCGAGATCGCCTTTGGTCTGGGGCTTGCCGGCGCGCAGATCAACGAATTCACGGCGATTCTCCAGGCCCTGTACCGGCTGTATCTGGAGCAGGATGCGGGCCTGGTCGAAGTCAATCCGCTGATTGTCACGAAGGCCGGCAGGCTGGTTGCCCTCGATGCCAAGATCGGTATTGATGCGAACGCACTGTTCCGGCACCCGGATCTGGTGGCTCTGCGCGACAAGACACAGGAAGACCCGATCGAGGCACGAGCCGCCGAACACGATCTGAACTATGTCTCGCTCGACGGCGACATTGCCTGCATGGTGAACGGAGCGGGCCTGGCCATGGCGACCATGGACATCATCAAGCTGCATGGTGGCCGGCCTGCCAATTTTCTTGATGTGGGCGGCGGCGCCACTGCCGAACGCGTCACCGCTGCGTTCGAACTCATTCTGGCCAATCCCAAGGTGCGTGCGATCCTGGTCAATATCTTCGGCGGCATCGTCCGGTGCGATGTGATCGCGGAGGGCATCATTGCCGCGGTGAAGAAGGTTGATGTCAGGGTGCCGGTGGTTGTCCGGCTCGAGGGCACCAATGCGAAGCAGGCGCGCGAGCTCCTGGCAAGCAGTGGTCTGGCGGTTACTCCCGCCGACGGCCTCACCGACGCGGCCAGGAAAGTCGTCGGTGCCGCCCGCAAGTAACACGGACAAGCAATGAGCATCCTCGTCAACAAGCGCAGCCGCGTCATCGTCCAGGGCTTCACCGGCAAGCAGGGAACTTTCCACGCGCAGCAGTGCATCGCCTATGGCACGCGTGTAGTCGGCGGTGTGACGCCTGGGCGCGGCGGCACCACACACCTGGATCTGCCTGTCTTCGACACCATGCACCAGGCCGTTGCCAGCACATCGGCAACGGTCAGCATGATCTACGTGCCCGCCGCCTTTGCGGCTGATGCGATTCTCGAGGCGGCTGATGCCGGCATCGAGCTGGTCGTCTGCATTACCGAAGGCATTCCGGTCAACGACATGATCCGGGTCAAGGCTGCGCTGGCCGGCAAGCCGACCCGGCTGATCGGTCCCAACTGCCCGGGCATCATCACTCCGGACGAGTGCAAGATCGGCATCATGCCCGGGTTCATCCATCAAAGGGGTTGCGTGGGCATCGTGTCGCGTTCCGGCACGCTGACCTACGAGGCCGTGCACCAGACGACGGAAATCGGTCTGGGCCAGAGCACATGCGTCGGCATCGGGGGCGACCCGGTGCGCGGCATGAACTTCATCGACGTGATCGAGCTCTTCGAGCGTGACCCGCAGACCGAAGGCATCGTCATGGTGGGCGAGATCGGGGGCAGTGACGAGGAAGCGGCGGCTGCGCATATCGCACGCTTCGTGACCAAGCCGGTGGTGGCCTACATCGCAGGTGTCACGGCACCGCCCGGCAAGCGGATGGGTCATGCCGGCGCGGTGGTCGCCGGCGGCAAAGGCCTCGCGTCCGACAAGTACCGTGCGCTGGAAGAGGCGGGTGTGCGCACGGTGAAGAGCCCCTCCGAACTGGGGACGGCCATGGCGCAGCTTCTCAATGTCCGCACCAGGGACCGGGCCAGGGCGATGTACATTGGCTCCCGTCCTGACGCGATGCGCCCCGGGCGCAAGAAGCGCAAGTCAGCAAAGTCGAAGCCGGTGAAGAAGGCACGTGCGGCGAAGCGGCGGAATGCCGCCAGGCCGGCTGCCAGGAACAGGAAAGTCGCCAGGAAGACGGTCGTCAGGAAGAAGGTCGCGCGCCGCCCCGCGCGCAAGAAGTAGACGCGCCAGATGAAAGACGGGCTCTGTATCGCCCTGGCCCAGCTTGATCTGCTGGTCGGCGACGTGCAGGGCAATCTTGCATGCGTTCGGGCCGCGGGCAGGGATGCGCGCGAGCGCGGCGCTGATCTCGTGGTGTTCCCGGAACTGACGCTGTCCGGATATCCACCCGAAGACCTGCTGTTTCACCGCGGGCTGCGCATCCAGATCGAGGAGGCTCTGGCCGAACTGGCCCGCGACGTGAACCGCCCCGATACCGGGCTGCCAGCACTGCTGGTGGGATACCCGGAGTACGAGGACGTTGGCGGCGCCAGGCTGATTCACAACTCGGCGCGCCTGCTGGTGCCCGGCCGCGCTCCAGTCAATTACCGCAAGATCTGTCTGCCGAACTACCGGGTATTCGACGAGAAGCGTTATTTCACGCCCGGCAAGGCGCCGGTGGTGGTGGAGTTCGGTGGATTCAGGCTCGGCCTGGTCATCTGTGAGGACCTGTGGGAGCAGGAGCCGGCCCGGCTGGCGAAGTCGGCCGGGGCCGAGCTGCTGGTCAGTATCAACGCGTCGCCGTACGAGCAGCGCCGCCAGCGGGTGCGCGAGGCCGTGCTGCGCGACAGGGCAACAGATACCGGCCTGCCGATCATCTACGTGAATCTGGTTGGTGGGCAGGATGAGCTCGTGTTCGACGGGCGGACATTTGCTCTGGATGCCCGGGGTACCGTGGTGCTGCGTGCGCCTGCCTTCGAGGAAACCCTGCAACTGATCCGGGTGAGACGTGGCGCCGACGGTCGGCCGCAGTTGCAGCCCGAGGCCCCGAACCCGGTCGCCCCGGAACTGGCGGACGAGGAGAGCATCTATCGCGCACTGGTGCTGGGTGTCCGTGACTACGTCCGGAAGCATCGCTTCCCGGGCGTGATCATCGGGCTCTCCGGCGGAGTGGATTCGGCACTGACGCTGGCAATCGCCGTGGATGCGCTGGGCGCAGAGCAGGTGCAGGTCGTGATGATGCCCTCCAGGTACACCTCGCAGATGAGCCGCGACGATGCACTGGCGCAGGCGACACGCCTGGGCGTTGCCTACGGAGTCATCCCGATCGAGAACATGTTCGAAGCAACACTGGCCGCGCTGGCCGAGCAGTTCGCCGGCCGCGAGCCCGATACCACCGAGGAGAACATCCAGGCGCGCATCCGCGGGCTGCTGCTGATGGCCATCTCGAACAAGACCGGTCGCATGCTGCTGACTACCGGCAACAAGAGCGAGATGGCGGTGGGATATGCCACGCTGTATGGCGACATGAATGGCGGTTTCGCGCCCATCAAGGACTGCAGCAAGATGCTGGTGTACCGCCTGGCGCGCTGGCGCAATGCGCAGGCTGCGGCGCGCGGCGAGTACGGCGGCGAGCCCATTCCGGCGCGCGTGATAGAACGCGAGCTGTCGGCCGAGCTGCGGCCGGAGCAGAAGGACCGCGATTCGCTGCCGCCGTACGAGGTGCTGGATGCCATCCGCGAGGCCTTCATCGACGAGGACCTGTCCGTGGACGCGAGC
>CAYWDZ010000184.1:0-6340 GCA_964456255.1 uncultured Steroidobacteraceae bacterium | reverse complement strand
CGCTGCTGCGGTCGGGTGGCCAGTGGTACTTGGTATGCAAGTCGCTGGCCGTCATAGATAAACTGCCCATGATCAACCTCGGCGAGCCACCCGCCGCAGAGCTCAGTCGTTAGGCGCCAGTCATGCGCATCGTTCATTTCGCAATCCTCGGAACACTTCTAAGCGCGTGCACAGCCACTCTGGCCGGGTTTGGGGCCGGCGAACCAAAAACCGAAAATGAGAATGACGCCGCCATCTACTCCTTCGACTGCAGCCAATACGCCATGACCGCACGGGAGGCTCAGGAATACTTTCGTCTCGCCACTCCGGAAGAGTTCATAACGCTCGATCTCGGCGATGGCGTTTGGGGTCCATGCAGCGCTACCGGCACTGTCATGTGGCGCGGCCGCAAGGCGACGTACAGGATCTACACCGTGGGAAACGTTGGAGTCGTTTTCGCCGGCCACGATGAGCACCAGTGGTACCTTTGTGCAGAAAAGTGCTGCAATCGCCTACGTAAGGTGTGTAGTGGTTAGGCGCCATGAGAGCAAGGCAATATCACCTCGGCATGGCAGATGGCGTTTATGGCCCGGGCGATGTTCCGATCTTGCTTGTTACAGACGCTGGCCTCATTAAAGGTCCGGGGCTCCCTAATTGGCAGCCCGAGTCACTGATCGTTGCCTGCGACGCATCAACTCAATGGCACGGAGAATCGGTTGGGTTTCTGCTCGTAGGACCGCGCTACGTTGGCGGCACAGCTTGGTCCATACGCAAGTACGGCGGCGTTGTGGGGGTCTCAAGAGTCCTACCGGGTCGAGACCCGCGGCAATGGGCGAAGGTTGACCCTAGTGGCGTCGACTACTGGGGTGTCGGAACCCTCTCGCTTGTCGAAGAGGCAAAGGAAGAAACGTAGCAAATGGCGGTGGTCCAACAACATTGGAGCCGGTGCATGTCTTCCAAGAATTCTCCTGTTCAGCGCCAAGCGCGGGCGCCTAACAAATCGCTGCTGCGCTCGGGCGGCCAGTGGTTCTTGGTATGCAACGAGGTAGTCGTCATAGATAAAGTGCCCGCGATCAGCCTCGGCGAGCCGCCCGGCGCAGAGCTTGGTCGTTAGCAGCCATGAGATATGTTTTCGCATTTGTCACGGTCTTGTTCTTCCTTTCCGGCCGTGTGGCAATTGCAGATGGCATCTACACGGCTGAGCTTGAGTATGAAAAGCTCGTGCCACGCTGGCCGGATTCGTGCAATCAAAATATGGGTGCTCCGGACACGCCATCCAAGCCAAGTGCCGATGGCTTGGTAGAAGTGTGCATCTCAAACTCGTGTGGATGGTCAGAGATATCTTTAAAGCAGGTGAATACGGTATTTGGTCAGCGCCGGTCCAAGGAGTTAATGTATCGCGCGCAGATTGGGGAATGGTGCAAGCCGCTGATCTTCCCGTCACAAAAGTCCGTTCTGGTGGATGAGCACAATGGAACGATGTCTTTCCTGCCGCTGTACCGGACAGACAAGGATGAGCTTGCTATAGCACCGCAGCCCAACGGCTATGTTCACGGCATCCCGCTTTCGCAAATTACGCCGACGGGGAGGCCAGCGGAACGCGTAACCGTATTGCTCGGCGCAGCCTCTGAAATGACGCCGGAGCAGCTGGTTAGCGCGCGCAGCAATCCGTTCCTGAATGAACGCGACGGCTTCTTCATGTTTACGCGATTAATCACAATGGCAGACCTGAAGGCAGCCATGGCAGCTAACAACTCGTTGCAACGGCCGTGAGGGATAAAGTGCACATTCCAGTACGTCGGCGTGCGGCCGCTGAACTCGGGCGTTAGGCGACACTACATCACCGATGAAATACGACGACGCCTCTTGGCATTCCGGCGGAGAGTTCCCCTCCGACCTTCCTCCGGAAGCCGGCGCTACGCACACTGGCATGTATGTGGCCTGGGCTCTGCTATCCGGACTCGCCGGAACTCTTCATATCCACGAATTTCCGGATGAGCTCGTCAGCCTAAGAGAACGAACCATCACTCCTGGCGCTTTCTTCCTCAAGACCTTCGACGGTAAGTTCACAGACGAGGATCTTAGTGAGGAGGGGAACGCATTCACACAAGAGTACTTCGACTTCGAGAATGGCAAGTATCTTGAAGATTACGAATTGGTCTTTCTGAACAACCTGCCTTCTATCTACCATGTCGCCGATAGCTGGAAGAACTTTGACTTACTGAGGCCTATTCTCGACTCGAGACTGGCGGAGTGGCGCCGTGTCGCCTAACAAATCGCTCCTGCGCTCGGGCGGCCGGTGGTTCTTGGCATGAAACGAGGTAATCGTCATGGATAAACTGCCCATGATCAGCCTCGGCGAGCCATCCGCCGCTGAGCTCAGTCGTTATACGGCGCTGGAGAGGTCATGCTAAAGCTCAAGAAGGCCGGATCGGCCGAAATTTCATCGTCCCCAAAGCTTCATACCATCATGGAACTACGGAACGCAGTTGCCATTTCACTGGCCCTCCTGTCATCGGTCGCTACCGCAGCCGAGAGCACGCCCCAATGCGCTGGCGATATGCGTTACAAGCGCCTCCCTGATTGGTCCGCCTTCTATTCATTCTTTGAGCGATGCACGCCCAAGAGCTTCATTGCCACTGTTGAAGTAGTCGTCTCCACCAAGGGCTCAGTAACTTCTTCGCGCGTGATCAAACTCGATGGTCTGAGCGCGAGTGAAGTCTCCTGTGTTGAAGCTCGTATAGACAAGATTCTGAAGAAAGGCATGAAGGTAACGCCTCCATCCGAGCCCTGCCACGGCACTACAACGGTTCGCTTCATACCGGAGTAACAGATGGAGCACTCTCAAGACCGGTCACCTGCTGCGCCGTTTAACAAATCGCTGCAGCGGGCGGGTGGCCAGTAGTACTTGGTATGCGAATCGCTGGCCGGCATTGATGAACTGCCCATGATCAGCCTCGGCGAGCCATCCGCCGCTGAACTCAGCCGCTAGGCGCTGCTCCATATGTCCGTGTGCAAGTCGTCCCGCAAGTCCTTGCTGCTACGCAGCCTGCTACTCTTCGCGGCAGTTGCTGCTACGGGCGCGGCCGAGGTGTCCTTATTGCAGCAGAGTGTCGACGTGAGCTCCGTTGCAGCCGATCAGCACCTGGAGCAGCGGCGGGTACGGAGGGTACACTTGCTGGGAGAAGGCGCGGAGCAGAAGCAATGCCCTGCCGTATTAGAGGGGTGAGTCTCGTGGACCGTCGACGTTCCATTCTGTCTTCCGCGCTTGTCGCCGCCGCGCTGCTGGCGAGCACAGCCTCGCCTGGCGCGCCGGCGCCCCTGCCGCAGCGCGTGCAGCCACTGGCGGCCCCGGGCTCGCATGCATTCCTGGCCGCGGATCACCAGGTCGTGCCCATCGACCTCGCGGCGCAGGGGTACGTGGAAGAGGAATACCTCGTCGCCGGCACGGCCGGCATCTACGACTGGCCCGACGGGCGTGAGCCGGTGGCGCGTGCGCATGGGCCCTATGCCACGCGCATCCTCGTGCGACGGCCGCGCGATGCACGGCGGTTCAGCGGCACGGTCATCGTGGAAGGGCTCAATCCCTCCACGCCGGTGGACCTGCCCATCATGTGGGGTCATTCGTACCGGCAGTTCATCGCCGATGGCCATGCCTGGGTGGGCGTGACGGTGAAGCCGTACACGATCCGGTCGCTGCGGCGGTTTGATCCCGTGCGGTACGGTGAACTGGCCATGCCGCATCCCGCGGACGGCCCGGTGTGCGCGGAGAGCGCGGTGAATCGATGGTCGCAGCCCACGACGGCCGCGGAAGAGACTGGCCTTGCGTGGGACATCCTCACGCAGGTGGGTGCGCTGCTGAAGAGCGATGGCAAACAGAATCCCCTGCGGCGCCCCGCGCAGCGGCTCTATATGACGGGCCAGTCGCAGACGGCGGGCTATGCGCGGACCTGGGCGAGCGTGTTTTCGCGCTACATCGAGTCGGCATCAGGCGGCCCTCTCTATGACGCCTTCCTCTACAGTGGCAGCCCGCCATGGCAGGTGCCGCTGCACCAGTGCGCCGCCGGCTTTGCGGACGAGGATGCGCGCTCGCGCACCGCACCGGCAGGCGTGCCGGTGATCGAGCTGTTCGCGCAGGGAGACCTCGGCACCAATCACGTGAGCCGCCGGGCGGATTCCGACCGCGCGCCGGATCTGTATCGCCGCTATGAAGTCGCCGGCGCCGCGCATGTGGATCCATGGGAAGGGCGCTCGTTCGCCAACGACGCGGATGTGCGTCGCGCCACCGGGCAGGATGCCTCGCCGACGCTGGCCTGCCAGCCGGCGGGCGTGCAGGACACGGATTTTCCGGCGCGCCTGGCGATCAACGCCGCATGGCGCCACCTGGATGCGTGGGTGCGCCGCGGCAAGGCCGCGCCACATGCGCAGCCTCTGCGGATGCGCCTGCCCGTGGCCGACCCCTTCGATCCGGAGCGCGCCTTCGAGACCGACGCGGCGGGCAACGCGATGGGAGGCGTCCGCTCGCCGCTGGTGGATGTGCCGGTGGCGCGCTACGTCGGGGCGAAGACGGGCGCGTTCTCCTGCATGTTCGATGGCTACATGTACCCCTTCGATGCGGCCCGCCTGCGCGCGATGTACGGCGATGCGCGCAAGTATCTCAACCGCGTGCAGGCGAGCGCGCGTGCACTGCAGAGCCAGGGGTGGCTCACCGCCGAGGATGCGCGCGAGGTCGTTGCCGATGCGCGCGCGCGATCTTTGCGATGATCGCCCTGCAGGTCACCGCAGGCCGCCGACCACACAGCCGGCGGCCGGTGCTCTAGCGGTCAGGGTTTGGCCGGCTCGCTCCGCTGCACCCACAGGTCGCGATCCAGCTTCCAGTCGCCGCTGGCATTCTTCAGCCAGACATGCGCGAAGCGGCCCGCCCCCAGCTGGGCGCCGCCATCGCGGCCGACGACTTCGTAATTGCCGTGGACCAGAATCAAGTCGGAACCGTCCACCGCATGCGTGACCGTCAGCAACGTCAATGGATTGCCTTCCTCGAAATCCAGCGCCCAGAAATCACCGATGGGCCCCTGGCCCTTGATCGTCGGCTCGCCATGCATCATCAGTTCCGCATTCGGCTCGTACAGCGCGGCGAGCGCGTCACGATTGTGGTCGTTGTAGGCCTTGACCCACTTGTCGGCCAGCGCCTGCACATCCGTCGCTGCAGCCGTCTTCTCGTAGGGCTCGTAGGGTTGATTCCACAGATCGCGGTCCAGGCGCCACTCCCCACCGTCGAGCTTCCACAGATGCGCGAAGCGGCCGGCGCCCAGTTCATCGCCCTTCTCGCGCCCGACGACGCGGTAGTCGCCATGCACTAGCATCATGTCGCTGCCGGTCACCGAGTTCGTGACGGTGAGCAGCGTCAGCGGATCGTCCACTTTGAAGTCCCCCGCCCAGAATTCCTCGATGGCGGCACGTCCGGCTATCGTCGGGGAACCGTGCATCATCAGCCGTGCATCGCCAGTGTAGAGGGCGCCCAGCGCCGCGCGATCATGGTCGTTGTAGGCCTTGACCCATTTGTCGGCCAGGGCCTGGATGTTCGCCCGAGCGTCTTGCGCGGCAGGCTCCGCCACCTTTTCTGCCGGTTTGCTGCAGCCGCAAAGCAGCAGTGCCGGTATCAGCGCCGCAACCAGGGCAACGCCCTGAATGTGTCGAATTCGCATTTTCATCCCCTTGCTTTACTCGTGATCCTGAACAGAAACCTGGCATCGCGCTTCGGCTACACGAAGCCGATCCAGCGACCGAAGCCGATCAATCCCCGATTACTTGTGTCGGAAGATCAAATTTCAATCTGGGGGAACGGGGCGGCTGCGCCAAGTTCCGAACGGTTACGGGAACGGTAGCTCGTGGCGCCAGAAGGCCTGATCGAAGGCTACGCCTCCCTGCACGGCGACCTGACAGGCCGCAACGCGGCGCTCGCGGAAGTTGGTCGCCTCCTGAACATCCTGGTGAACCGGTTCGGTTCGGACTGGGAGCTGTTCGACATGCGCGTGGATCGCCTGGAGGCGAACGACCTCGCCGCCCGCATGCCTTGTTGTCATTCGGTTTACCATTCCGGAAGTCGTTGAACCCGGCACAGTCAAGAAAGGCAGGAGATCCGCCGCCATGAGTGATGCCGGCAATGTTTCCGAGGAGCGCACCTACGCGAAGGTGACACTGCGACTGCTGCCGTTTCTCGGACTGTGCTACCTGATCGCCTACCTGGACCGCGTCAACGTCGGCTTCGCCAAGCTGACCATGCAGGCGGACCTGGGCATCTCCGATGCCGCCTACGGCTTCGGCGCCGGCATTTTCTTCATCGGCTACTTCCTGTTCGAGG
>CAYWDZ010000183.1:0-6380 GCA_964456255.1 uncultured Steroidobacteraceae bacterium | reverse complement strand
CCGCTGATTCTCCTCACCGAGAAGAAGATCTCGAACATCCGCGAGATGCTGCCGCTGCTCGAGGGCGTGGCCAAGGCAGGGCGCCCACTGCTCATCGTCGCTGAAGACGTTGAGGGTGAAGCACTTGCCACCCTGGTCGTGAACAACATCCGCGGCATCCTGAAGGTGGCGGCCGTGAAGGCGCCGGGCTTCGGTGATCGCCGCAAGGCCATGCTGCAGGACATCGCCGTGCTGACCGGTGGCACCGTGATCTCCGAGGAAGTGGGCCTGTCGCTGGAGAAGGCCTCGATCAACGATCTGGGCACCGCCAAGAAGATCGTCATCGAGAAGGAAAACACCACCATCATCGACGGCGCCGGCAAGAGCGCGGACATCAAGGGCCGCATCGAGTCGATCCGCCAGCAGGTCGAGGAAGCCACCAGCGATTACGACAAGGAAAAGCTGCAGGAGCGCGTTGCCAAGCTCTCCGGCGGTGTTGCCGTGATCAAGGTCGGTGCCGCGACCGAAGTCGAGATGAAGGAAAAGAAGGCCCGCGTCGAAGACGCGCTGCACGCCACGCGTGCCGCCGTTGAAGAAGGCGTGGTGCCGGGCGGCGGCGTTGCCCTGATCCGCGTGCTGAAGGCACTGAAGGATATGGAAGGCGCCAACGAAGACCAGACCGTGGGCATCCGCCTGCTGGCCCGGTCGATCGAGGAGCCGCTGCGCCAGATCGTGGAGAACGCGGGCGAAGACGCCGCGGTGGTCCTGAATGCCGTCAAGGCAGGCAAGGGCGCCTACGGCTACAACGCTGCCACCGGCGAGTATGGCGACATGCTCGAGGCCGGCATCCTGGATCCGACCAAGGTCACGCGCCTGGCGCTGCAGAACGCCGCTTCGGTGGCCGGCCTGCTGCTCACCACGGAAGTGATGATCGCGGACGCGCCGAAGGATGAGGCCGAGCATGCGCACATGCCGCCGGGCGGTGGCATGGGTGATATGGGCATGTAAGCGATTCGCTTACCTGACCATTTGCTCATCGAAGAAAGGCCGGCAGAAATGCCGGCCTTTCTGCTTCCTGCGAGTGAAATCATGACCAGCCACCCCATGTAGAGTCCCGCCCAGGCGCACCGCTCAATCTTTCTTGAGCTGCTTTTGAATCAGATATCCGATGGATGCGAACAGCAGCGCCGAGAGAAGGAAGGTAATGATGACGATTCCTGCCAAATCCTCATCCGGGTTCATGAATCGCAGCAGGGCTAGCACGCCAACGGCGACGACCAGGCCGCAGGCGAAGCCGATGGTGACTCCTGCCTTGGCGTGCCTTCCCGCCAGTTCATAGGCCAATCCGGCGGCCAGCAGGATCACGCCAAAAAAAGCGAAAGCAGTCCAGGGCCAGTCCCAGCCGTCCACATAGAGGTTGCCGAGGAGCGGAATCAGCAATATTCCCGCCGTCACGAGCACGGGGCGAATGATGATCTTCTTGTAGCTGGCACCGCCGCGTGGCGTCGCTTCGATCTGCTTCATGAGGACCGCTCCTGTCCCGGTTCACATGGGAACACAGTTTGCCCGGGTGCATCAGCACCGAATGTGGAGATCATGTGGAGCTGCGGTCGGGTGTTAACCTTGGGGCGTCGTCGTACAGGTCGAACAGGATCCGCTCATGCGCGCATTGGTTCTGCTTACTCTGCTGGCGAGCAACGTTGCGATTGCGGATAGCACCGCCGTACCGTGGCGGGACGACTTTACTGCGCGGCTCGAAGCACTGGCGCTTCTGCAATCCCTGAACGCGGATCTGCTGTCCCACGACAGTGCGACGCTCACTCTCGACCGCTGGTGCGGTTCGCACCAGCTGGCGACTCCCGCCACCATCGTTGCCGAGCGCATTCGCAACGTCGACAAGCAACCGACGTCTGAACAGCGTGAGCTGCTCAAGGTAAGTGCCACCGAGCCCCTTCGCTATCGGCGGGTGCACCTCAAATGCGGCGAGCGTGTGCTTTCCGAGGCAGACAACTGGTATGTGCCGGCACGGCTGACGAAGGAGATGAACCAGGCGCTCGAAGATTCCGATATCGCGTTTGGCCGGGCTGTGCAGGGGCTTCATTTTCAGCGCCGTACCCTGGCCGCCGAGTTGCTGTGGCGACCGCTGCCGGAAGGGTGGGAGATGGACCCGGGGTTGCGGGGGCAAGCTGTGCCGGCCATGCAGATTCCGCATGAGGTGCTTCAGCATCGCGCGATTTTGACTTTGCCGGACGGGACACCGTTCAGCATGGTCGTTGAGACGTATACGGCTGAGGTCTTGGGGTTCCCCGACCCGCGGCGTTAGGGTGCCGGGCGGCGACGATCCGCGTGCTGAAGTTGCTAGGACCTCGAAGGCGCGAATGAGGACCAGACGGTGGGTATCCGCCTGCTGGCCCGCGCCATCGAAGAGCCGCTGCGCCAGATCGTCGAGAATGCGGGCGAAGATGCCGCGGTCGTCCTGAACGCCGCTTCGGTGGCCGGTCTGCTGCTTACCACGGAAGTGATGATCGCGGACGCTCCGAAGGATGAGGCTGAGCACGCGCACATGCCGCCGGGTGGTGGCATGGGTGAAATGGGCATGTAAGCCATTCGCTCCGCAGGAAGCGAGTAGCAAAGATATGAGTCAGGAAGAGCGCGAATTGCTGGCGGGCGCGCCGTCTCGACCGTTCCCTGGTCTGCGGTAAGGGAACGCAGTTTCGTGATCTCGGGTGAGCCGTAATGGCATCGCGAGGTGATTCTCGATGCCGCAGTCGCTCACAACTGGTACGCCGAACGCGCGCTCGCGATGGCGGCCCCAGACCGGTACTACGATTGTCATCGGGCGGGGAGGGAAGCCGGAGCGTGTATATCCAGCGATTGAATAGTCCGACGATTTGTCTGCGCATACGGCAGATATGCCCATTGGTACGAAAAGCCGGCGCACGCATCATCCGCGCATGGCTGCAGCGATACCAGAGACTGATCCCACCCCACAGATCTCCGAGAGCATCCGTACTTTCCGTGGTCATCGCGTATTGATCGACTCGGATCTGGCTGCACTCTACGGCGTGACCACGGCACGATTGAATCAGCAGTTCCGGCGCAACCGCGACCGCTTTCCACGGGATTTTGCGTTCGAGATCGCGGCGGGAAGTGACGACTTTTTGATGTTGCAAAATGCAACATCAAAACCAGGCCGTGGCGGCCGCCGCAGGCCGATGGTCGTATTCACCGAACACGGTGCCATCATGGCGGCCACGGTGCTGAACAGTCGGCGCGCGGTGCAGATGATCGTCTATGTCGTGCGCGCGTTTGTGAAACTGCGGCAATTGAGCGCCTCGCACGCCCATCTGGCGAAGGAACTGCAGTCCCTTAAGAGGCAGGTGTCCCTGCTGGATGCGGATACCAAGCGCCAGTTCGAGGTCGTATACGAGGCAATTCTCGGTTTGATGGGACCCAAGTCGGGAAAGCAATAGCGTCACGCTTGCTGTCCCGTCACTCCAGCGAAAACGCCAGCACCACATTCCCCGCACTGCCAAAAGGCCCGCCGTTGCCGGCAACCACATACAGCATGCCGTTGACGATTATGGGGCCCGCGCCATCCATGGAGCCGCCGGTGGCTTTCACGCCGTTGACGGTGGGGAATTCCTTGTTGGTGTCGAGCACCCACAGGATCTTGCCGGTCTTGCTGTCGTAGGCGCGCAGGCCGCCGTCCCAGGAGCCGGAGAACACCACCCCGGGAATGGCGGTGACTGCTGCTGACTGTACCGGCGTGCAGCTGGGGCCGGCCTTGCACAGGAGCTCGCCGGGTGGCGTGAACCACACGCGCTGGCCGGTCTTGATGTCCACACCGTGGAGGCCGCCGGGGGCCTTGGTGCGATTGCTCGCCACGGCAAAGTAGGCGCGCTCGCCATCGGTGGCGGTGCCATAGACACCGCCAGCCGCGGCGCCTTCGCCCCAGCGATAGCTCCACAGCTGCTTGCCGTTGTTGTCGGGATCGAAGGCGAAGCCGAGGCCGGACTTCTGGGTGGCGATGATGTAGTCCTTGCCACCGACCGTGGTCAGTACCGGCGAGGCCGCGAAGTCGAAGTCGGGGCCGACCGGATCGGCGCAGCCCGGGTTGTCGGGCCTGCCGCCGAGGGTGGGTTCACAGCCGCCGCTCCAGATGTCGCCTTCCAGCACCTGGGTGACCCACCTGGTCTTGCCGGTGTCGAGTTCGACCGCCATGACGGCATTGGTGGTGCCGGCTTTCGGTTCCACAAAGGCGTTGCCGGTGGTGAAATACAGCAGCCTGCGTTTGGCATCCACGGTCGGCGTATTCCACACCGAGCCGCCAGCCGGGCCGCGCAGCTCCTTGCCGTTGCTGAGCATGCGGACCAATTGTGGTTCCGGCAGCGTGTAGATCTTCCACACCTGCTTGCCGGTGTTGGCATCGAGAGCGGTTACCGTGCCGCGATAGCTGCAGCACACATAAGCCGACCTGCCGTTGGCGGCGGCTTCTTCACTCAGGCCCGAGGTGGGCACATAGACGCGGCCGTCGTAGTACTTGAGCGCGGCAGTGCCCATGGCGGCAGCATGATCTTCTGCCTTGGTCTTCCAGATCAGGGCGCCGGTCTCGGCGTTGAGGGCATAGGCAAAGGCCTTGAGGTCGCTGAACAGCACGGCGGTCGTCTTCTTGCCGTTGACGGTGATATCCGCCACGGAAGCCGAGGAGCGGACGCCGGCTTCGGTCTTGTAGCTCCAGTAGGTGCAGCCGCTCCCGGCGTCGAGTGCGAACATCACGCCGTTCTGGCTGCCAAC
Source organism: uncultured Steroidobacteraceae bacterium (assembly GCA_964456255.1). Lineage (GTDB taxonomy): Bacteria > Pseudomonadota > Gammaproteobacteria > Steroidobacterales > Steroidobacteraceae > ZC4RG30. The sequence goes on along the minus strand of CAYWDZ010000183.1, from coordinate 1,604 downwards.
GAACAGGCGGTTGCCGTAGACGGCGGGCTGGGCGCGCTGCGAGGTGACACCCGGTACGCCGAAGGCCCACTTGAGTTTGAGCTTGCCCACGTTGGCGGCGGTAATGCCGCCGGTGTTGGGCTGGTAGCGGCTGTTCTTTTCATCGAGCCCCCAGCCACTCCAGGTGGTGTTGGCCCTGGCAGCCTCGAGCGCGGGCATCTTTTCGCACATGCCGGTGGTGAAGTTGACCGGATGGTCAATCACCTTGCCGCCACCCACGTATTCAGCCACTGCCACGCGCTGTTCGGCGCTGAGGCTGTTGCCCTGGATGCGCATGGCGCCGTCGGTGAGCGAGCGCAACACGGCATTGGGGCTCATCTGGCGCAGCATGCCCACCGAAGGAATCTTCTCCACCACTTGCTGCTTGTGACAGGTGGCACACAGGGCGTCGAAAGTGTCCTGACCGCTGGGCGCCTGGGCAGCATGTGCAACGGAGGAAGCGAGGGCGAAGGCACCGAGGGCAAGCAATCGTGTTGTTGTCATGGCGAGTCCTGGAGGCGGGAAGAAACGCGGCGATTCTAGCAGGCGTAAACTCGCGCTTCTCCCGCAATACCGAGGTCGCGATGTCTTCCGCCCGTAGCCCCATCCATGACGAAGACGTCTACCGCTACCTGCTCGAGGTTTCTTCACGCGAGACCGAGGTGATGGCCCGCCTGCGCGCGGCGACGGCACCGCGCCCGGAAGCCGAGATGCAGATCGGACCCGACCAGGGCCAGTTGCTGGCGCTGCTGGTCCGGCTGATCGGTGCGCGGCGCTGCATCGAGATCGGTACTTACACCGGCTATTCCGCGCTCGCGGTCGCACAGGCGTTGCCGGAAGATGGCGAGCTTGTAGCCTGCGACGTCTCCCGCATGTTCACGGACGTGGGTGAACCATTCTGGCGGGAAGCGGGCGTCGCGCACCGGATCAGGCTGAAGATCCAGCCGGCCTTGCAGACACTCGACGAACTGGCTGCTGCCGAGAATGGACGGCGCGGCTTCGACTTCGCCTTTGTCGACGCAGACAAGCCGAATTATTTCGCCTACTTCGAGAAGCTGCTGACCCTGATTCGTCCCGGCGGCCTCATCGCGGTCGACAACACGCTGGGCCTGTCGCGCACTCCGGTCATACGCATGACTTCAGAGAACGCGCAAGCGATCAAGGAGTTCAACCGCCGCGTTCACCGCGACCCGCGCGTCGATATCGCGATGCTGCCGGTCGGCGAGGGGCTGACGTTGCTTCGTGTGGTGCGATAGATGTCCGGGCCGGACCGCTGGTTCGTGGGCAGCAAGGCGAACGACGGATCGGCCACGCCAACGAACTGGTCTGATCCTGCGACCCGGCCGAACAAGGAAGAAGTCGGGATCGCCGGGTTGCTCGCCGTGTAGCGCACGGCGCGGCAGATGCAGCAGCCCTCGATCAGCTTCATGATCAGTTCCTCCGGAATTCAGCGGGTCTGGCCGCCGGATTTGCCCGGCGAGGCACTTGGTCGGTACCCTCTGGATCAACATGTGACCCGTTGTGCGAAGCAGATGGGCTTTGAAAGGACTATCCACCGGTAGAACGGCACGATGCCGTTCAACAAG
>CAYWDZ010000182.1:0-6395 GCA_964456255.1 uncultured Steroidobacteraceae bacterium | reverse complement strand
GTAATCCGAATCCGGAATCTCCAGCAGCGCGCCCGGGACCAGATGGTTCAGCACCACAGTCCCGACGCCGGCCTCGGAGGCCATGCGCCCGACCGCTTCCAGCTGGGAATGCGTGCCCTGGATGTGGTGCCAGACGCCTTCGGGATTGTCCTTGTATTCACCGGCAGCGACCCTCCGCTCGAAATTGCTGCGCGTGGTTGCCAGCTCCATGGCCTCGCATACCAGGATGTCGGCGCCCCGGGCGAGCTTCACCAGATTGTCCGAATACGCGGTATCGCCTGAAAAGACCAGTGAACGGTCGGGACAATCAAACCGGTAGGAGACCGAACGGTAGGGCATCTTTTCCCTGGACTCCTCCGGAAAGTGCGTGTTCTCGACACTGCTGACTGTTACACGCTTGTCCTTGAGGACGGCAGCCGCCGTGGCCGTGGCCTTGAGGTCGTGGCCGCGGAAGATCGCCTCGGGGCGCACGGTGCGCGCCTCGTCGATGATGCGGATTTCGGTGTTGGCTTTCTGGAACTCGATGGCGGCCCGCACCATCGCCTCGGTGCCATAGGGGCCATGAATGTCGGTCGCATCGACCCGCCCGGCGGTCCATTGATGGCTCAGGAGGGCCGGGATGTCGGCCACATGGTCGTCGTGCAGGTGGGTGATGAAGACGTTGGCGACATCCCGGTACTGGATGCCGGCCGCCACCAGCGCCCGCAGGGTGCCGTAGCCGCAATCAATGAGGTAGGGCACGTCATCGACGACCACCGCGCTGGCGGTTTCGCTGCGCTGCAGGCGCACGTTGGGGCCGCCCTGCGTGCCCAGCAGCACAAGCCTGCTGCGGCGGCTTTGCTGGGCCGGCGCAGCACTGGACGCCAGCAGCGTCAACCCGATGGCCGCTGTGTCAGCGAGAACCTGTCGGCGAGTCCTGATTGTCATGGGTGACTCCTTGCGGGCCGCTTCATTCGAATACAGCGCAGGGCGAAGATATCAAGCGAAGCGCGCCCGCGCAGCTTCGTAGACGTCCTGCGGCAGCGGCCCTTTCGACGCCGCCCGCGCATTGTCCTGCAGGTGCGCCAGGTTCGACGTGCCGACGATGGTCGTCGACATGTCGGGATTGGAGAGCGTGAAGCGCAGCATGAACTCCATCGGCGTCATGTCGCCGAGCAGGTCCTGCACCTCGGTCTCGCGCCACTGCCGTCGCCGTGCGCGGAATCCGGCCCGAAGAACTTCCGGATATTCCTCGATGACCGACTCGCTCTTGACGATGACGCCACGCGCCACGCCGCCGCGGATGACGACGCCTGCCCCTGACTGCGCCGCCGCGTGGATCAGTGCCTCGTGCTCGCGCTCGACGAGTGAATACGGAATCTGGAACACGTCGAAGACGCCCATCGCGATCTGGTCGGCGAGTTCCGGAATGGTGCCGGATATGCCGATGAAGCGGACCTTGCCTTCCTTTCGCAGTGCTTCGAGTTCCGCGACCGAATCGTTTGCCTCGAGCACGGCCCGCGACGGGCTGATGTGAAACTGGACCACGTCGAGGTAGTCCGTGCGCATGCGCTGCAGGCTCTGCTCGACGCCACGGCGGATGTTCTCGCGCGTGAACGAATGGGGCTTGCGCTGGGCATGCGGCACCTCGACCGGTTCCACCGGGCAGCCACACTTGCTGGCCAGGAAGAACTCGCTGCGCCGATGCGCCAGATGCTCGCCGATCGATTGCTCGGAATACCCGTAGTCGGGCGAGGTGTCGATGTAGTTGATGCCGCTGTCGAGCACGCCATTGAGAATGGCACTGGCTTCGACCGGGGAGAGTCTGGGGAAGTGATCGGTGCCGCGCAGTTCCATGGCACCGTAGCCGAGCCGGGTCACGGCAAGACCGGTGCGACCGAGGCTGGATCTGGGCAGCTCTGACATGCTTGTTCTCCCGGTCCTAGCTTGCGTCGGCGAGATAGGCGTCGCTGCGCATCTCCATCAGGCGGCTGGCCGTGCGCTCGAAGTCCTTCGCCAGCCGTTCGCCACGGTAGAGCTCGAAGGGCTCGGCCGCACTCGAGGCGACCAGCTTCACGCGCTGGTCGTAGAGCTCGTCGATCAGCGCGATGAAGCGCCGGGCGGCGTTGTCATGCTGGTCATCAAAGCGCGGGATGTCCGAAATGAACACGGTGTGCAGCCGGCGCGCGATGGCAATGTAGTCGTCCGCCGACCGCGGCCCTTCGCACAGCGCGCAGAAGGCGAACCATGCCAGCCCGCCGGCATGGCGCAGGGTGGTGATGGGCCGTCCCTCCACCTGCATGATCTCGCCGTGATCCACTGCGGTGGTGCCGGCGAGGCGCTCGAAAAGCGTCTGCATCCGCGCCAGCGTGCCCGGATCCTGCGCTGACATCCAGATGGGCGCAGCGCGCAATTGCCGGCGGCGGTAATCATCGCCGGAGCCGATCTCCAGCACGTCCAGCATGCGCTCCAGGAGCCGAATGGTGGGCAGGAAGCGCTCGCGCTGCAGGCCACCCTCGTAGAGCCTTGCCGGCGGGGTGTTGGAGGTCGTGACCAGTACCACGCCCCGGCGCAGCAGCCCGTCGAGCACGCCGTGCAGGATCATCGCGTCCCCGATGTCCTGCACCATGAATTCATCCAGACAGTAGACGCGCGCCTTGCGCGCCAGCTGCCGGGCGATCCGGTCGAGCGGGCGTTCAAGATTGCCGACGCGGCTGCGCCGCGCATGCACCTCGCGCATGAAATGGGCGAAATGCAGCCGGCGGCATTCGCGCGGCGGACGTCCGGCCACGAACAGGTCCATCAGCCAGGTCTTGCCGCGGCCCACCGGTCCCCACAGGTAGATGCCGCGACAGGTCCCGGGGTGCAGCGCGTCGCCGAACAGCGTGGCAAGGCGCTGCCGCAATGAACCTGCCCCGGGCGAGGCCGTGAGACAGCGGTCCAGTGCATCGAGGCGTTCGACGACGACGCTTTGCGCGGGGTCCGCAGCGCGGGCTTCGTGGAGCCGCGCCTGCTCGTAGCGATCGAGGAGACTCACGCGCGATCGACGCCTGCGCGCGCCGCGGCCGGTCGTGCGTCGGGCAGGCGCGAGTGCCTGGCGCTGATGTCGCGGTGCCGGTGTCCGAAATCGGCGGCCAGCCGTTCGACCAGGTACACCGAGCGATGCTGCCCGCCGGTGCAGCCGATCGCGACAGTCATGTAGCTGCGGTTGGCGGCGTGGAATTCGGGAATGCGCGCCTCGATGAAGCTGGTGATGTCGCGGGCGAGGGCGGCGGTGGTGGCGCTGCGTTCAATGTACTGCGCGACCGCTGCGTCGCGTCCGTTGAGTTCGCGCAGCTCCGGCTCCCAGAAGGGATTCGGCAGCGCGCGCGCATCGAACACGAAGTCGGCATCGCCGGGAATGCCGTGCTTGTAACCGAAGGACTGGAAGACGATCGACAGCCTGGCCTCGCGCCGCCGGTCGACATGCCGGCGCACCAGTTCGCGCAACTCGTGGACTCCCGTGTGCGAAGTGTCGATGACCAGATCCGCCGCCTGTACCACCGGATCGAGCAGGTCGCGCTCGAGCTGGATGGCCTCGCGCAAACCGCTGCCCTCGCGCGACAGCGGATGCCGGCGGCGGGTCTCCGAAAAACGGCGCAGCAGGGCCTCATCCGAGGCCGTGAGGAACAGCAGTTCACAGGCGATGCCGGATGCACGCAGCTCCGCAACCAGGGTCGGGACCGAGGCGATCTCGGCGCGCGCATTGCGCGCATCGATGCCCACGGCGACCTGTTGATACTGCCGGTCGGTGCTGCGCAGGGTGTGGGAAACGAAGGCCTGCAGCAGCGCCGCCGGAATGTTGTCCACGCAGTAGAAGTCCAGATCCTCGAGCATGTGCAGCGCCACGCTCTTGCCGGAGCCGGACAGACCACTGACGAGGATCAACCGCATGTGCTGCGCGTGACGTGCGATCAGAGCCGCGCCGCGCGGCGGGCCTCGCTGGCGTGGTGATCGCGCTGCTTCTCCTTGTGCTTGACGATGCTGCGATCCAGCTTGTCGGTCAGGGCGTCGATCGCCGCATACATGTTGCTGTCGGTGGCGTCGGCGTGGATGTTGTTGCCACTTACATGCAGGGTCGCCTCGGCCTTGTGCACCAGTTTGTCCACCGACATCACGAAGTGCACATCGATCACCTGGTCGAAGTGGCGCTTCACGCGCTCCAGACGCTTTTCCACATAGGCGCGCATCGACGGGGTGATCTCGACATGGTGACCGCTGACATTGAGCTGCATGATGGCCTCCTCGTTACGACTGGTCCTGATGATCAGATCTTCTTGCGTTCATTGGACGGGGCGATGCCCATCGATTCCCGGTACTTGGCAACCGTGCGGCGGGCAACGGGAATGCCTTCCTTCGAAAGCATCTCGGCAATGCGGCTGTCGGACAGCGGTGCCTCGGGCGGTTCGTCGCGGATGAGCTTGCGGATCTTGGCGCGGATCGCGGTGGATGACGTGCCGGAGCCATCCGAACCCTCGACCTGGCTGGAAAAGAAATAGCGCAGTTCGAAGACGCCGCGTGGCGTGTGCATGTACTTGCCGGAAGTGACGCGCGAAATGGTGGATTCATGCATGCCGATGGCTTCGGCAATGTCGCGCAGGATCATCGGGCGCATGTGCTCCTCGCCGTGTTCGAGGAATTCGTGCTGGCGCTCCACGATCGAACGCGCCACCTTGAGCAACGTGTCGTGGCGGATCTCCAGGCTCTTGAGCAGCCAGCGCGCTTCCTGCAGCTGCGTGCGCATGGTGGCGTGGCTGGCGGCGCGGCCGATGAGGCTCGCGTAGCTCTCGTTGATGCGCACGCGCGGCAGCGTGGCGCCATTCATCTCCACCGTCCATCCGGTGCCGCTGCGGCGCACGAACACATCGGGCACCACGTACTGCGGCGCGGACGAGCTGATCTGCGCGCCCGGGCGCGGATTGCACGCCCGCACCAGCACCAGCGCCTGTTCGAGTTCCTCGTCGGAGACCTTCAGCTCGCGGCGCAGCAGTGCCAGTTCGCGGTTGGCCACCTGATCCAGGTGCCCCTGCGTGAGGGCCAGCGCGGTTGCCAGACCCGCCGTGTCCGGGTCGAGCACGCGCAGCTGCAGGCGCACGCATTCGCTGACATCGCGGGCACCGACGCCGACCGGGTCGAAGCCCTGCACGACGCCCAGCATGGCCTCGATTTCCTCATCGCTGGCGCTGATCTCCGGCAGCAGCGTGGCCGCGATGGCGGCAAAGTCGTCGGTGAGGTAACCGTCATCACTGATGGCATCGACAATGGCCCGGCCGATCGCGCGCTCGCGCTCGCTCAGGGCCGCCATCTCCAGCTGCCAAAGCAGGTGTTCGACCAGCGATTCGCCGTGCCCGGCCTGGAATTCCTGCTGCCGGTCCTCGTCTTCGCCGTTCCAGGCCGACTCTCCCGGTCCGGCTGAAGGTTCCGCCCACGAATCCTCCACGATCTCGACAGTGGGTTCGGGCTCTTCGCGCCCGCTTGCGGCGGGTTCCTCCGTGGCGTCCGGGGGCAGTTCGCGGTCGTTGGGGCCGGCGCCCAGCGCCTCGAAGCTGGCCGAGCCTTCCGGATCTTCCTCGGCCTCCAGCATCACGTTGGTTTCGAGCAGTTCGCGGATGTGCGCCTGCAGTTCGAGGGAGGGTAGCTGCAGCAGCCTGATCGCCTGCTGCAGCTGAGGTGTCATGGTCACCTGCTGGCCGAGGCGAAGCTGCAGAGAGGCTTTCAACATTGTTTGCCAGTGGAACTTCCGCTACATGCGGAAGTCATGGCCCAAGTACACCTCGCGGACTCGCTCGTTGGCAAGGATTTCCTCGGCATTTCCTGATGCGATCACGCTTCCGCGATCCACGATGCAGGCACGGTTGCAAACGCCGAGGGTTTCGCGCACGTTATGGTCGGTTATCAGCACGCCGATGCCACGCGCCGCGAGCTGGCCCACGATGCGCTGGATATCCAGCACGGAGATGGGGTCCACCCCGGCAAAGGGCTCGTCCAGCAGGATGAAATGCGGCGCCGCAGCCAGCGCCCGCGCGATCTCCACCCGACGGCGTTCGCCGCCAGAAAGCGCAATCCCCAGGCTCTTGCGCACGTGGCCGATGTGCAGGTCTTCCAGGATCTGCTCCAGCTCGGACCGGCGGCCGGCAGCCTTCAGATCGCTGCGGGTCTCGAGAATGGCCAGGATGTTGTGCTCCACCGAAAGGCGCCGGAACACGGAGGCTTCCTGCGGCAGATAGCCGAGGCCCAGGCGGGCGCGTCGGTGCATGGCGAGGTTGGTGAGGTCGATATCGTTGAGCGTGATCCTGCCGGCGTCGGCGCTCACCAGCCCGACAATCATGTAGAAGGAGGTGGACTTGCCGGCGCCATTGGGCCCCAGCAGCCCGACC
>CAYWDZ010000181.1:0-6402 GCA_964456255.1 uncultured Steroidobacteraceae bacterium | reverse complement strand
CGGTCGCCGACAAGGAAGGCCTGATCCGCAGCGCCGAGGGCGGCACGCTGTTCCTGGACGAGGTGGCCGACCTGCCGCTGCACATGCAGGTGAAGCTGCTGCGGGTGATCCAGGAGAAGACCGTGCGCCCGGTCGGCGAGACCGCCGAACAACCCGTTGACGTGCGGCTGTTGTCGGCCACTCACAAGAGCCTCGCAGACCAGGTTGCCCGTGGCGCCTTTCGCGAGGATCTCTTCTACCGCATCAACGTGATCGAATTGCGCGTGCCTTCTCTGCGCGAGCGGCCCGAGGACATTCCTGAACTGGCAGAACACATCCTGCACCGGCTGGCCAGGCGCGCCGGCGGCGAGCGGTCAACGGAGATTACGCCCGAGGCACTGGCCAGGCTCGCCGACTACGGCTTTCCCGGCAATGTGCGCGAACTCGAAAACATCCTGGAGCGGGCCCACACGCTGTCGCTCGATGGCACGATTCGCGCCGAAGACATCAGGCTGCGCAACGTGATGCGTCAGGAACACGCAGCGCAGCCAGCCATCGCCACACCCGAGGCTGGTTCCGGGGCGGATCAGGGTGGAGAGGCCCTCGGCGAACGGCTCGACGGACTGCAACGCGAGGCCATCATTCGTGCACTGGAACAGACCCGCTACAACAAGACTGCTGCGGCCAAACTGCTGGGTGTGACGTTTCGGGCACTGCGCTACCGGATCAAGAAGCTGGGAATCGAATAGGCCGGCCCAGCAAGGTCACAAAGTGACGCGGAACGTCACTATGTGACTGGCGTCGTCGTCGCGACGCGACGGCCTGCGGTCAAATCGCGAACGGGCGCACAGAACAACTTCCACTGGATCATTAGCTTACGACCTCAAGGCGGGCGCTGGCACGTGCCTTGCTCTTAACTGGTCATCGGCGTCGTGCCGAATCGCTGCTCTACAACCAAAGTCTTTTTTAGGAGAGTCTCAAATGATCAAGTCTGTGCAGAAGGGTTTCACCCTGATCGAGTTGATGATCGTGGTCGCGATCATCGGCATTCTGGCGGCCATCGCCATTCCGGCCTATTCCGACTACACGATCCGCTCCCAGGTGACGGAAGGTCTGAACTTGGCGGGCGCTGCAAAGGCCGCCGTGGCGGAGACCTTCGCCAGCAATGGAGTCATGCCGGTCGACAACGCAGGTGCTGGCCTGGATGTGGAAACCAATATCCAGGGCAAGTACGTGTCCCAGGTCCTGGTTGACGACGGCACGATCATCATCACCTACGGCAAGGACGTCAATGCGAAGATCAACAACATGACGCTTGCCCTGACGCCGTACACGAGCGCCAATGGTGATATCGCGTGGCGCTGCGGCGACAAGGCCATCAATGCGTCTCTGACTGTCGCGAGTGGCACCACATTCAGTGCTGCCAACTCCACTCTGACAGCGAAGTATCGCCCGGCCAACTGCCGCGCCTAAGACGGATGGCTGAAATTCAGCCTGGTCTGGAAAGCCCCTCTTTTGAGGGGCTTTCTTTTTTTGTGAATCTCCTGAAGTGAATCGGTGCTCAGTTTCATCAGCGCAGATCGGGCCCGAAGCCGCGATTTGATATAAGTTCTGCTGTGAGCAGTCCCGCCAATTCAAGCCTGTCAGCGGCCCCCAAGAGCTCGGGCTTGGTTCTCTCCGGGTTGCTGGCCATCGGTCTGCTGGTGGTCTCCTATGCCCGGCTGGCAGGCGACGTCAATTCTCCGGCTTTCAACATCCAGATCGTCCAGACTGCGCTGGGTGATCCGCTATGGCACACGCGGCTGGGCTTGAACATCTTTCTGTTCAGCTGCGCCATGCTGGCATTGCACCTGGCGTTTGGAGCCACATGCTGGCTGCTGGCCCTGCTCAGCGAGAAGGCCCTGCCATTGGTGCGCTGCTCGCGCCGGCAATGGGTCCTCATATGGTTCATCGTGGGTGCGCTCTGGACGCTCATCGCAAACGCGAACTTCTTTCCACAATCCTCGCTCGGCGAGCCGTATCAGGACCTCATCCATGCCAGTCTGTTTGGCATCACGCCGTGGATTGCGGCCACCACCGCATTGCTGGGAATCATTGCGCTGATGGCGATACAGGTGCTGCGACGATATGCCACACGCAGACTTGTGTGGCCCGCAGCCGGAGTGGCAGCCCTGCTGACGGCCGGCGGATTCGTGTCCGGGGCCCCGGCCCATCGGCCAGCCGAACCGGGCGTTCCAAACATCATCATCCTTGGCATCGACTCGCTGCGGCCGGACGCAGTGACGGCAGATGCTGCTCCACATATTCGCGGCTTCCTGGACGGCGCCACGGAATTTACCGATGCCGTCACCCCGCTCGCCCGAACCTTTCCCTCATGGGTTTCGATCCTGACCGGCAGGCACCCCCACACCACGGGCGCCTACATGAATCTGCTCTCGCCGCAACTGATTCACGTGGGAAACACGCTACCGCAGCTGCTGCACGAGCGCGGCTATCGGACCTACTACGCCATCGATGAAACGCGCTTTTCGAACATAGACGCCAGCTACGGGTTTGATCAAACGGCAACGCCGACCATTGGCGGCAGCGACTTTGTTCTGGCCTGGTTTGCCGATACACCCCTGTCGAATCTGATCATGAATTCCCGGCTGGGGGCCGTGCTGTTTCCCCATGTGCATGCCAATCGGGCCGCACACGTCACTTACGATCCCGACTCATTCGTGCAACGCGTAGGTCGCGTTTTCGACTTCAGCCAACCCTTCTTCCTGGCCACTCATCTCACCCTGCCGCACTGGCCTTTTACCTGGGCAACCTCGCCAGAAAGCGCACCAAACGCGGACAATACCGCCCAGATGTACCAGGAAGCCGTGCACCGGGCGGACCGGCAATTCGGTGATCTGCTGGAAATTCTGCGGCGACGGGGCGCTCTGGACAATGCGCTGGTCATTGTGCTCTCTGATCACGGGGAAGCGCTCGGCAGGGACGATGATCTCATTTCCGGGGCATTTCCCGATTCCGATGACCACGCAGCCAATGCTCAAAAATGGGGCCACGGCACGAGCGTCTTCTCGCCGCATCAATACCATGTCGTTCTGGGAATGCGCGCGTATGGGCCTTCAAGCGTGAACTTTGCACCTCCGGGTCATCGGAACGCGCCCGTATCCTTGCTGGACCTTGCGCCCACGATTCTGGAATTTCTTCATGTCGACCCGGACGAATCCTGCGACGGCCAGTCCCTGCTGCCGCTGATTCAATCCGGCATGGATTCCGAGGCCAGCTTCATCAGCCGCATCCGCTTTACCGAGAGCGAATACAACCCGCAGGGATTCATCTCGCCAGAAATGACACCCAGTGCCATCGCAAACGCTGCACGGGTCTATCGTCTCGACCCGGTCACGGATCGCATCCTGGTCCGATCCGAACTCATCGACCAGATCATGTCGAGCCGGCAGTATGCGGCCATGCTGGGAGATTCCTTTGCCGGCGCGGTACCGAGCAGCGCCAGCGGAGGTCCCTACCGCTTTGTGTACGCGCCCGGGAACCCTGGGGGCGACCCGAAAGAGGAAACGCGCCTGCGTCAAGCGCTGGAGAAGAGATTCGGCGTCCGATTCGAAGGTGAACCCACCGAAATCAAACCGCAGCAGTAGCAGATCTGTGCGCCTGGGCAAGTCCCGCTGCAAACATCCCGACAACCGGCGCGATAAGCAGTAGCGGCAACAGGTGGTACATGGTCTGGTCGATCAGGCTGTAGGCAAGGTAGGCCACAATCATGCAGGCCAGCACGCGATTCTCCGGCGTGGCGAGTACGAGTGAACATCCGCCAGCCATGCCGCCCACGCGTCGCGTGATTCTGAACAGAATCAGTGCCACGATTCCACAGCCCATCGCACCAAATTCGATCAACAATTGCAGAACGAAATTGTGTGCCTGCATGTATGTGGGCGAGCAGCAGCCAGTTAGCCAGAATCCCTCCGGCCCACTGCCGAATATGGGATGCAGCGCAATCTGTTTTAGGGACGCGGTCCATATCACCATGCGCCCACTGTCGAAGCCCGCCCCCTGGTCCTGAACAACTTGCACGACACGGCTGAAGATGTTCGGCGAATGCATCAGGCCCGATTGGTCCAGATACCAGACCGCAAGCGCTGCCACCAGCAACGGAATTAATGTCAGTAGCCCGACGCGAAGCCGGCATCGACAGATGCAGAAAGCCAGACCTGAAAACAGCATCCAGGCTACCAGCGCTCCCCGCGACCCCGTAAGCACGATGCCGAAGAGAGCCAGCGTTGCCAGAATCAGGGACGGCCACACCATCCGCCGCAATATCACACCGAGCGCGGTGGCACACACCGCAGCGAAGAAGCTGAACTCGGCAAACTGGCGAACATGACCGAAATCTGCAACCCGCGGACCGTCCTGCCAATAAGGTGGCTGCAGATGGCTGATCCACTGCACTGCCGAGAGCAGGAACGGCAGATGCACCAGGCTAACGGCGAGCAACATGCCTGCCAGCGGGACCTGGCCGGCATCGCGATACAGCAGGCAAAAGACTGTCGCTAGCAAAGCAATCGACACATAGAGCTCAAGGCGCAGCAAGGAGGTATTCGCGTCCCCTGACCCCAGCACAGAAATGATCGCGGACGCCGCCAGGGCCAGCAGCAACAACGCAATATCCCTGGGCACCATAACCCGGCGGCCCAATGCCATCAGACCCAGCAATGACACTCCATCGAGCGCCAGCAGGTTTCCCACCATGCGCGGCATGGTCGGCACAGGCATCAGCGAATGAAACCGGATCACCGCCGACACCAGCAAAGCGAAAAGTGCGGGAACAAGCCAGTTCAGCAGGTACCAGTCCAGGGGACGGCCGTGCGAGTTTCCAGTCATTCCTGCCAGAAGCCTGCATTCATGGGGGGCAAATCATGGCGTACAGTAGCAATCCCGTCCGGGGGCTGTTCACAGATGGTGGCAACCGAGCGGGGAAGCCCCTCATAAGGGCCTCCGGCCCCTATTTGCGACTCTAGTCACGCACGCCCGGCAGGGGCCGTGCGACCATCCGAAGGCAATTTGACAGTTGCAGGGACGCGCACCTGCACTAGACTTTTGCCATGGTGAGCAGATCGATCCGGCATTGAGGCACATGAGCGACAATCTTTCCCTGGTGGCGAACGTTGGCAACCGTGGCGGGCTTTCCGGCCTGCCGCAGCGGCTTGTCCAGGACGGGGTCATCAGCGAGGAAGACGCGCTCAATGCCCTGGCTGCTGCCAAGGAAAAAAAGTCGCATTTCGTAAGCCAGCTGGTCGGGGCCGGCGCCGCGAAGCCGCGGGACATCGCCGAAGCCGCCGCCGGCGAATTCGGCGTACCCCTGCTCGATCTGGACGCGCTGCCCCTTGATCTGGAAGTCACGCGGCTGGTTTCCGACAAGCTGCTGGTCAAGCACCGCGTGCTGCCGATGTTCCGGCGCGGCAAGCGCCTGTTCCTCGGTGTATCGGATCCCACAGACCTGCATGCCATTGACGAGATCAAGTTCCAGACCGGCCTTGGCGTGGATGCGGTTGTCGTTGAAGACGACAAGTTGCAGCGCATGGTCGACAAGGCCATCGAGGGCGCGGAAGCCAGTACTCCCCTGCTTGGCGACGACGAGGCCATGGAGCTGGAGGGCCTGGAGGTCTCCGGCGGCGATGAGATCGAGGCCGATGGCGTTACCCGCGACGATGTCGAAGACGCGCCCATCGTCCGCTACGTCAACAAACTGCTGCTCGATGCCATCCGCAAGGGCGCATCGGACATTCACTTCGAGCCCTACGAAAAGACCTACCGCGTGCGCTACCGCATGGATGGCGTGCTGAAGGAAGTTGCCCAGCCCCCGGTGCAGCTCTCCGGCAAGATGTCGGCGCGCCTGAAGGTGATGAGCCGCCTGGACATCGCCGAACGCCGCGTGCCGCAGGACGGCCGCATCAAGATGAAGCTGTCCAAGACGCGGGCCATCGACTTCCGCGTCAGCACCTGCCCGACGCTGTACGGCGAAAAGATCGTGATGCGTATCCTGGATCCGAGCTCGGCCATGCTGGGCATCGATGCGCTGGGTTACGAGCCATTCCAGAAAGACCTGTACATGAAATACCTGGCCAAACCCCAGGGCATGATTCTGGTAACAGGGCCCACCGGCTCGGGCAAGACCGTGTCGCTGTACACGGGCCTCAATATCCTGAACAAGGAAGACACCAACATCTCCACCGCCGAGGACCCGGCGGAAATCAATCTGCCTGGCGTCAACCAGGTCAACGTCAACAACAAGGTTGGCCTGACCTTTGCGGCAGCGCTGCGCGCCTTCCTGCGCCAGGATCCGGATGTGGTGATGGTGGGCGAAATCCGCGACCTGGAAACAGCGGAGATCGCGATCAAGGCCGCGCAGACCGGCCA
>CAYWDZ010000180.1:0-6430 GCA_964456255.1 uncultured Steroidobacteraceae bacterium | reverse complement strand
ACATGGCACTCTGCATTGGCGATGCCGTTGCGTTCGGCATTGCCGCGGGCGCGGGCAATGAGCCCGCTGTCACCTTCGATACCCACCACATGTCCGGCACGGCGCGCCAGCGGCAGCGTGAAGTTTCCCAGTCCGCAGAACAGATCCAGCACGCTCGATCCGGACGTGACACCCAGCAGCTCCAGCACCCGGTCGATCAGCATCCGGTTCATGGCGCCATTGACCTGGATGAAATCGGCGGGTTCGAACACGAGCCGCAGGTCGTAGGCCGGCAGCTCGTACCACAGCTCGGGCCGTTCCCCGGACAGCGGCTCGAGCTGGTCGGGCCGACCCGACTGCAGCAGGATGGCAACGCCGTGTTCGCGCTCGAACTGCGCCAGCCTCTCGCGATCGGCGGGCGTCGGCGGCGAGAGCACGCGTATCACCAGCACGGTGCGGTTGTCGCCCACCGCCACTTCGATCTGCGGGATGCGCTCGGGGATGGACAGCGCGCTGACGAGGCGACCCAGTTCGCCGACCAGCGGCCCGACCTCGGGCCGCAGCACCTCGCAGCGCTCCACGTCCGCGACATAGCTGCTCATCTTTTCGCGAAAGCCCACCAGTGAACGACCCTTCGCGTGCACGAAGCGCGCTCCGAGACGCGCCCGTCGCCGATAGGCCCAGGGCGCGCCGGCCAGTGGTGGCAGCCAGCTTGCCGGCTCGACCTTGCCGATGCGCCGCAGCGCCTCGCGCAGCTCCCGATCCTTGACTGCCAGCTGCGATTCGGGCGCAAGGTGCTGCAGCGCGCACCCCCCGCAGGTTCCGAAATGCGCGCAGCGTGGCGTGATGCGATCTGGCGCCGGCTCAAGCAGGTTCACCAGCTCGGCCTGGTCATGATTGCGTTCACGACGCCGCACGCGGAATTCGACCAGCTCACCGGGCAGCGCACCGGCGACAAACACCGTCTTGCCACCGGCCGTGGCACGCACCACACCCCAGCCGTCGCTGTTCAGGGCATCGATGCGTCCGGTAACGGTTTCTAGCGGCGCTGAGCTGCGTCGGGCCACTGCTGCAGGAACTCGTGGTGATGCGGCTCGCCGGACTCGGCCAGCAGCTCGCGCACGCGCTGCACCTCGGCGGCATGATTGTCCGGCTCGAGCCGGCCACGCATGCGTTCGAAGGCCAGGAAGATCAGGTAGGTGTTGAGCACATCCGTCTCGCAGTAGCGGCGGATGCCCTGGATGTCGCCGGCCTTGAAGGCGTCCCACACGCGCGCACCGGAAAAGCCCAGCTTGCCTGGCAGGCCAAGCAGGGCCGCCACGTCGGCCAGCGCCGCGCCACCCCGTGGCTGAAAGCCGGCCAGCACATCCATCAGGTCCAGATGCCGCCAGTGGAAGCGCGAGAGGTAGTTGTTGTAGCGGAAGGAGTTGTCCTCGTCGCCGGTTTCCCAGTAACGCGCAGCGCGTACGCCATGCAGCATGCAGCGGTAATGCATCACCGGCAGGTCGAAGCCGCCGCCATTCCAGGACACCAGATCCGGTGTGTAGCGCTCGATGCCATCGAAGAAGCGCTCCAGCAGTTCCTTCTCGTTGCTGCCCTCATCGCCGAGGCTCCACACCTTCAGCGAATCGCCCCGCCGCAGTGCGCAGGCAATGGCCACCACGCGATGCTGCGGCAGCGGCAGGAACTCTCCGCCACTCTTCTCGCGCCTGAGCGCGAACATCGCACTGGCGACATCGGCGTCGGACAGCCCATCGAGACCCAGCAGCCGGCGTCCAAAGTCCACGTCGGGAATGGTCTCGATGTCGAAGACCAGGTGGTTCATTGCCGGGCGGCAAGCATCAAGGCCTTCATCTGGCTCACTGCCGCGGCCATGCCCGTGAACAGCGCGCGACCAATGATGGCAAAGCCGATATTCAGCTCGGCAATCTCGGGTATGGCCGCCACCGGTTGCACATTGTGATAGTCGAGGCCGTGGCCGGCATGCACGGCAAGCCCGAGCTGCGCAGCCTGGCGTGCGGCGCCGCGCAGCCGTTCCAGTTCGCGCGCGCGCTCGGCCCCATGACTTTCGGCATAGGCTCCGGTGTGCAACTCAACCGCCGGCGCACCCACCGCCCGCGCCGCCATGACCTGCGCCTCGTCCGGATCGATGAACAGCGAGGCGCGGATCCCGGCCGCCGACAGCTGCGCCACCGCAGCCCGCAGCAGTGACTCCTGCCCGGCCACGTCGAGCCCGCCCTCCGTGGTCACTTCCGTACGCTTCTCGGGCACCAGGCAGCAGTCCGAT
Source organism: uncultured Steroidobacteraceae bacterium (assembly GCA_964456255.1). GTDB lineage: Bacteria > Pseudomonadota > Gammaproteobacteria > Steroidobacterales > Steroidobacteraceae > ZC4RG30. The sequence goes on along the minus strand of CAYWDZ010000180.1, from coordinate 4,164 downwards.
GGCCGCAGCCGCTCGGCGATGGCCAGCATCTCGGGCGTCGCCGCCATCTCCAGATTCAGCCGCGTCCGCATCAGCGTCATGAAGGTGAAGGGATCACGGTCGATGATGTGGCGACGATCCTCGCGCAGATGCATGGTGATGCTGTCCGCCCCGGCCTGCTCGGCCAGCAGCGCCGCATGCACCGGATCCGGATGCCGCGCACGGCGCGCGTTGCGCACCGTGCCGACATGATCCACGTTTACACCCAGCGCGAGATACGTCATGAGATCAGCTCAAGCTCCATTGCCGGGCCGGTTCACGCGTGCAAACTCGCGCAGCGACACGGCCACCGTTCGCGTCCGCAAGGGACGCCCCTCGAGGCATCTGGCCACGCCGGCCCGCAGCACCGGCCGCAGCTTCTCCAGTTCAGCCGGATCGTCGAAGCACGCCTCATCGAGTTCGGCCACTCCGTATCCCAGCACATCCAGCAGCCGCTTCTCGAACAGCCGCAGCGTGCGCTCCTGGCTGGCTGCACTGCGCAGCCCGGCCAATGCCTGGGCATAGTGGTCGAACAGCTCCGGCTGCGGATCATGCCGCGCAGTCAGCGTCAGCACCAGTTCGGACACATACCAGGCGGACATGAGCCGCGCGCGGGGCAGCGCCCCGGCCGCCGCCCGTTCGCGGTCCGGCTCCGCCCCGGTCAGCCGCGGCGCCTCGCCGCGGCCCGCCCATGACACCAGCAAGGGCACGAACGGCTGCAACACCGGGGCAAGGCGCGCCTGCGCGCCGCGAACGCCGTGCGCGAACACCGACAGGCGGCCGTGTTCGCGTGAAAACAGTTCAATGATGCGGCCCGCATCACCCCAGGGCCGCTGGTGCAGCATGAATGCCGCCGCATGTTGCACGCGCTGCAACGGCTACTCCATGCCGAGCTCGCGCAGTGCCTGCGCACTGTCGGCCCAATCCTCGCGCACCTTCACCCACAGCTTCAGGTGCAGACGCCGGCCCAGCAGTTCGTTCAATTCGCGCCGTGCTGCGCTGCCCACGCGCTTCAGCCGCTCGCCCCCGGCGCCGATCACGATGGGCTTCTGGCCGGGGCGATCAACCCAGATCACGGCCGACACCACCAGCTGGCCGTCGTCCTCCTGCCCGGTGCCCTCCACTTCCACGGCAATGCCGTAGGGCAGCTCCTCATTGAGTTCCAGCGTGAGCTTCTCGCGGATGATCTCCGCGATGCGGAAGTTGTCACTGCGATCGGTGAGCTGGTCGGCGGGAAACAGCGGCGGGGATTCAGGCAGGTGCGTGGCGATGATGGCGGCAAGCTGGCGCACATCGCGCTCGCTCCGTGCCGATACCGGCACGACCTCGACGAAGTCATGGCGCCTGGCCAGATCTGCCAGGTAGGGCAGCAACCGCTCGCGCGGCTGCACCAGGTCAACCTTGTTCACCACTGCGACGATGGGCTTGCCGGCCTCGCTGGCCCGCTGCAATGCCAGCTCGTCCTCGGCGCCGAAACGCAGTGCCTCCACCACGAATACGATCACGTCGGCGTCCAGCGCCGCCGCGGAAGCAGCCCGATTCATGGCCCGGTTCAGCGCCCGGCCTTCCTGACGATGCAGGCCGGGAGTATCAACAAAGGCAATCTGGGCCTGTGGCAGGTTGACCAGCCCCAGAACACGGTGCCTGGTGGTCTGCGGCTTGTGGCTGACAATGGAAACCTTGTGGCCGATGAGGGCATTCAGCAGCGTCGACTTGCCGACATTCGGGCGCCCGATCAATGCCGCGAAGCCACAGACATGGCCGCTCATGCCTGCCACCTCTCGCGCAGTTTCTCGAGCACGCCCGCTGCTGCATCCTGTTCAGCCCTCCTGCGACTCAAGCCCGCGCCCTGCGCATGCAGCTGGGCTCCGGACAGCAGGCGCACTTCACACCGCACGGTAAATACCTGCTCGTGCGGCTCGCCGACCGCGCCTTCCAGCAAGTAGCCAGGCAGCGACTCCCCGCGCCCCTGCAGCAGTTCCTGCAGCTGGGTCTTGGCATCCTTGAGCTCCGCTTCGGGCTGGAGTGCGTCAAGCTGCTGCGCGAAGACTTGCATGATCAGCCGGCGCACAACTTCAAGACCACCTTCCAGATACACGGCACCGAACAGCGCTTCGGTGGCATCAGCCAGGATGGATTCGCGGCGAAAGCCACCGGAGCGCAGCTCGCCGCTGCCCAGGCGCAGCATCGCCCCGATGCCGATGCTCGCCCCGATACCGGCCAGCGGTTCGGCGCTTACCAGGCGCGAGCGCAGTCGACTCAGGGTACCCTCGCTGGCAGCCGGGTAGCGGCGAAAGAGTTCCTCGGCCACCACCATGCCAAGCACGGCGTCACCAAGGAATTCCAGCCGTTCGTTGTTGTCGTGATGGGCGCTGCGATGCGTCAGTGCGGCACGGCACAGATCAAGCCGCGGCAGGTCGCGCCCCAGCAGCCCGCGCAACCACGCGGCCAGCGCCTCGTCCCGGGCGCCGTCATTGACCTGCGGCGCAGCCATGGCGGCCGGGCTGAGTTCCTGCCGGTTTACTGGACCACCACGCGCTTGTTGAAGTGCACGGTCAGGGCGACATTGCCGAAGAAGCTGGTCTCGCGATCGTATTCGGCAATCATCACCCAATCGCCATCGTCGCGTTCGATCACGATGGAATCCAGGCTCGGCTCCTCGATGCCCTCGATGTCAAAGCGGCGCTCCAGCTCCCGGCGCAGGTCGATGGCCGCGACATTGCCCTTGTCCCGGTTTTCCTGCGCCGTCTGCTTGAGCGCTTCCGAGACCTTGAAATGATTCATGTAGATCGGGAACAGCTTGATGCCCCCGAAAAAAACGATGGCTACCGGAATCAGCAGCACCACCCAGCCGATGAAGGTAACGCCCGTCTGACGACTACGCATAAATTCCGCCTCTCCTGCCCTAGTCGATCTTCGTGCCGATCCGGCTCCAGTTGATGAGCGGACGCCGCTTCATGTCGAAGTTGAACCACACGCGGCGGGCGCTACCCACCAGATTCTCTTCCGGCACGAAGCCCCAGCTGTGATTGTTCCAGTACCGGCTGTCCTCACTGTTGTCGCGATTATCACCGATCATGAGGTAGTTGCCAGCCGGAACGGTTACTTCCTCCACATCGCCGTTGTCGGACACGCCTTCACCCACCAGCGGCGGGTTGCTCTCCGAACAGACATAACCGCGGTCAATCCTGCGATTGCAGGACGGCAGCGGCGCGCCCGGCAGCGAGTACGGTGAAAGACAGGACAGCGTCTGGTGGCGGTGCTCTCCCGTCTGCACCTCCGACAGCCGCATGTTGTCGTAGCAGCCATCCGAATAGCGCCCCAGCGGCTGCTCGTCCAGCGGCTCGCCGTTGACGTACACGCGATCGGAAATCACCTTGACGCGGTCACCCGGCAGCCCGACCACGCGCTTGATGTAGTTGATCCGGGGATCCGGCGGGTAGCGGAACACCACCACATCGCCACGCTTCGGCTCCCCGACGCCGATGATCTTGGTGTTCAGCACCGGCAGCCTGAGGCCGTAGCTGAACTTGTTCACCAGGATGAAATCCCCGTCCTGCAGCGTCGGCATCATCGAATCCGATGGAATGCGGAACGGCTCGAACAGGAAGGAACGCAGCACCAGCACGAATACCACCACCGGCACCATGCTGCGCGCATAGTCCACCACCCCGGGCTCGGGAACGGCATGGGCCTCCTTGCCCGCGGCCAGCGCGGCACGATCGCGTTGCGGGCGGAACACCCACGCATCGAGCGCCCAGATCACGCCACCCACGGCCGAAATGATCACCAGGGTCAGCGCAAAATCCAGCCGCTCGGAGCGGACCAGGTGCAGCGCCCCGGCGACGATCAGCGGCAACACCAGGTTGTAAAGCAAGGTGATGAACGGGGGATCGATGGCCTGCCCCGGCAATGCCTGCAGACGGCGCCGCGGGCGCAGGAACCAGTCGTCCACCACGACCACCACCAGCACCGGCAGCAGCAACCAGGACAATATGAGCAGAATCTGATCGAACACTTGCAGGCCCCCGATCTACTTCTTGCCGACCTTCAACACCGCCAGGAAGGCTTCCTGGGGAATCTCCACCGAACCCACCTGCTTCATGCGCTTCTTGCCTTCCTTCTGCTTCTCCAGCAGCTTGCGCT
>CAYWDZ010000179.1:0-6527 GCA_964456255.1 uncultured Steroidobacteraceae bacterium | reverse complement strand
GACCACGATGGAGCGCGCCATGTCAGGGTCCGCATCGCGATCCACGTACACATGACACAGCCCTTCGAGATGACCGATCACCGGCACGCGCGCTTCCTTCTGCACGCGCTCCACCAGGCTGCGTCCGCCGCGCGGCACGATCACGTTGATGTGGTGATCCAGACCCGCAAGCATCATGCCCACGGCCGCCCGGTCGGCGGTTGGCACCAGCTGGATCGCGGCCTCGGGCAAAGCTACCGCGCGCAGCCCCTCCACCAGGCAGGCGTGAATGGCTGCGCTCGAAAGGCGGCTCTCCGAGCCGCCGCGCAGGATCACCGCATTGCCGGACTTCAGGCACAGCGCACCGGCATCAGCAGTCACGTTCGGCCGGCTCTCGTAGATGATGCCGATGACACCCAGCGGTACCCGCACGCGCTGGATCACCAGCCCGTTCGGACGTGTCCACTCCGCGGCGACATTGCCCACCGGGTCGGGCAAGGCGGCGATCTGCTCGATTCCCGCTGCCATGGCTTCGATGCGCTTGTCGTTCAACTGCAGGCGGTCGAGCATCGCGGCCGACAGCCCGCGCGCCCTGGCGGCCTCCATGTCCCTGGCGTTGGCGGACTGGATTTCAGCGGCGTGGGCCCGGATCGTCCGTGCGGCGGCGCGCAGCGCTTCATCCCGCTGCGCGGTCGTGGACAGGGCCAGCGCCGGACGGGCGGCTGCGGCGCGCTGCCCGAGGTCATTCATCACCAGTTCCAGCTTGTCGTCGCGTGCTTCGAAAATATTCGGGCTGCTCATGTTCATGCCGCTCCCGTGTCATCCGCGCCTGCGCGCAGTACCAGATCGTCCCGATGCACCACTTCGTCGCGGCCCCGGAACCCCACCAACTGTTCGATTTCGCCGCTACGGCGCCCCTTGATGCGCGCCACATCGGCGCTCGAATAGGCCGACAGGCCACGTGCGATCACCATACCCAGCGGATCGACCACGTCCACGGCATCGCCGCGCTCGAAACTGCCGGCAACCGAGGTAATGCCGGCGGGCAGCAGGCTGCGACCCCGCCGCAGTGCACTGACCGCACCGGCATCGATTGCGAGGATACCAGCAGGCTTCAGCGCTCCCGCGATCCACTGCTTGCGCGCAGCGGCGGGACTCTCCGCCGCGATGAACCAGGTGCAGCGGGCGCCATCCTCAACCCGCTTGAGCGGATGCTGTGGATGACCCGCGGCGATGCACATGTGGCAGCCGGCATCCATCGCGATTCGGGCAGCGGCAATCTTGGTTGCCATGCCACCCGAGCCGACATCGGACGCCGAACCACCCGCCATGGCCTCGATGCGCGCGGTGATGCCACGCACCTCCGGGAAGAATTCTGCCTGCGGATCCAGATTCGGATCGGCCGAGTACAACCCATCGACATCCGACAGGAGCACCAGGCAATCGGCACTGGCCATCTGCGCCACGCGCGCCGCCAGGCGATCGTTGTCGCCGTAGCGGATCTCGGTGGTCGCGACCGTGTCGTTCTCGTTGATGACCGGTATGGCTCCGAGATCCAGCAGGGTGTTGAGCGTGGCGCGCGCATTCAGGTAGCGACGGCGCTGCTCGCTGTCCTGCAGGGTGAGCAACACCTGCGCCACTGCGATGTGCTCGTCATCCAGCAGCTCCTTGTACGCGTGCGCGAGCCGGATCTGGCCGACAGCAGCGGCAGCCTGCTTCTGCTCCAGCGACAGCACACCCTTTTCCAGTCCCAGCTGACGCCGCCCGAGGGCTATTGCGCCGGACGAGACCAGGATCAGCTGCTGCCCGCGCCGGCGGATGCGCCGCAGGTCCTGCGCCAGCGCTTCCAGCCATGCCCGGTTCAGCCGGCCATTGTTCTGGTCGACGAGCAGCGCCGAGCCCACCTTGACCACGACACGACGCGCTTCGGTGAGCAGGGAGGGACCAGCAGCGCGGCTTCGGGAACGTCCTTGCATAGGGTGCCGCTCAACTATAGCAGCCGGCCGCCGTTGCCCGCCGCCAGCACTGGTCCTAATATCCTGCAGCGGCATCAACAGAGGTCAGGTTTGTGGGCAGAGATTACGAGCCGGTGAAGGGTCAGTGGTATGAAAATGCGGAGGAGGATGAGACCTTCCGCGTGCTGTCCGTGGACGAAGACGCCGAACTGGTCGAAATCGAATACCTGGACGGTGACATCGAGGAACTGGACCTCGATACCTGGCATGAAATGGACCTCGAACGGATCGAGGAACCCGAGGGCTGGGCTGCCGCCGACGATGCGGATGATGACGAAGACGAGGATGACGAGGACCTGGACGACGACGATGACGACTGGGACGACGATGAGGATGAAGACGAAGACGAGGACTGGGACGAGGACGAGGAAGACACCCAGTACTGATCACCGGCCGGTCGCCTGCTGGCAAGCCCGCCCCTTGAAGGGCAGTCGACCGCCCCCACATCCGGAAGAACCATGAAACGAATACTCCTGCTGGTAGCCACCAACGTCGCGATCATGCTGGTGCTTTCGGTAGCCGTACGGCTACTCGGCATCGATAGCTATCTGGCTGCCCACGGCCAGAATCTCACCGGCCTGCTGATCTTTTCGGCCGTCTTCGGATTCGGTGGCGCGTTCATCTCGCTGGCCATCTCCAAATGGATGGCCAAGCGCGCCATGGGTGTACGCGTCATCGACAAACCGGCCAGTGCCGACGAGCAGTGGCTGCTGACCACCGTGCGTCACCAGGCCGAACAGGCGGGTATCGGCATGCCGGAAGTCGGCATCTTCAATTCGCCGCAGCCCAATGCCTTTGCCACCGGCATGCGGCGCGATGCTGCGCTGGTCGCGGTCAGCACCGGCCTGCTGAGCACCATGCGTCGCAATGAAGTGGAGGCGGTGCTGGGCCATGAAATTGCGCATGTGGCCAACGGCGACATGGTCACGCTCACGCTGATCCAGGGCGTGGTGAACACATTCGTGTTCTTCCTGTCCCGCGTCATCGGGGACATCGTCGACAAGGCCGTCCTGCGCAACGAGCGTGGCCGCGGCATCGGCTATTTCGTCACCGTGATGGTGGCGCAACTCGTGCTTGGCCTGCTGGCCAGCATGATCGTCATGTGGTTTTCGCGGCGGCGCGAATTTCGTGCCGACCAGGGCGGTGCGCGCGCCGCGGGCGCGGGCAACATGATTGCCGCACTACAGCGGCTGAAGGCTTCATCAGAGCAGCCACTGCCTGCCCAAATGGCTGCCTTTGGCATCAATGGGGGCCGGCCCTCCGGCCTTGCGAAGTTGTTGCGCAGCCATCCGCCGCTTGAAGAGCGTATCGAGGCTTTGCAGAAATCGATTTAGGGCCTGATGGCGCAATGCCGGCATGGGGCGGCCAGGGATTCCCTGACGCGAATTGCCAACACCCGGACAGGTCGCAAGTCACGGATTTTGCCGCGAATTCGGGTTCTAATCATCGCGGAAAGTCCGTATATTCCTGCGCGTCCCATTGATTAAGTTATTCGACTGAGGTGCCCGTCTGATGCGATTCCTGAAGTGGCTGGACAACGAGAAGCAAGCTGCGAACAGCGCTGCAACAGTCGCTGCCGTGCCCAATCCGGATGCCATCGACTGGGCACGCATCGTTCCCTATGTAGCCCTGCACCTGGCCTGCTTTGCCGTGATCTGGGTGGGAATCAGCTGGACCGCCGTGGTCGTCGCCCTGATCGCCTATGTGGTGCGGATGTTCGCCATCACCGGCCTGTACCACCGCTACTTCTCTCACAAGGCGTTCAAGACCTCGCGTCTCGGCCAGTTCATCTTCGGGGTTCTGGGGGCGTCCGCCGTGCAGCGCGGTCCGATCTGGTGGGCAGCCCACCATCGTCATCACCACGCGCATTCCGACCAGGAAGGCGACATCCATTCGCCGAAGCAGGTCGGATTCCTGCGCGCGCACATGGGCTGGTTCCTGACCCGCCGCGGCTTCACGCCGGACCTGAAGTACGTCAAGGATCTGCTCAAGTTCCGCGAACTGCGCTGGCTCGACCGCTTCGACATCGCCGTACCCGTCATGCTGGGCGTGGGCATGTTCCTGCTGGGCGTACTGCTTGAGAAGACAGCGCCGCAACTGCATACCAATGGCTGGCAGATGCTGGTGTGGGGTTTCTTCATCAGCACGGTGCTGTGCTATCACGGCACGTACACCATCAACTCGCTGTCGCACGTGTTTGGCCGCCAGCGTTATCGCACCGGTGACACCAGCCGCAACAACTGGCTGCTGGCGATCATCACGCTGGGCGAAGGCTGGCACAACAATCACCACCACTATCCGAATGCCGCACGCCAGGGCTTCTACTGGTGGGAGATCGACGTCAGCTATTACGTGCTGAAGGTCCTGTCTTGGTTCGGCATCATCTGGGACCTGAAGCCCGTGCCGGTCGAGGCACGCGACCATTCGCCGCGGCGCATTCACCCGGTCCGCCGCTGACGCCACACTGACCCTACAATGCGCGTGCGATGGATTTGCCGCGCAAACTCTCGGATCTCGTCGGTGCAGACGCGGTACTCACCGCGGCCGCTGACCTTGCTCCCTACCTGATCGATCACCGGCGCCTGTACCAGGGCGCCGCCGCAGCCGTGGTGCTGCCGCGCACTACCGGGCAGGTGGCCCAGCTGCTCGCGTTCTGCAACGAGGCTCGCATTCCAGTCGTACCGCAGGGCGGCAATACCGGCTATGTGGGTGGTGCCACGCCGATGGACGCCGCTGCCATCGTGCTGGCCATGGGCCGCATGAACCGGATCCGCGATGTGGATCCCGCCAACTTCGCCCTGGTCGCCGAAGCTGGTTGCACGCTGGCCGCCGTGCAGCAAGCCGCAGCGCAGGCGGACCGACTCTTCCCCTTGAGCCTGGGTTCTGAAGGCAGCTGCCAGATCGGCGGCAACCTCGCGACCAATGCCGGCGGCACCGCGGTCCTGCGTTACGGCATGATGCGCGAGCTCACCTACGGACTGGAGGCCGTGCTGGCCGATGGCAGCGTGATCGCGCAGCTCTCACCGCTCGCCAAGGACAACACCGGATACGACCTGACCCGGTTGTTGATCGGCAGCGAGGGCACTCTGGGCGTGATCACCGCAGCGTGTCTGAAGCTGTTTCCGCGACCGCGCTCCACGGCCACTGCATGGGTGGCCATTCCCTCGCCCGCTGCCGCGATCCAGCTGCTGTCACGGCTGCGTGCAGCCAGCAACGAACGGCTGACCACACTCGAACTTGTGCCTGATTCGGCACTGGCATTGGTGCTGCAGCACATCGCGGCGGCGCGCGATCCGCAGCTCAAGTCCAGTCCCTGGTACCTGCTGATCGAACTCACCAGCGGCAACGACGAAGACCTGGCCGCACTGCTGGCCGTGCTGCTGGCCTCGGCCAGTGAACAGGGCCTGGTGACCGATGCCGCCATCTCCAGCAACGAGACGCAGCGCGAGAACTTCTGGTTGCTGCGCGAATCGGTGCCGGAGGCACAGCGGCGTGCCGCAGAAGCCCTGGTGCAGGACGGCACCAATCCCGCCACGCGTCACCCGGCTGGTGGCAGCCTCAAGCACGATATCAGCGTGCCCGTGGCCAGCCTGCCGCGCTTCATCGAGGCCGGCAGCGAGCTGGTGTCGCGACTTGTGCCAGAGGGCTTCCTCGTTGCCTATGGCCATGTGGGCGACGGCAACCTGCATTTCAATGTGAACCAGCGCGCCGGGACGGACGGCAAGGCATTTGCAGCGCGCGAAGCGCCGCTCCGCCGCGCCGTGCATGATCTGGTCGCGCAATACCATGGCAGCTTCAGCGCCGAACATGGCATCGGCAGGCTCAAGGTGGATGAGTTGCGACGTTATGCGCAGCCGGCCGAACTGGCAGCCATGCACAGGATCAAGCTGGCCCTTGATCCGCACGGCATCCTCAATCCGGGGAAATTGCTCTAGTCAGCGGCGCGGTTTCAGCACGCGCATCAGCCCTTCCTGTGCCGTACTGGCCACCAGCACGCCTTCACGAGTGAAGACACTCGCGCGCGAGAATCCGCGCGCGCCAGCTGCAGCAGGACTTTCGATGGAATACAGCAGCCACTCATCGACGCGCACCGGCCGGTGGAACCACATCGCATGGTCGATGCTGGCAACCACAATCCCGGGACTGCCGAGCGAATAGCCATGGGGTCGCAGTGCGGCTCCGATCAGATGGTAGTCGGAGACATAGGCCAGCAATTCCGTGTGACGGCGCGGTTCGTCACCGACCTGATCCACAGCGCGAAACCACACGTCCAGCCGCGGCTCGCCGGGATCCGGGTTCGGAGGTCGCAGCGGCTGCACGCAGCGGAACTCGAACGGCGAGTTGCGCCCGGCGAAGCGACGCACCGCGTCAGGCAGAGGTTGAGCCTCGGCCTCCAGGATCTCGCGCAGATCCGGCAGCGCTTCGGGTGGCGGCACCTGCGGCATGGGCAGCTGGTGCTCGAGCCCGGCTTCCGGCTCCTGAAAAGAGGCCGACATGTGGAAGATCTGCGCACCGTGCTGGATCGCGACCACG
>CAYWDZ010000178.1:4512-6541 GCA_964456255.1 uncultured Steroidobacteraceae bacterium | reverse complement strand
GGCCACTCGGCGCGCGTCACGCGGCCAGGGCTCGGCATGAAATCCCGCGCGGGGTCTTCGGCATTGATGCGGCATTCGATGGCGGCGCCATCGAGGCGCACCACGGACTGCTCCACCGGCAACTCGCCGCCCGCTGCGACATGGATCTGTGCCGCGATCAGGTCCAGGCCGGTGACCTGCTCGGTCACCGGATGCTCGACCTGAATGCGGGCATTCATTTCCAGGAAGTAGAAGTCGCCGCGCTCGATGTCCACCAGGAACTCCACAGTGCCGGCGCCACGATACTGCAGCCGCGCCGCGAAGCGTACCGCCGCTGCATGCAGGGACGTGCGCAGGTCCGGCGACAGACCCGGGGCGGGAGCTTCTTCGATGAGTTTCTGGTAGCGACGCTGCACGGAGCAGTCGCGCTCGCCCAGGTGGATCACGCGGCCACGCCCGTCGCCCAGCACCTGCACTTCCACATGCCGCCCGCGCGCCACGAACCGCTCCAGGTACACCCGCGCATCGCCAAAGGCCGCGCCGGCCTCGCCCGATGCCATGTCCAGCGCAATCGGCAGCTCGGCGAGGTCATCCACGCGCTTCATGCCGCGACCGCCACCACCGCCGACTGCCTTGACCAGCAGCGGCGCGCCGATCTGCGTGGCAAGCAGCAAGGCTTCCTTCAGACTGTGCACGGCGCCGCCCGGCACCACCGGGACCCCGGCCGCCTCGGCTGCCGAGCGCGCGCGCAGCTTGTCGCCCACCGCCTCGAGCTGAGCGGGCGTGGGGCCGATGAAGACGAGCCCCGCATCCTCGCAGCGGCGCGCAAACGGCGCGCGCTCCGACAGAAACCCGTAGCCAGGATGCACGGCATCGGCGCCTGTACCCAGCGCGGCCTGCACCACGGCATCGATGTTGAGATAGGAATCCGCAGACCTCGCCGGCCCGATGCACACCGCGCGATCGGCATGCCGCGCCGGCAGGGAATCACGGTCGGCCTCCGACACCACCAGCACCGTCTCGATGCCCAGCGTGCGGCAGCTGCGGATCACGCGCAGCGCGATCTCTCCGCGATTGGCGATGAGCACGCGACGGATGGGCATGGGGTGGGAACCTGTCAGTCCGGCCGCACGAACAGCAGCGCTTCGCCGAATTCGACGAGCTCGCCATTCGCCGCCGGAATCGCCACCACCGTGCCGCGCACGCCGGCGCGTACCGTGTTCATCAGCTTCATCACTTCGATAATGCCGACAATGGTGTCAGCCTCGACGCGTGCGCCCTCCTCGACGAACGGCGGCTCGCCGGGCCGGGGCGCGCGATAGAAGATGCCGAGCAGCGGCGCGGGCACGGCTGTCGCGCCAGGCGGAACTTCCACCGGTGGCGACCTGGCCGGCGCATGCGCAACCGGCGATGCAGCGCCCCGTGGCGCTGCAGTCTGCGCCGGCGCCGCGCCATTGCGGCGCAGTTGCAGCTTCACGCCGTCCAGTTCCAGATCCAGTGTGTCGAAGCTCGAGTCCTGCAGCACCTTGAGGATCTCGGCTACATCCTTCGCAGTCAGGCTCAATGTCGGCCTCCAAAGATGTTCATCACGTGATGCAGCGGATTATCCTTGGCTGCGGCTACGGGTGCTGCATCCTTTGCAGACCAGACGGTTTCCGGGCGGCTCTGCAGGATGCGCAGGGCACCGGCGCGGTCGAAGGCCCATTCGATGTCCTGCGGACAGCCGTAGTGCTTCTCGATGCGTCGTGCCATTGCGCGCAGCGCCTGCAGTTCCTCGTCGCTCACGCAGGGGGCTTCACGCAATTCGGCGGGAGTGGGCTCTTCGTGCGTCCCGCCCCCGGGCAGCGGCACATGGCGCACATGCTTGTCGCGGATCTCGCGCGTGCTGATCTCACCGGCGATCTTGCCCACCACGAAGCGATCGGGAGTCACTTCGCCGCTCACCACCGCCGACCCCAGACCCCAGGCGCCCTCGATCACGACCACCGACCGATCGCCGCTGGTGGGGCTGCGCGTGAACATCACGCCAGCCGAGCGCGCATCGACCATC
>CAYWDZ010000178.1:0-4412 GCA_964456255.1 uncultured Steroidobacteraceae bacterium | reverse complement strand
TCATCTGCGGCAAGCGTCTCGACGCGCGCGCGCAGCGGCGCGCCCGCTTCCAGTACCGCGATGAAGTCCTCGAACGCCGCCGTGCGCACCACGAAACCTGGCGGCACCGCGATGCCGGCGCGGGTGAGCTCGCCCAGTGAGCCACCCTTGCCGCCGACCGTCGGGCGATCAGCAAGCGTGATATCGGCGAACCAGCCGATCAGGTCCGTGGCTGCCATCGCGAACCGGCTAGTCCAGCAGCGTCACGATGCCGCGTCCGCCGTCCACGCGGATGCGCTGCCCATCGCGGATGACCCGGGTTGCCGTTCCTGTGCCCACCACGGCCGGCAGCCCGTACTCACGCGCCACGATGGCCGCGTGGCTCATCGAACCGCCGATGTCCGATACCGCCGCTGCGATCTTGTTGAACACCGGCGACCAGGTCGGGTTGGTGACCTGGCAGACCAGGATGTCGCCATCGCGCAGCCGGGAGATTTCCTCCACCGACTTCACCACCCGCGCGGTGCCCTCGACCACGCCGCGCGAGGCGGCGAAGCCCTTGAGCTCCTTCGTGTCGCCGGCGTCTCCGGCACTGAGCCACGCATCCAGGCTCTCGCGGGTGATTCCCCACAGCATCACGATGGCCGGATCATCGATGACCTCCGGCACGGGGCCCAGCGCAGGTGGCGTGTCGTGCTTCGCCCAGGCTGCGATGGCAGCGCGCCGCTCGGCGACGATTGCCGGCCAGTGCGCCACGCCGCGCGGCGGAGAACCCGCGGACCAGCTCTGCATGAGGTCGATGATGGCGGACTCCAGCTCGTAGTGCGTGAGGTGGAACACGTCCTCTTCCTTCTGGAAGAAGCCGTGCGCGGCGAGCAGGCGGCCGAATTCGCGGATCTTGTTGAAGAACAGGTTGGTGTACCAGTGCTCGCAGTAGAACTTGTGCCCTTCCACGTAGGGAAACACGCGGTGCGCCAGGCCGATCATCTGGTCGAACGCGGCACGATCCTCATCGGTGGGCAGCAGCTCGCGATAGTCACCGATGATCTGCGCGCGCTCTTCGAGCAGCGCATTCACCGGGCGCTCGAGCTTGTCGCCGCCCTGCACCTGGCGGATGTAGCTCGGCAGCGCCGAGAACGGCAGCGACAGGTCGTCATTCCACGAGCGGTGGTAGTGATAGAAACCGTCGCCCACGTTGACGTTGAACCAGGGATGGCGCGATGACTCCAGCTCTTCGAGCCACTTCGTGCCCGGCGTGCCCATGTCCTTCAGGCTTTCAAGAATGGTCTGCACCGTGGAGCCATCCTGGAACGGCTTTTCCACGCCCAGCTGCACCGCCACGCGCGCCAGGCGCCTGAGCTCGTCGTCGGGGCGGAAGATCTCGGCCTCGATGCCGGCCACCATCCGCGCAATGGACTGATCGCTGATCTCCGGAAACGCCTTCTTGCAGAACGCAAAGAAGGTCATGTACGCACCATAGCCGAGCAGCAGGAACTCGAAGTGGTGGTGCCACATGCGGAAGTAGCCTTCCAGCGTCTTCTGGTAGGTGTCGAGCAGCCAGTGGTTGGAGGCGATGCCCCGACCCGCATGCACATTGGCGAGCGGCTCGTACTTCGGCAGCTCGAGCGCGGGCAGCTTCTGCGCATCCGCGATCAGCGTGCGCATCTTGTCCTTCCACTGCGCGTAGAGCTTCTCCCAGTTCTCGTAGTAGTAGAACGCGCGCTGCATGAACTCGTCGGTGCGTTCCTTGATCTCGGCCGGGTCGGTGGCCGCGACACCGCTGATGTAGACGCGGCCGTTGATGATGCGCTCGTCGATGCCCTTCACCGTCGGCAGGCAGTGCACCCGCGTGTTGGAGGCACCCAGCGCGCAGTACGCCGCCTCGCCGGTCACCGAATCGAAGGCATGCATGGGCTCGGGGAAGTGCATGGAGTTGTAGAACCAGAAACGCGCATCGTCGTCCGGTCCGAACTGCATGTAGTAGGGATAGGCAGCCTGGGCACGCTCGGTGCCGGGCACTACCTTCAGCGAACTGGGCAGCGGAAACCCCTTCATGAGAACCCCCGTCCCCGGTTGCGTCGGGGTTACCCGATGCTACGCGCCACGGCTCGTTTCGGGCAATCAAGTGAGGGCCGCATGCACGGAGTCGCCCTGGACTGCGGACAGGACTTTCAGCCGCCGGCTCACCACGCAAGATCGCCCGCTTGCGATCCAGGTCAGAGGCCGGCGCGCACCTGCCCATCCCGCCGTGCGCAGTTTGCTGTGCGGCAGCGGCACCAGCGCTGCCAGGCGCGCCATCAGATCAAGGGGCTCCAGCTCGATGTGTGTCGTGCCATGCTCCGAAGGAGCAGGCAAGCGGATGAGCGTGGCGATGCCATAGATGCCAAAGCCGCAGAACAGCGTGGACACCACCACATCACGCACTACCCGCGCCGGCTGCGGCCAGGACAGGGCCAGGTTCAGGAAGGCGGCGATCAGGCAGATCACGATGACCACCAGCGGAATGCGCCACTCGTCGCGGCGCCAACCCTGCGGCAGGATGGGCAATCGTTTGGCGGACCTGATCACGTGGCATTCGCCCCTGGTTGGACTGGAAGCAAGACTACCCGGCCCCGCCAGGCGGGGTCAGGCCATGCGACGAATGGTTGAATTCGGGGGCTGAGTTGCAGGCGGGGATCATCGCGCAGGGCGATGCGGGAACCGTGGCGCGCAATGTGCTCGCGCCGGAAGGTCAGCCGAAGGTACCATCTGCGCTCGACTGCGCTCAAGAAAAGGGGGCTGGCAATGCACGCGATCAGCGGAAGACTTTTCATGCCGATTGCTGCGGTGCTGTTGCTGTCAGGGTGCGGAGGGCAGGCGAGCGAAGAAAACCCGGTCGACGCCTATTTCGACAACAGTACCCACGCGGATGCCTGGTCGGGCGGGGCGAGCATGATCCCGATCACGACCCCCAAGGGCGAATTCAAGGTGTGGGTCAAGCGTACCGGCAACAACCCTGACCTCAAGGTGCTGATCCTCCACGGCGGTCCGGCCATGGGCCACGACTATCTCGACGCGATGGACGCGTTCCTGCCCGGTGCGGGGATCGAGTACTACCAGTATGACCAGCTCGGTGCGGGCTACAGCGATCGCCCCGACGACGACGATCTGTGGACCATCGACCGCTATGTCGACGAGGTCGAGCAGGTGCGCAGCAAGCTGGGCCTGACCAGGGGCAATTTCTGCCTATATGGCCATAGCTGGGGAGGCATGCTGGCCATCGCCTATGCGCTGAAGCACCAGGACCAGCTCAAATGCCTTGTCATTTCCAACATGATGGCCTCGATCCCGGCCTATAACGAATATGCAGACAAGGTGCTGAAGCCGGCGATGCAGCCGGAAGACCTGGAGCTGATCGAACAGCTCGAGGCGGAAGGCAAGACCGACGATCCGCGCTACATGGGCACACTGATCCCGGCCCACTACGAACAGCACATCCTGCGCCGGCCTTTCGACCAGTGGCCGTTCGGCCTGGTGCGTTCGCTCGAAAACGTCAACGCTCATGTCTACACGCTGATGCAGGGCCCGAGCGAACTGAGTGCGAGCGGACGGCTCGCGGACTGGGCCCGCTTCGACGAACTCAAGAAGATCACTGTGCCGACACTGGTGATCGGGGCGAAATACGACACGATGGACCCGACCCATATGGAGCAGATGTCGAAACAGATGCCACGGGGCGAATTTGCCTTCATGCCTGAGGGCAGCCATCTGGCGATCTACGACGACCAGGACCGCTACTTCGCGGCACTGACTGGTTTCCTCAAGCGGCAGGAATAGGCGATGCGGATAGGACTTCCGGCCCGCATGGTCGCCGGTGCCAAATTCGCTCAATGGGTAATGTCTTGATCGATCCTGCCCGCTGCTGCCTGTTCGTCGGCGCCGCCGCGGCCTTCGCCGTCTCGCTCAAGTCGACATCGTGCAGGACCTGATCCGGGCGGACACGTATTATCTCCGCTCACTGGTCGAATTCGGCGAGCGCCTTCAGCCGGTCGTTAATCGGCACCATCATCAGCATCACGTCCACCGTGAGGGGGGTACACCGGACGACGCCACCCCCTTCGCGATGGAACTGGTTGTTCCTGGTGTCGAACGTGTCGGTCAGGCTGTAACCATCCGCACGCGGCAAGTGCGAAATCGTCAGGACCCCGGCGCCGGCGTTCCAGGAGCAAACATAATAGGGTCGGTCGTTGCATTCGTTGTAGTCGAACCACTTGCCGGTCCAGTTCGGCGAATTGTTCCCTGGATATCGCTCCTCGGCTCTGAACGCCACGGAAGGCTGTTCAAGGCCTTTCGTCGCTCCGATGCGGAGCAAGTAGTATTTCGGGCCATCGGAAGGCGTTTCGCAGCGGAAGACATATGTGACTTGCTGCTGCTGGGCGGCGGCCGGCGTGAAT
>CAYWDZ010000177.1:0-6616 GCA_964456255.1 uncultured Steroidobacteraceae bacterium | reverse complement strand
TGCAGCGCTGGCTGCGCTACAGCGGTTACGACCTGAATTACGTACGCAACATCACCGACATCGATGACAAGATCATTCGCCGAGCGGCGGAGAATGGTGAGGCCATCGATGTGCTCACCGCGCGCTTCATCAAGGCCATGGAGGAGGACGAGGCTGCGCTTGGTGTTGCAAGGCCGGATCATGAGCCACGCGCCACTGCGCACATACCCCACATCGTCGGCTTGATCGGGCAGCTCATTGCGCGCGGCCATGCCTATGTCGCGGACGACGGCGACGTGATGTATGCGGTGGGCAGTTTCCCCGAATACGGGCGTCTGTCGGGCAAGAAGCTCGAGGATCTGCGTGCCGGCGCGCGCGTGGAGGTGGATACGGCCAAGCGCGATCCACTGGATTTTGTGCTGTGGAAGCGCGCGAAGCCGGGTGAGCCCTCCTGGCCATCACCCTGGGGCGCGGGCCGGCCGGGCTGGCACATCGAGTGCTCGGCCATGTCCATGGCGCTGCTGGGCGAGGAATTCGACATCCATGGCGGCGGCATGGACCTGAAGTTTCCGCACCACGAGAACGAGATCGCGCAGAGTTGCGGCGCAACCGGTGCGCATTTTGCGCGCGTGTGGATGCACAACGGCTTCGTGAATGTCGACAGCGAGAAGATGTCCAAGTCGCTGGGCAATTTCTTCACGCTGCGCGAGGTGCTGCCGCGGCTGCGCCATCCGGAAGTCATGCGCTATTTCCTGGTGGCCAGTCACTACCGCGGCCCCATCAATTACACGCCTGACAGCCTGACGCAGGCCGATGCGACGCTGGCCGGTTTCTACAACGCACTGCGTGGCGTGCCGGCCGGTGATCCAGGGCCCGACGCGCCGCGCTGGCGCGAAGAGTTCCGTGCGGCGATGGACGATGATTTCAATACGCCGAAAGCCCTGGCGGCGTTGCAGGGTCTGGCGCGGGAGATCAATGAGGCGAAGGCAGGTGGCTCGGGCACCTGCCTGCAGCGTGCCGCCGAACTTGCTGCCGTGTTGCGCGAGCTTGCCGGGTTGCTGGGCATCTGCCAGCTCGACCCGGAGGCCTGGTTCCGGTTGCCCGCTCCCGGTGCGGCGAGCCTCGACGATGCGGCAATCGAAGCCGCCATAGCGGCGCGACTGGCCGCGCGCAAGGCACGGGATTTCAGGGAAGCCGACCGGCTGCGCGATGAACTCGCAGCGGCCGGAGTGATACTGGAAGACGCGGCTGGCGGCACCACCTGGCGCCGCAAGTAGCAGCTACTTCGGCGGGGGCGAAAGCGGCTGCTCGACCGCACGCGCGGCGGTCCTGGTAAGACCCTCGCGGAACAGATAGGCCTCCAGGGTGTTCTGGATCAGCATCGCAATGGTCATCGGGCCGACGCCGCCCGGCACGGGCGTGATCCAGCTGGCGCGCTCACTGGCAGCCGCGAATTCCACGTCGCCGACCACCTTGCCGGACGGCAGGCGATTGATGCCCACGTCCAGCACCACAGCGCCGGGCTTGATCCACTCGCCCTTCACGAATTCGGGTCTGCCCACGCCGGCAACGACCAGGTCGGCACGACGCACGTGCGCCTCGAGGTCTCTGGTCTGGCTGTGGCAGATCGTTACCGTCGCACCCCGCATCAGCAGTTCCAGTGCGGCAGGCCGACCGACGATGTTCGACTGGCCCAGGACCACGGCGTCCATGCCCTTGGCGTCGATGCCACAGTAATCCAGCATCTTCATGCAGCCATAGGGGGTGCAGGGCCGCAGGCGCGGGGTGCGCTGGGCGAGCAGGCCGAGATTTTCCGGATTGAATCCGTCCACGTCCTTCTCGACGGCGATGGCGTCGATGACCGCCTTGCTGTCGATCTGCTTCGGCACCGGCAGCTGCACCAGGATGCCGTCAATTGCCGGGTCGGCGTTCAACTGTTGCACGACAGCCAGCACTTCGGCCTGGCTGGCTGTGGCAGGCAGTACCTTCATGACCGAGACCATGCCCGCGGCCTCGGTGGCCTGGTGCTTGTTGCGCACGTAGATCTGCGAAGCAGGGTCTTCGCCCACGATGACCACGGCCAGGCCCGGTGCGCGCCTGCCGGCATCCTTCAGGGCTGTGACCTTGACCTTGATGTCCTCGCGCAGGCTCAGTGCAATGGCCTTGCCGTCAATCAGTCTGGCGCTCATCCGTCGAATCCCCACTAGGTAAGACCGAACCCAAAAAAGGGCGCTAGGGTATCATTCGCCCCGTCGGGGCGTGGCGCAGTCTGGTAGCGCATCTGGTTTGGGACCAGAGGGTCGGAGGTTCGAATCCTCTCGCCCCGACCACTTTCAGCAGCGATCGGGACAATAGACCGAGTGCAGCGTCTGGATGACGCGCTGTGCGGGCGGCGAGGCCAGTCCGTAGTAGATGCTCTGCCCGGCGCGGCGGGTCTTCACCATGCCCTCTTCGCGCAGCACTGCCAGATGTTGCGACAGCGCGGACTGCGACAGTTCCAGCGATTCATTCAGTTCCCCGACCGTCTTCTCGCCTTCGAACAGCAGGCACAGCAGCATCAGTCGGTTTTCATTGGACAGTGCCCGCAGCAACCGGGCGGCTTCTGCGGCATTGTCGCGGAGCATGCTGAAATCCGGTTGCGGGCGTGTGCGTCGCTTCATGGGACAGGGATCCTAACACTGAATATTAGTTGACGCTAATATTAGACACATCTAATATACAGCCATCAACCGGGAGGTTCCGGATATGGCACGTATAACGGTAATCGGGGCGGGCATCGCGGGCATGAGTGCGGCGTATGAGCTGCGCAACACGCTTGGCCGCGATCATCAGATCACGGTGGTGGGGCAGGGGCCGCGCTTCAGTTTCACCCCGTCCAATCCGTGGATAGGTGTTGGCTGGCGCAAGTCGCCCGAGACAACCCTGGATGCGGCACCGCTGCTGGCCAAACGCAGGATCCAGTTCCACGCCGCGCCGGTGGCCAGGATCGATGCGGCCGGAAACCATGTGGTGCTCGCCGATGGCGCACGCATTGATCACGATTACCTGCTGATCTGCACGGGCCCGAAGCTCGACTTCGCCGCCATTCCCGGCCTGGGGCCGGAAGGTGGCTTCAGCCAGTCGGTATGCACTGCACCGCATGCGGAAGAAGCGCATGCGAAGTACCAGCAGTTCCTGGCCAATCCTGGCCCGATCGTGATTGGGGCCGTGCAAGGCGCAAGTTGCTTCGGTCCGGCCTACGAATACGCCTTCATCCTTGATGCCGATCTGCGCAAGCGCAAGTTGCGCGACCGTGTACCGATCACCTACGTCACCAGCGAACCCTTCATCGGGCACATGGGTCTGGGCGGGGTCGGCGATTCAAAGGGACTGCTGGAATCGGAGATGCGCCAGCGACACATCAACTGGATCACCAACGCGAAGGTCCTGGAAGTGCGCGCCGATGCCGTGGTCGTGCAGGAACATGATGAGGCCGGCCAGCCCAGGGGCCAGCAGAAGATCCTGCCGATGAAGTATTCGATGCTGCTGCCGGCCTTCGCAGGCGTGGATCCCGTGGCGGCGGTGGAGGGGCTGTGCAATCCGCGTGGTTTCGTCATCGTCGACAAACAGCAGCGCAGCCCGCGTTATCCGAACATCTTCTCTGCCGGCGTGTGTGTGGCCATCGCACCGCCCGAACCCACGCCGATTCCAACCGGCGTGCCCAAGACCGGCTTCATGATCGAATCCATGGTCACGACCATCGTGCGCAACATCGAGGCGGAACTGGCGGGCAGGCCGGCCACCTTCGAGGGCACCTGGAACGCGGTGTGCCTGGCGGACATGGGCGACACCGGCGCGGCCTTCGTCGCCCTGCCGCAGATTCCGCCGCGCAACGTCACCTGGACGAAGATCGGCAAGTGGGTGCATGTGGCCAAGGTCGCCTTCGAGAAATACTTCCTCTACAAGATGCGGCATGGCACGTCCGAGCCGCTCTACGAGAAATACGTCATGAGCGCGCTCGGCATCGAGCGACTCAAGGAACCCACTCAGTCTCCAGGGAGCAAGTCATGAACCTCGATCGCGCCGTGATGGCATTTGCCGGAGTGATGGTGCTGGCCAGTCTGGTGCTGACCCGCTATGTGTCACCGTACTGGATGTGGCTGACCGTATTCGTCGGGCTGAACCTGATACAGGCCAGCATCACTGGATTCTGTCCCGCCGCAAAGGTGTTCAAGGCTCTCGGCGTGAAGGAAGGCTGCGCCTTCAGGTGAAACGCATGCGCGCGAGAACTCCATTGCTGGCGGGCCTGGCCCTGCTGCTTGCAGCCTGCGGCGACAGGCAGCAGCCGGCTGCACTGGCTCCGCCATCCCTGGCAACGGTGGAGGTGGCGGCCGCCGCCGGCGTCGGCGGGAGCCAGTGGGATGGGGTTGTGCAGGCCGTCGAACAGTCCACGCTTTCCGCACAGACCTCCGGGCGCGTGGCGGAGCTCGCCGCGGATGTCGATGCGCGGGTGGCGCGTGGGGCCGTGCTGCTGCGCCTGACCAGCGTGGATCAGCGCGCGGCGGTCGATGCGGCGCGTGCGCAATTGCGGTCCGTCGAGGCGCAACTTGCCGATGCCGCGAACCGCTTCAAGCGAGCCAGTGAGCTGGTCAGTCGCGAGCTGATATCGCGCGACGATTTCGATCGGGTGAAGGCCGCGAACGATGCGACGGTCGCCGCCCGCGATGCGGCTGCGGCACAGCTGGCACAGGCCGAGCAGCAGCTCGGCTACACCGAAGTGCGGGCGCCCTATGCAGGCATCGTCAGCGTGCGTCACGTGGAGCTGGGCGAGACGGTTGCTCCCGGTCAGCCACTGTTCACGCTTTACGCGCCGGGTGAACTGCGCCTGGAAGTGCAGGTGCCGCAGACGGATGCCGAAGCGCTCCGGCGCGAGCCTTCCGCCACCGTGACGTTGCTGGACGGCCGGCAGGTGGCCGCCGCCAGGGTCATCGTCTATCCAAGTGCCGACCCGCTCGCGCACAGCAATACGGTGCGCGTGATGTTGCCGGCGCTGACCAATCCGCCGCGGCCAGGCCAGACTGCGAAGGTGCGTTTTGCCGGAACCAGTGGACCGGCCGGGATCTGGTTGCCCATCGCCACGGTGGTGCAGCGGGGCGAGTTGTCCGGTTGCTATGTGGTCGGTGCCGACGGCATCGCGCTGCGCCAGTTGCGACTTGGAAGGCGCAGCGAAGATCGGGTGGAAGTCATTGCCGGCCTGAAGCCCGGTGAGCGCGTGGCGCTGGATCCGGTCGCGGCGCTGCAGGCGCTGCGCGAGCTGCAGGGTGGAGAGCGCGCGCATCGTGAGTGATCCGGAGCCCACGACCCCAGAGTTCGGAATTTCCGGCCGGCTGGCGCGGCGCTTCGTCTCCAATCCCATGACGCCGCTGCTGGCGCTGGTGGGACTGGCGCTGGGCTTCGTCGCGGTGCTGATCACACCGCGCGAGGAAGAGCCGCAGATCGACGTGACGATGGCCAACGTCATCGTGCCCTTTGCCGGCGCATCGGCCCGCGACGTGGAACAGCAGGTTGCCTCTCCGCTCGAGCAGCGGCTGGCCGAGATCGAGGGCATCAAGCACGTCTACTCGACCTCGCGCCCGGGCGTGGCGCTGCTGACGGTTGAATTCGAAGTGGGTGTGCCGCGCCAGGCAGCGCTGGTGCGCCTGTACAACCAGGTGTGGTCGAACCTGGATCTGTTGCAGCCGGGCAGCGGCATTGGTACGCCGCTGGTCAGCCCCAAGGGCATCGATGACGTGCCCATCATGGCGGTGACGTTGTGGAGCGATGATCCCGCGCAGGGGCCCGCTGACCTGGCGCAGGTCGCACGCAGCATGGAAGTGGAACTCAAGCGCGTTCCGGGCACGCGCGATGTGTACTCCATCGGCGCACCCCAGCGCCGGGTGGTCGTTACGCTCGATGCAGCGCGTCTTGCCAGTCACGGGCTGACCGTGGCGGAGCTGCTGAATTCGCTGCGCGCGGCCAATGTCGTCCAGCAACTGGGCGAACGGGTTGGCACCCAGGGCACGACACAGGTGAGTGCGGGCAGCTTCCTGGCCAGCGCCGAGGAAGTTGCCAAACTGGTCATCGGCGTCAATGCCGGCAAGCCGCTGCTGCTTACCGATGTCGCGACGGTGACGGATGGTTCCGACCTGCCGGACAGCTACGTGTGGTCTGGTTCGCCGGCCGGCAAGCCCGGTCCGGCGGCGGGCATCGCGCCGGCGGTGACCATTGCCATCGCCAAGAAGCCGGGCAGCAATGCTGCTGATATCACCACTGCCGTGTCACGGCGACTGGCCGAGCTGCGCGGCGAGCTGATTCCCGAAGGCGTGCACGCCGATGTCACCCGCGACTATGGTCAGACCGCCACCGACAAGGCCGAGAAGCTGATCCAGAAGCTCATCTTCGCCACCCTTTCGGTGGTGTTGCTGGTGCTCTTTGCGCTGGGCTGGCGCGAAGCCATCGTGGTTGGAACCGCCGTGGTGCTGACGCTGGCGGTGACGCTGTTCGCATCGCGCGCCATGGGGTTTACGCTGAACCGCGTCTCGCTGTTCGCCCTGATCTTTTCAATTGGCATCCTGGTGGACGATGCCATCGTCGTGGTGGAGAACATCCATCGCCACAT
>CAYWDZ010000176.1:0-6644 GCA_964456255.1 uncultured Steroidobacteraceae bacterium | reverse complement strand
GGTGCCTGCCGGCTCTGCTGGAAATAGCTGCCGACGCGATCGCGCAGGGACGCCGCCTTGCCCACATACAGCAGGGATTCGGGCGCGGCATCCGCGCCGCCGTACATGCGGTAGACCCCCGGCCGCCGCGGCAGCGTGCTCGCGAACTGCCGGCCGTCGAATTCCAGGGTCAGGACCTCTTCTTGCTGCGCCCGGCGATCATCAGCGCGAGTTCCAGCGCCTGCTCGTAGTTCAGGCGCGGATCGACCTGCGTGCGGTAGGCGCGCGCCAGGTCCGCATCGTTGATGCCGCGCGCCCCACCCGTGCACTCGGTGACATCTTCACCGGTCATCTCCAGATGCACGCCGCCCAGACGCGACCCCTGGGCCTCATGCACGTCGAAGGCCAGCTCCAGCTCCTTCATGATGTTCTCGAGCCGGCGCGTCTTGTAGCCGCCGGCCGTGGTCTCGGTGTTGCCGTGCATCGGGTCGCAGACCCACAGCACTGTCTTGCCCGTATCGCGCACCGCCTGGATCTGCCGCGGCAGGTTCTTCTCGATGTCGCGCGCGCCGAAACGGTGGATCAGCGTGAGGCGACCCGGTTCGTCGTGCGGATTGAGCGTACTGACCAGACCCTGCAGCCATTGGTTATCCATGGCGGCGCTGATCTTCACGCCGACGGGATTGGAGATGCCGCGGAAGTACTCGACATGTGCGCCATCCAGCTGCGCGGTACGCATGCCGATCCACGGCATGTGCGTGGACAGGTTGTACCAGCCCTGCACGCGCGGAATGAACCGGGTCTGCGCCTGCTCGTAGGGCAGCACCAGACCTTCATGGCTGGCAAACATGGTAACCAGCGAGGCCTTTTCCACCGGGCTGCCGGTCATGCCCTCGAAGAAATCCAGCGCATCTTCAATGGAACGCACGATCTTCGCGTAGGCCTCGCGCGCGGGCGAATGCTGCAGGAAGCCCAGATCCCAGTACTCCGGATGATGCAGATCCGCGAAGCCGCCATCGACCAGCGCGCGCACGAAGTTCAGCGTCAGCGCCGCGCGTTCATAACCCCTGAGCAGCAGCCGCGGGTCCGGTTCCCGCGCCTCGGCGGTGAACTCGGGCCGGTTGATGTTGTCGCCACGATAGGAAGGCAGCGTCACGCCATTGCGTGTCTCGGTGTCCGCCGAGCGCGGCTTCGCATACTGGCCGGCCAGCCGGCCCACTCGCACGATCGGGCGCTTCAGGCCATGCAGCAGCACGAGGCTGACCTGCAGCAGCACCTTCAACTGCTTGGCGATGCGGTCGGACTCACAGCCCTCGAAACTCTCGGCGCAATCACCGCCCTGCAGCAGGAAGGCTTCGCCGCGCTGTGCGCCCGCGAGGCGTTCACGCAAGGCATCGACCTCCCACGACACCACCAGCGGCGGCAGACGGGAGAGTTCGGCTACTGCGGCTTCCAGCGCCTGGGCATCGGCATAGGGGGGCTGTTGCTGGGCCTTGTGCGCCTGCCAGGTGGCAGGATTCCAGTTTGTGGGTGCGGGCGATTTCATGGGCCGCAAGTCTACTCTGCCTTGGCGCGTGCGCGACCTGGCAGGTGCAACTCCGCCCGACAGCCACCCAGGGATGAGTCACCGATGACAAGGCGCCCGCCATACAGGCCGGCCATGTCACGCACCATGGCCAGACCCAGGCCATGTCCCGGCGTGTGCTCATCAGCGCGCGCGCCCCGTTGCAAGACGCGCTGCCGTTCCGTCGGCGGAATGCCGGGCCCATCATCCTCCACCAGCAGCTGCAGCCTCTGGCCCGCGCCTGCATCCTCGCGCAACGTCGCACTCACCCGCACCCTGCCCTGACACCACTTGGCGGCGTTATCCATCAGGTTGCCGAGCGCCTCGGTGAGATCGTCGCGGTCGCCCACGAACAGCAGCTCCTCGGGAATGGCCAGTTCGATGGCGAAGTCCTTGCGGGCATGCGCCTTGAGCAAGGTGCGACGCAATTCCTGCACCACCGGCAGCACCTGCACGGCCTGCTGTCCGACACTGGCCCCGCCACTCGTGGCCGCCCGTCGCAATTGATGCTCCACGATGGCATTCATGCGCTCGACCTGCTCGTCCACTTGCGACGCACCTGGCATGTCGGGAGTGAAGGTTGCACGCAGTACCGACAGCGGGGTCTTCAGGCTGTGGGCCAGATTGCCCAGCGTGTCGCGATAGCGAGCGATGCGGTTGCGCTCGGCGTCCAGCAGCGTATTGAGATTGGCCACCACGCCCTGCAACTCCTCCGGCCAGCGATCATCCAGCCGCTCGACCTCGCCGCGTTCCACCGCGCCGATTTCGCGCGCCAGCCTTCTAAGCGGCGCCAGGCCCCAGCGCAGCAGAGCCGCCAGCGACGCCAGCAGCAACAAGGCCACGCCCACGAAGCCGCCCGCCAGTCCGCGCCGGAAGCGCTTCAGGTTGGCGTCGTACAGGGTCAGGTCCGATGCGACCACGAAGGTCAGCGTGCCGGCGTCTTCCCATTGCAGTCCGCGACTTGCCATGATCAGGCGCGCGCCCCGCAGATCGTTCACGTAGCGCAGCGTGCGCGGACCGGGTGCCTGCACACCGCCGAAATCCTCTACGCTGCCCACCGCCGACGGCGAGCGCCAGTAGGTGCCGCGCTCGTCGATGACGGCGGCATAGAGCCCGGAACCAGGTGTGGCGAGCTTGTTGTCAGCATCGAGGGACAGACGTGGAACGACACGACCCTCATCATCGGGCTCGGCCGAGGCGATCAGCGCCACCATCTGTGCGTCCAGGGTTTCGCGCAGGGCAAGCTCGGAGACCCTGCGGAAGCGCGCATCCAGAACGGCAATCATCACGCCGAAGAACAGCAACAACAGCACTGTCAGGAGAACCAGCAGGCGCCGGCTGATGGAGTGCATGCCGAGGTAAGCCCTGGCCGCCGGCGAAAATCAGCCCGCGCTGCGCGCCAGCGCGAAGCGATAGCCGCGACCGCGCAGGGTTTCGATGGGCTTGATGCGATCGTCCGGATCAAGCTTGCGCCGCAGCCTGCCGATGAACACCTCGATGACGTTGCTGTCGCGCTCGAAGTCCTGCTCGTACAGCTGTTCGGTGAGATCGGTCTTGGAGATGACCTCGCCGGCCTTGAGCATCAGGTGCTCCAGGATGCGGTATTCAAACGTCGTGAGCTCGACCGGCTGGCCATCCACGCTCACGGTCTGCGCACGCGTATCGAGCGCCACCGGGCCACAGACCAGATTCGCCGAAGCCCAGCCGCCGCTTCTGCGCAGCAGCGCCTGCAATCGCGCCAGCACTTCCTCGAAGTGGAAAGGTTTGGCCACATAGTCGTCGGCTCCGGCATCCAGCCCCTCGACCTTGTCCTGCCAGCGATCGCGCGCCGTGAGGATCAGGATGGGGAAGCGCTTGTCCTTCGCCCGCAGGCGACGGATCACATCCAGGCCCGAGAGCTTCGGCAGTCCCAGGTCGATGACCGCCACGTCGATGGGATACTCGATCCCGGCGAACAGACCTTCCTCACCGTCGGCGGCCACGTCGACCGTGAACCCGGCCGCAGCCAGATCGCGTTGCAGTGCCTCGCGCAGCGCCGCTTCATCTTCGACCACCAGTGCACGCATGCGCTACAACTCCTCGCCCGTTGCCGCATCCACCCGCACCGTCCACAGGCGTTCGTCGGACAACACCTTCAATTCGTACACCACCCGGTCGCCGCTGCGCCGCGTGTCGGTGCGGACCACACGCGCCTTGTACTTCTTCTCGACCTGCTTGACGGCACGATCCATCGAAATGCCCTTCGCAGCCGACTCGGGCGGATTCTCGCGCTTCGGCGGGACCTCGCGCTTCGGCGGGTCTTCGCGCCGCGGTGGATCTTCACGCCGGGGTGCGTCCTCGCTCTTTGCCGACTGCACCTTCTTCAACGCCTCGAGCTTGCCGGGCGCACTGCGCTCGTCGGACTGCTTCTTGTTGCTCTCTTTCGCCTGCACGCTTGCGATGGCCAGCACCGCAACGCAAAGGACCGGCAGGATCCTGCCGGCCCAATTGCCAGAGCCTCTCGGTGCTCGGGAAGCGTGCGCCATGGCCGCTATGGTACGTGATCAACCACGACGACGGACATCATCCAGCCGCAGCCAGCGGCCTGGATCGTAGCCGAGCTGCACCACCTCATGACGCCCCCGATAGAAGTAGCTCACGCGGTACGCCACCACCTGATGATCCCAGCGCTCCTCGTGACGGGTCTCGCAGCGGCGCACCGTCTCGTAGCGCACATACCGGGCATCGCGGTCGCGGGCCACCTGGCTGCCGATCGCGGCACCGATGACGGCCCCGGCGATCGTGGTGGCCGGACGATCTGCTCCACGACCGATGTTGCTGCCCACTGCAGCACCCAGCACGCCGCCGAGGATGGCCCCGCCATGGGGACTCTCGCGATACGCAACCTGCTCGTTCCAGCAGTGTTCCACCGGCACCACATAGCGCACGCGCTCGAAGATGGGCTCAACGCGCAGGACATCGGCGTAGCCGCGGCCGCGATCATGATCGTGGCCCCTGCCATCTGAATAGCGATCGCCGGCCTGCGCGCTCGCAGCCGCCACGCCCAGCAGCAGGGTCGCCAGGGTCGCAAGAATTCTGTTGTTCATGACTAGCCTCCATCTTCGGCCCGCGTTGGGGAATTCGGGCCTGGGAGCAATACTGGCGGGGAGTCAATGAATCAGGACTGAACACCCTTTTTGACTTCTTCCCAGAGCCTGTCCAGTGCCGCGGCATCCAGTTCCGCCAGGTTGTGGCCGCGCCTCGCGGCCAGCGCCTCCATGCCGCGAAAACGTGCCTCGAAGCGGCTGTTGGCACGGCGCAGCGCGCTTTCCGGATCGACCCGCAGATGGCGCGCGAGGCTGACTGCGGCCAGCAGCAGATCCCCGACTTCGTCCTCCAGCGAGGAGTGGCCTTCGCCTCGCGCCGCGGCATCCACCTCTGCCAGCTCTTCCAGCAATTTGGCCCGCGGCCCCGCCGCGTCCGGCCAGTCAAAGCCCACGGTAGCGGCACGCTTGCCCAGCTTGGCCGCGCGGGTGAGTGCCGGAAGTGCAATCGGCACTTCATCGAGCACGCCATCCGCGCCACGCGCCGCACGTTCCCCCGCCTTGATCTGCTCCCAGTGCGTCACGTCGCGGCCATCAGGCGCAAACACATGCGGGTGGCGGCGCTCGAGCTTGGCGGCGATGCCGGCCGCGACCGCGTCGAAATCGTAGTCACCGCGCTCGCTGGCCAGCTGCGCATGAAACACGACCTGGAACAGCAGGTCCCCCAGCTCGTCGCGCACCGCAGGTTCCGCGCCCGCTTCGATGGCGGCTACCAGCTCATAGGCCTCCTCGACGACATAGCGCGTCAGCGAGCGCGCATCCTGTGCCAGATCCCAGGGACAACCGCTGACCGGATCGCGCAGCGCGCGCATCACTGCCAGCAGTCGCTGCATTCCGGGCAGATCGTGAGTCATTCCAGCGCCAGGGCCCGCAGTTGCAGCAGCATGCCGGCGGTCGCGCCCCAGATGCGATGCTCGCCGTAGTGCAGGTCGCGCACGGCCACCTCCATGCCGCGAACCATGCGCTTTCCCGGTCGCTCGGTGGCCGGATCAAGCAACACGGAAAACGGCAGAATGAAACTGGACTGGACCTCTGCCCAGTCCAGTCGCGGCGTGAAATCCGCAGGCAACCTGGCCACCACCGGTGTGATGCGAAAGCCCGTGAGCACGAACTGGTCGGGCAGGTAGCCGATCACCTGCGTGGCCGCTGGCTCCAGCCCGACTTCCTCCTGTGCCTCGCGCAGGGCTGCCGCAACCGGCCCTTCATCTGCGGCTTCCATGACTCCGCCGGGAAACGCGATCTGCCCCGCGTGCTGGCGCAGGTGCGCGGCACGCACGGTCAGGAAGATGCCCTGCTCACCCTGCTCCGGTTCGACCAGCCCAACCAGCACCGCGGCGGCGCGCGGCGTGGCAGGCAACAGGGCCGCCAGCTGCGGATACGCAGCGAGGGAGAACTGCGCACCCGGATGCGGTGCATCGAGGTGATGGTAGGGCCGGGAATCGGCCAGTCGCTGCAACAGTCGCTGCCAGGCAGCGCTCGGATCGGAGGTGCTTGCGGCCGCGGCATTCATTAGCCTCCCCCGGAAGTTCCTCCCTTGATGCCGCCTCGCGTTAGCTCGGCCGGGTCGAGCAGCGACTTCAGTTCCTTCTCGGGGAGATCCGTGTTCTGCGCAGCGACCTCGAGGATGGGCAGCCCCTGTGCATAGGCCTTCTTGGCAATGGCGGCGCCCTTCTCGTAGCCGATCACCGGATTCAGCGCGGTGACCAGGATGGGATTGCGCTCCAGCGCATCCTTCAAACGCGCCTCGTTGACGGTGAACCCAGCTATGGCCGTATCAGCCAGTACGCGCGTGACATTGGCCAGCAACCGGATGGACTCGAGCACCTTGTAGGCGATCAGCGGCAGCATCACGTTGAGCTGGAAGTTGCC
This sequence comes from uncultured Steroidobacteraceae bacterium, assembly GCA_964456255.1. Classification (GTDB taxonomy): domain Bacteria; phylum Pseudomonadota; class Gammaproteobacteria; order Steroidobacterales; family Steroidobacteraceae; genus ZC4RG30. The sequence goes on along the minus strand of CAYWDZ010000176.1, from coordinate 149 downwards.
GGACTGCCCGGCCACCGTGATCGACGCGTCATTGCCGATCACCTCGGCCGCCACCATCGCCGTGGCCTCGGGTATCACCGGATTGACCTTGCCCGGCATGATGCTGCTGCCCGGCTGCAGCGCCGGCAATGCGATTTCGCCCAGGCCCG
>CAYWDZ010000175.1:0-6670 GCA_964456255.1 uncultured Steroidobacteraceae bacterium | reverse complement strand
TCATCACGCAGTGCGCGCCGGCCGACAGCGCCTTGGCGATATCGCCGGAATACCGGATGCCGCCATCGGCGATCAACGAGACGCCGCTGCCTTTCAGGGCCTTCGCCACCGTGGCCACTGCACTGATCTGCGGCACGCCAACGCCCGCAACAATACGCGTGGTGCAGATGGAGCCGGGACCAATGCCGACCTTCACGGCGTCTGCGCCAGCGACGACCAGATCCTTGGCCGCTTCGGCGGTGACGATGTTGCCGCCGATCACCTGGATCTCGGGCCATTTCTTCTTGATGGCGGTGACGGTGTCGAGCACCCAGCGCGTATGACCATGCGCGGTGTCGACCACGATCACATCCACATCCGCCTCGGCAAGCGCCGCGACGCGATCCAGCGTGTCGGGCGTGGTGCCCACCGCCGCGCCGACGCGCAGCTGGCCGTTCTCGTCCTTGCTGGCGCGCGGGAAATCCTTGGCCTTCTGGATGTCCTTGACCGTGATGAGGCCGGTGAGCTCGGACTTGCCGTTGACCACCAGCACCTTCTCGATGCGGTGCTTGTGCAGCAGCGCCAGCACTTCTTCCTTGGATGCGCCCTCCTGCACGGTGACCAGCTGCTCCTGCGGGGTCATCACCGCCGAGACCGGTGCATCCAGCTGCGTCTCGAAGCGCAGGTCACGGTGCGTGACGATGCCCACGGGCTGCTTGCCCTTGACCACCGGCACACCGGAAATGCCATGCGAGCGGGTCAGGTCGAGCACCTGGCGGATGGTCATCTCCGGCGACACCGAGATCGGGTCGCGGATGACACCTGCCTCGTGCTTCTTGACCTTGGCGACCTCGCGAGCCTGCAGCTCGATGGTCATGTTCTTGTGGATGATGCCCATGCCGCCTTCCTGCGCCATGGTGATGGCCAGGCGCGCCTCGGTGACCGTATCCATGGCCGAGGAGATGATGGGCAATCCGAGGCGCACGCTCTTCGTGAGCTGCGTGCCAAGGTCGATTTCTTTGGGGAGGACGTCGGAGGCTGCGGGAACCAGCAGGACGTCGTCGAATGTCAGTGCTTCTTCGAGGATTTCCATGGCGAATTCTATATGAGCATTCCGGGGGTGGTAAACCCCCGGGAACCGTTACTGCTTCACCACAACGACCTTGCCCCGCCAGAATCCGCCCGCAGTCCATGCCTGCCACGCCGCGCGCAGCCAGCGCCGCAGCGCGAGAGCGACCCAGGCCGCCCAGACGAACATCAACAACCGGAACACCCAGATCGGCACGCTCAGCACAGTCGGCCGCGGCAGTGCGCCATCGGTGCGGTCCAGGAACCAACCGAATGCGCCGTCATCCGGGACGGGCCCGCTGACGCCCATGTCGGGGTGCGCGAGCAGGCCATAGCGCACGCCGGAGAACACCAGGCTGGTCACCGCGATCACCGTGACCGCGGCCAGCACGCACTGCGCGATGTCGAAGCGCCAGTACACCAGCGAGTCGTGCTGCCAGTCCTGACGCCAGCGCATCACCAGCAACCACAGCGCCACGACCGCGAACACGGGCCACGACAGCGTGGAGAGCCCGAGCCCCAGCAACAGCCAGTCGCGGAACGGCAGCGGCGAACGTGACCACAGCGACAGGAGCAATGCCACCAGCGCGAAGATCGCCAGCTCGCCCCAGTAGAGCACCACGGTGCCGGCGCCCTGCCCCAGCATCACCAGCGACCAGCGGTCTTCCGGCAGCGAGATGCTGGTGCTGACATTGCTGGCCGGCATGCCGAGGTCGATCAGGTCCGGCCGCGCGATGAGGCCCGCGCCCCGGGGCGCCGTCCATTCGACGCTGACCTCGTGGTCGCCGACCAGCAGCGAGAGCGGCAGCTCACCGCCATCCGGTCGCAGTGGCACGGCATTGCCGTCCACCTGCACCTGCGTCACGCGCAGCGCTTCGGGCAATTTGATCACCTGCCGGCCGCCTTGCGTGCTGCGGTACTTCAGGTCGAGTTTGCCAGTCATGGCGCGCTTGCCGAAGGTGGTGGTGTGCTGCACCGAATCGATGGCCAGCGTGCGCCCGGCCGCGGGTGCGGGACGCGTGACATGCACGGTCAGTGTCTCACCGGCACGCGGGATGAACTGCCACTCCCACATGTAGGTGTCGTATTGGGGCAGCGAGGCGGGCAGGCCCTCGAATTCGACGTGCCACTGCGGGTTCACCGCGAACACCCACTGCTCGCTGCGGCCGGCATCCGCCGGCAGCGTCAGCTCGATGGTGTCGCTGCGCTCGAGCCGCGAGCGCCAGCCACGCTGCGCCTCGCCGCGCGCCAGGCCCACCACCACGCGGTTGCCATCGAGCACCTCGGCGTCATCGCTGAGCACCGACTCGCCGGTAACCAGCGGTACTTCGACCTGCAGCGGTGCGGCACGCGGCGCCAGCCGCTGCACCTGCGTGGAAATGTTCCAGTCCAGATCGAGCCCGAAGCGACGGATCACCTGCACATAGGGCGCGAACTCGCTGGGCGCAAGCTCGGCGGCCGCACTGCCGACCCGGAGACGGCGGATCAGTTCCAGCGAACCGGCCAGCAGGTGGCCGTTGCTGATGCCAGACACATCCCAGCCGCTGGCGCTCGCACTGATCGCACGCGGCAACTGCGGAAAGTTCACCTGCACGGTCTCGGCATTGGCCAACCGCCCGGAGAGCTGCACACGATGCGCGCCCGGCGTCAGCGGCAGCCACAGGCTTTCATCCGGCTCGCGCAGTGCAAATGGCGCGGAGCGGCCATCCACCTCCACGCTGTCCAGCTGCCAGCGATCACCGGCATGCGGCAGGGCCACCGCCACCTTCGCCAGCACGCTGACATTGAGCACGATGGTCAGGCGTCCGCCGTCGGCGCGCACCTCGGCCAATGCGATATCGGCGCAGCTGGGGTTGCACTTCGGCGCTTCGGTGAGCCGCGTCTTGAGTTCGCTGAGCATCTCGGGCGTGGGCAGACCCTGCGCACGTGCGTGCGGAATGGGCGCCCCGACCAGCAGCATCAGTGCTGCGACCGACCCCGCGGCGCGCAGTCCCGGCAACTTGAGCGCAAACCCCCAGCTGGTGCGCGCCAGCAGCAACGCAAGCAGCAGGCTCGCCAGCACGCCGACAATGCGCCACAGCCCGAGCAGCGCGGGCCCGATGTAGACAAAACGCACGGACTGCGTCGCCTCGACCGGACCCGACCAGCCGTACTGCCAGGTGTTGTACTGCCAGTTCGGCACGCCGGGCCCGGCCTGAAGCAGCGTGCCCTCGGCGTAGCGGTCGGTGACGCTGAGGATGCGCGAGCCGGTGACCTGCACTTCCTGCAGCCCGAGTTCATCGACTGCGTCTGCCGCTCCCCCGCGTGGTGAGGGCATGCTGACGGCGGGCGCGGATGGAGGTGGTGACTCCATCTTGAGCGGCACGGGCTCCCCCACGACCTCATCAGCACTGGCGAAACGGGCGGCATACAGATCCGATGCCCGCGCTTCGTTCACCGCCAGCGACGGATACAGCGCGAGTTTCAGTTGCCCGACCAGCATGGGCAGCAGCACCAGTGCCAGCGCCAGGAAGCTCACCAGACGATAGCCCAGGGTGTAGCGCCGCAACCGCCCTTCCGGCACCGCGCGCACCAGCGCGATGGCGGCCAGCAGATTGGCCCACAGCCAGATCAGCGCGGGAAACTCCTGATACATCAGGATCAGCGCGATGGCTGCGACGATGGCTGCGAGGCGGCCTGCCACCCAATGCGTCAGGACCACGAGCACCAGCACGCCGAACAGGCTCCACAGGCCCCAGCGCGACACCCACGATGCCGGCACCTTGTCCGCGCCGAGCACGCCGAGCAGGCGATGGCCGGGCGGCAGATGCACCACACCACTGACGCTGTCGAACCGTGTGGACCAGCCCGTGGCCGGCTGGCGTGCACGCGATCCTTCGATGCGCGAGACCGCCGACAAATCCAGTTCACGCGGACGCAGCTCCACGCCGGAACCATTGTCGCTTTCGGTCACCAGCAGGTTGCGCTCGTCGATGCGGGCACTCTCGAGCGTGAACGGACGCGCCATGTCCAGCCGCCAGTCGCGTTTCAGCGTGCCTGCGACCTGGTCCCTGGCCGTGAAGCCGCCGTGGCTGAAGTCGAGCCAGAGTTCGCGATCCAGGCTGAGCTGGTTGTCATCCTGGTTCACCAGTGCGCGGCTGCGTTCCACGACATTGAGCGACCCAGCGGCCGCGAGGTGAAACGCCGGATATTCCGCCCAGTCGGAGGGCACCGCGGATTGCGACGGATCGATGGACTCCGCGTCCTCCACCGCAGCCACGCGCAGGCGGTCGATGGCCTGGAAGCTCCACACCTCATCCGCAGGCCAGGGCTCCGCGGCCGCGGGCCGCGTGATGGTGCCGGCAACGGTGGCGCCCCGTGCCTGCAGCGAGAACTCGTGCTGGCCCGGACGCAGTTGCACGCGCAGCCGTCCATCCGGTTCCATGCGCGCGGGCAGATCGCCCTCGAGAGCCATGGCCACGAAGCCTGCGGGCAGTACTGGACCAAGCAACACTTCGCGGCCGGCGCCCGAAACGTACAGATGCAGCTGTGTCTCGAGGCGAGCCGGGATGTCATCCGTCAGCAGGCGGTAGACGGTCACGTCCAGCCGGTCGCGCTCCACCGCGCTGCGCCGCTGGCCCAGCCACACATCGCCGTTGGGGCGCTCGGGTTGCGACACTGCCCTGCCATCCAGCGTGAGCTGAACCATGGCAGTAGTGCGTGACACCGGCAGTGCCTCGGGCCGCACAGTCCAGGCAAAGCGCCCGACCACCTGGTGAGTGCCCCTGCCGAGCAACAGCTGCGGCCGGCCCTCGCGCATCACCACCGCTGCCGCATTGCCATCGATGCGCACTTCACGCGGCCAGTATTCGGCGCTGCCCGGCAGTACCACCCAGGTTTCGGTGTAGACCTCCCAGCGCTGTTCGAAGTTGCCGCCACGCGGATTCAGATCCAGCGACAGAACTCCCGGCCATGCGCACCGATAGGCGCTCTGGCTGGCGGACCCGCGGGTAGCCAGCCATGGGCAGGTGCGGAATTCCTCGCCATGCAGGACCCAGTCCTGCCAGCCGCGCAGTGCATCGGGAACTTCGGCGCCCTGGGCTCGCGCCGCGGAGACCAACACCAGCACCATGAGCTTGCGAAACGTGCCGTGCATCAGGCCCCCTCCCCATCAACATCCCTGTGCTGTGACGACTCTACCGCAGGGAAGCTTGGCACAGGTAACGTAGCGCACATGGACCCGACCGAAGACCTGCCCGAATCGAGCGACCCGGTGGAAGTACCCTGGAGGGAGATCTCCCCTGCCGCGCTGCGTGGCGTGGTGGAGGCCTTCGTGCTGCGCGAGGGCACCGACTATGGCGCCCGCGAATTCACGCATGAACAGAAGGTGGCGCAGCTGCTTGCGGCACTGGAACGCGGCGAGGCGCGCATCCTGTACGATCCGGCCACGGAATCGGTCACCCTGCTGGCCCGGCCATAGCGATGAACGCCAAGCCCGAACGCGACATCTACACCGTCGGCCGCCTCAATGCCGAAGCGCGCCAGATCCTCGAGGCCGGCCTGCCGCCATTGTGGGTCGAGGGCGAGATTTCCAATTTCGCGTCGCCCTCCTCCGGCCACTGGTACTTCACGCTGAAGGATCGCGAAGCGCAGATCCGCTGCGCGATGTTCCGCAGCGCCAACGGGCGCGTGGGCTTCCGGCCGAAGGATGGCCAGCAGATTCTGCTGCGCGGGCGCGTGAGCCTTTACGAACCGCGTGGCGACTACCAGTTGATCGCCGAAGTGATGGAAGACGCCGGCGAAGGCGCGTTGCGGCGCGAGTTCGAACGCCTGAAGGCCAGGCTCGCCGCTGCAGGAGTGTTCGATGAGGCACTGAAGCGCCCGTTGCCGGCCATGCCCAAGCGCATCGCAGTGGTCACTTCGCCCACCGGCGCGGCCGTGCGCGATGTGCTGCACATCCTGGCGCGGCGCTTTCCACCGGCCGCGGTGCTGGTGATCCCGACGCCGGTGCAGGGCGCGGCCGCCACCGAATCGATCATCGCCGCGCTCGATACAGCCTCGCGGCGCGGGGATTGCGATGTGATCATCCTGGCACGCGGAGGCGGGTCGATCGAAGACCTGTGGTGCTTCAATGACGAGCGTGTGGCGCACGCGATCCGCCGCTCGGCCATACCGGTGGTCACCGGCATTGGCCACGAGATCGATTTCACCATTGCGGACTTTGCCGCCGACGTGCGCGCACCCACACCTTCCGGTGCGGCGGAACTGGTGGTACCGGACCGTCGCACGCTGCTCAACGGTCTTGCCGGCATCGAGGCAAGGCTGCGCCAACTCGCCACGCAATGGCTGGCACGCACCAATGAACGGTTCCAGGTGCTGGCGCAGCGCCTCACCCGCGCGCATCCCGGCGCACGGCTGCAGCAGCAGACGCAGCGGCTCGACGAGCTGGATCTGAGATTGCGCCGTGCGTGGGAAAAACGCTTCACTCGCGCCGGGCAGCGACTGCAGCTGGCGCAGCGCAGCCTCGATGCCATCAGCCCGCTGGCCACGCTGGAGCGCGGCTATGCCATCGTCACGCGTGCGGACGGCAGCGTGCTGCAGGATGCAGCCGAGGTACGCACGGGGGATGAAATAGAAGCGCGCC
>CAYWDZ010000174.1:0-6694 GCA_964456255.1 uncultured Steroidobacteraceae bacterium | reverse complement strand
GCGAGGGCCAGGCCGAGGAATGGGAAGACTGCGTGCAGATGATGACGCTGCACACCGCCAAGGGCCTGGAATTCCCGATCGTGTTCCTGGCCGGCATGGAAGACGGTCTGTTCCCGCACCAGCGTTCCATCGACGACCTCGACGGCCTGGAAGAGGAACGCCGGCTGTGCTACGTGGGCATCACGCGCGCGATGAAACAGCTGTACGTCAGCTACGCCGAACAGCGCCGCCTGCACGGCATGGACAGCTTCGGCACCCCGTCGCGCTTCATCAGCGAGATACCGGAAGAACTGATCGAGGAAGTGCGCCCGCGCATCCAGGTCTCCCGGCCGCTCGGCGGCGCCTTCCGGCCCGCGGCTCCGGCCGGAAATTTTCGCGCACCGCGCGAAGAGCCGGCCGCTCCCGGCATCAAGCTGGGCGCACGCGTGCGGCACGGCCGCTTCGGCGACGGCGTGATCCTGAACCTGGAGGGTCAGGGCGCGCAGGCCCGCGTGCAGGTGAACTTCGAGCATCAGGGCGCAAAGTGGCTCATGCTCTCGTACGCCAACCTGGAAGTAGTGCGATGAAAGTACTGATACTCGGTGCCGGACAAGTGGGCCGTACCGCCGCGCAGAGCCTGGCGCGCGAACCGGCCAATGAAGTCACGGTGGTCGACAACAACGAGGAAGTGCTGCGCGAACTGCAGAGCCGCATCGATGTGCGCACCGTGGCGGGCAATGCCTCCTTTCCCTCGGTGCTGGCAGCGGCCGGCATTGCCGACACCGACCTGCTGGTGGCGCTCACCAGCTCCGATGAAGTGAACATGATCGCCTGCGAGATCGCGAATGCGCTGTACCGCACGCCGACCAAGATCGCGCGCATCCGCGCCGGGGAGTACACGACCCATGATCGTCTGTTCACCGCCGGCATGCTGGCGGTGGACGTGTGGATCAACCCCGAACAGCTGGTGACCGAGTACATCGAGCGGCTGATCCGCAATCCCGGCGCCCTGCAGGTGGTGGACTTCGCCGATGGCCGGGTGCGGCTGGTGGGCATGCTCGCGCGCCGCGGCGGGCTGCTGGTTGGCCAGCAGCTGCGTACCTTGAAGGACCACATGCCCAATGCCGACGCACGCATCGCGGCGATCTACCGCGACGGGCGCTTCGTGCCACCGGAAGGCGAGACGGTGGTGCAGGAGAACGACGAGATCTTCTTCGTGGCCGCGCGCGATCACATCCAGCGCATGATGAACGAGATCACGCGCGCGGAAGGCAAGGTGCGCAAGGTCATCATTGCCGGCGGCGGCCACATCGGCTTCCGCCTCGCGCGGCTGCTCGAGAAAGACATGCAGGTGAAGCTCATCGAGCGCAATCCGGAGCGCGCGCGCCGCGTGTCCGAGCGCCTGGAAAACACCATCGTGCTCGGCGGCGACGCCCAGGACGAGGAGCTGCTGATCGAGGAGAACGTCGACGACACCGACGTGTTCGCCGCGGTCACCAATTCGGAAGAAGCCAACGTGCTGTCGGCAATGCTGGCCAAGCGGCTCGGTGCCCGCAAGGTGCTGGCCATCATCAACCGCCCTTCCTATGGCGAACTGATGGACAACCGCAGCATCGACATCGCGGTTTCCCCGCCCACCGTCACCATCGGTTCGCTGCTGGCACGGGTGCGCAAGGGTGATGTGGTGCGCGTGCATTCCCTGCGGCGCGATTCGGCCGAGGCACTGGAAACGGTGGTGCACGGTACCCAGGATCGTTCGCGCGTGATCGGGCGGCGCATCGGCGAGATCGACATGCCCAATGGCGCCGCGATCGTCGCGCTGGTGCGTGGCGAGAAGGTGCTGATTGCCCACCACGACACGATGATCGAGACCGAAGATCACGTCATCGTGTTCCTGGCCGACCGCCGCCAGGTCGAGCCCGTGCAGAAGCTGTTTCACTCCGGCTGATGCGCTCGCTGCTGGCGATCGTCAATGTGCTGGGCACGCTGCTGTTCATGTTCGCGGCGTACTACCTGCTGCCCATCACTACCGCAGCGGTCTATGGCGAGATGGACGAGCTGTGGGCATTCCTGCAATGCGCGGGCGCCACGGTCGCTGTCGGCGCGGGGTTGCTGCTGGTCACGCGACGCCACCGGGCCGAGCTGAAACCGCGCGACGGCTACCTGCTGGTGAGCCTGTCGTGGATCATGGTGGCGGCCGACGCCGCGGTGCCGCTGATGATCGGGGCGCCGAATCTCTCCTTCACCGATGCGTTCTTCGAGAGCATGTCCGGGCTCTCGACCACCGGTTCAACTGTCGTCGCCGGGCTGGATCAGCTGCCGCATGCGGTGAACATGTGGCGCTGTGCGCTGCACTGGCTGGGTGGCATGGGCATCATCGTGCTGGCGGTGGCGGTGCTGCCGCTGCTGGGCGTCGGTGGCATGCAGATGTACCGCGCGGAGGCGCCCGGTCCGGTCAAGGACGCCAAGCTCACGCCGCGCATCACCGAAACGGCCAAGGCCCTGTGGATGGCCTATGCCGGCATCTCGGTGGCCTGCGTCCTGGCGCTGTGGGGCGCCGGCATGTCGTTGTTCGATGCGATCTGCCATGGCTTTTCGGTGATGTCGCTGGGCGGCTTCTCGACCCACGACGCCAGCATCGGCTGGTTCAATTCGCCGGTGATCGAGTTCGTGATGATCGTGTTCATGCTGCTGGCGTCGATCAACTTCAGCACGCATTTCATGGCGCTGCGCCGGGGCGAGTTCAGCGCCTACAAGCGCGACCCGGAGGCACGCTGGGTTTTCGTGTGGCTGGGCGCCAGCATTGCTGCCGTGACGCTGGCCTTGTGGCTGCCCGGCATCTACCCCGACCTCATCACCACGTTGCGCCACGCAGCCTTCAACGTGACGGCACTGGCCACCACTTCAGGCTTCATGACGCAGGACTATGCGCAGTGGCCGATCTTCGCGCCCATGTGGATGCTGTTCCTGTCCTGCGTGATCGCCAACACCGGATCCACCGGCGGCGGCATCAAGCTGTTCCGCGCGCTGATCATGATCAAGCAGGCCTTCCGCGAGATGTTCGTGCTGGTGCATCCGGCGGCGGTAGCGCCGCTGAAGATCGCCGGGCAGGTCATCCCGAACCGGGTGATCTACTCGGTCCTGGCCTTCGTGTTCGTGTACTTCATGTCCGTGCTGCTGCTGACCTTCACGCTGCTGGCCAGCGGGATGGATTTCATCAGCGCGTTCACCGCCACGATCGCTTCCATCAACAATGCGGGTCCCGGCCTGGGTTCCGTGGGCCCGGCCACCAACTATGGGTCGCTGAGCGACTTCCAGACCTGGGTCTGCGTGCTGGCCATGCTGCTCGGCCGCATCGAGATCTTCACCTTCCTGATCCTGTTCACGCGCAGCTTCTGGCGCAAGTAGGCGAGCCCGCCTAGCCGTGAATGTAGCTGCGCAGATCCTCGATGGTGTGGCGCTGCTCCTCGATCACCGACTTCACCAGATCCCCGATCGAGACCACGCCCAGCACGGTTGATTCGCGTACCACCGGCAGATGGCGGATGCGGTGATCGGTCATCAGCCGCATGGCATCGTCCACCGTGCCCTCCGGCCCGATGGTCAGCACCGGCGCACTCATGATGTCGCGCACCGGGGTGTTGGTGGATGAACGCCCCTTGAGCACCACCTTGCGCGCGTAGTCGCGCTCGGAAACGATGCCGACCAGCCGACCGCCTTCCAGCACCAGCAATGCGCCGACGTGCTTTTCAGCCATGGTGCGTATGGCCTCGAGCACCGGGGCATCAGGCGCAACGGAGTGAACAGCGCGACCCTTCAAGTCCAGCAGTTGCGTCAACAGTGTCATGCCCCCTCCTGTTGTGCGGATGCCGTGCGCTATGCGTTCAGGCTGGCTCCACCTTCAATACGGCGCCATCGACACCGATCACGCGCACGCGCGCGCCCAGCGGTGCGTCACCGCCGCGAGCAAGCCACACCGTATCGCCGATCCGCACCTTGCCAGTGCCGGAAACAATGGGCTCAGCCAGCGTGTAGGTCTCGCCGATGTAATGCACTCCGCGCTGGTTCAGCACCGGCTGGTCGGAGGTGTCGCCCCTGGAGGTCGGGCGGAACCGGAGCCACAGCACCAGCGCCACCACGCCCAGTACGCCGAACAGCACGAACTGCAATGGCCACGGCACACCGGGAATGAGCAGCAGCAATGCGCCGACCACCAGTGCCGCGAACGCGAACCAGATCGCCACCACGCCCGGCACGAAGGTTTCGATGGCGGCCAGCACCGCCGCCACGATCCACCAGTGCCACCACGCCAGATTCTGCAGGGAATTCAGCATGACTGTTCTCCGGTTCAGCGCGGCGCCGAGCCGCGCTGTGATGCCTGATGTTGCATGGCGTCCTTCGCCAACTCGGCAATGCCGCCCACCGAAGCGATGAGGCTGGAAGCCTCGACGGGCAAGAAGAAGGTCTTCTGGTTGGTCGAAGCCGCGAAAGCCTTCAGCGACTCGACGTACTTCAACGCCACGAAGTAGTTCAGCGCGCTGGTGTTGCCCTCGGAAATCGCCTTGGACACCATCGCGGTCGCGCGGGCCTCGGCCTCGGCGGAACGCTCACGCGCCTCGGCATCGCGGAATGCAGCCTCCTTGCGTCCTTCGGCGTTCAGCATCACGGACTGCTTCTCGCCTTCGGCCTTCAGGATGGCCGCCTGGCGGAAGCCTTCGGCCTCGAGGATGTTGGCGCGCTTGTCGCGCTCGGCCTTCATCTGCCGCGCCATGGAATCGATCAGGTCTCCCGGCGGCTGGATGTCCTTGATCTCGATACGCGTGACCTTGATGCCCCACGGCGAGGTCGCATCGTCCACCACATGCAGCAGGCGCTGGTTGATCTCCTCGCGCTTGGAGAGGGTCTCGTCCAGATCCATCGAACCGACCACGGTGCGGATGTTGGTCATGGTCAGGTTGGTGACGGCATAGCGCAGGTTGTCCACCTCGTAGGCGGCCTTGGCTGCATCCAGCACCTGGAAGAACACCACCGCGTCGACGCCCAGCATGGCGTTGTCCTTGCTGATGACTTCCTGGCGCGGCACATCGAGCACCTGTTCCATCTTGTTGATCTTGCGACCAACCGACTCGAACAGCGGATCGATGAAGTGCAGCCCCGGCTGCAGGGTGCGCTTGTACTTGCCAAAGCGCTCCAGCGTGTAGTCGTAGCCCTGCCGCACCGTGACCACGGCACGCATCAGGATGATGATGATCACCACCGCGATGGCGATACCAAGTGTTCCTACCAAACCCATTGCTTACTCCTTGCCGGCAATCAGGGCACGAATCTCCCTGAGCTTGCTCTTGACGGTCCGTTCGTGATCCACCCCGATCCGCAGCAGCAGCTTCTGGCCTGCGGAACGCGACTCCAGGTCCGCGTCGGCGAAACGATACAGCACTTTGGGCTGTTCGAGCAGAATTGGGCCCTGCGGCTCGGGCGTCGCCAGCAAATGATCAATGACTGCCACGACGCGATCATTGAAGTAGCGGCCCGGATAGCCCAGATCCTCGTAGGCCTGCTGCAATTGCGGATAGATGCGGCGATAGGCGGCCACTGCCCTGGCCGTATCCATGCCGGCAAGCAGGCCGACAATGCCGTCATAGCGCCTGGCATTGGCCGGCGAGATGGTGATGCGCTCGGCACCAACGGCGGCATCCAGCGTCTGGCGCTCCACGGCAAATGGAGTGGATGGTGGGCGCAGCGGCCGCAGCGGCTCCACGCGCCCGTTGTGCGTGAGGTTGTCCACCGTTGCAACCAGGCGCCGCATCAGCTTGTCGGGTATCAGCCAGTCGGAGAGCTTGCCGTCGAAGACTTCACGCAGCGTTGCGGCAGCCAGTGTGTCCGGGTCCACCGGTGTTGCATCTGGCGCATCCGCCGCGGCTCCGGGATCGGGTTCCAGCGGATGCTGGATGGCGTCGGGATCGGCCGCAGCCGGTGTTGCGGATGGCTCAGCCGCGTTCGCCACCGTCGCGGGCTGGGAATCCTTGGGGCGATCCAGCCACCACCACACGGCACCGACCAGCAGCACCAGCACGAGCGCTGCGATCACGAAGCGGCGCACCTTGATGTTGGGTCCGGATTCTTCGGAGTAGCTCATGGTCCCTCCTCAGGCGCGAGCACGCTTCATGTGGATCAGCAGCAGCGAGATGGCCGCAGGTGTCACGCCCGGCACGCGCGAGGCCTGGCCCAGCGTCAGCGGCCGCACTTCGGCAAGGCGCTGGCGCGCCTCATTGGAAAGTCCCTTGACGTTGCCGTAGTCCAGATCGCCCGGCAGCGGCGCCGACTCATGGCCGCGGGTTCTTTCAATCTCGGCGTGCTGCCGCTCGATGTAGCCCGCATAGCGGGCCCGCACGGTGAGTTCCAGTTCGAGCTGCTCGGCGATGCGCTCGTCGGCTACCTGGGCCAGCGGCAAATCCAGGCGCGCGAGCAGCGCCCGGTAGTCAACCTCGGGCCGGCGCAGCAGTTCGAAGCCGCGACCCAGCCGCGCCAGTTCATGTTCCACCGCTGCCTGCTTCTCGTTGAAGAAGCGCCAGCGCTCTTCATCGACCAGACCCAGTGTGCGACCCAGCGGTGTGAGCCGCGCATCGGCGTTGTCTTCGCGCAGCAGCAGGCGGTACTCGGCCCGACTGGTGAACATGCGATAGGGTTCACTGGCCCCTTGCGTGGTCAGGTCATC
>CAYWDZ010000173.1:2070-6735 GCA_964456255.1 uncultured Steroidobacteraceae bacterium | reverse complement strand
GGTGCTGGCCGATGCACTGGCATTGGCGGCCGAGGATCAGCCGGACCTGATCATCGACTTCGCCACCCTGACCGGTGCGGCTCGGGTTGCCCTTGGTCCGGAGCTGCCCCCGATCTACAGCGCAGACCCGCAGCTGCTGGCGCAATTGCAGCAGGAGGGGCTGCGGCTGGCGGATCCGCTGTGGCCCATGCCGCTTTGGGATCCCTACGACGAAGACCTGACCAGCCGCATCGCCGACCTGAACCATGCGCCGGCGGGGGGCATGGCAGGGTCCATCACGGCAGCCTTGTTCCTGCGCCGCTTCGTCGTATCCCCCGAGCGCTGGGTTCATCTGGACATCTACGGCTGGAACCAGCGTGAGCGACCGGGCAGGCCCCAGGGCGCCGAGGCCCAGGGAATACGTGCGGTCGCCGCACTTCTGCGCAAGCGCTATGGATGAGGCCTGCGCGCCATCTGAATGAATCCCCGGGACCCCAGTCAACTGGCTGTCGCGCTGTATCGGCGTGAGCTTCTGCCGTGGGCCCTGGCGGGCTGCACGCTGGGCCTGGTGGAGGGCGCAACCGCTGCAGTGCTGATCAAACGGGGATTTGCCAGCGCGGTACCGCGGGAGACATTGAACCTGGCAGTTGCATTCGTGAGCGGTTCGCCGGCGCTGGCCAACATGACCAGCTTCCTGTGGGCGAACCTGGCACACGGGCGCGAGCGCGTCGGTCTGCTGGTGCTGTTGCTGGCCTTGTTCGGATTCACGGTAGGCGCATTGGGGTTCCTGCCCCGGGCTTCCAGTGGCCTTGCCCTCGCGGTGATTGCGGTGCTGGTGGCCCGCATCATCTGGTCCGGGGTGCTGACGGTGCGCGCCGCGGTCTGGAGCGCGAACTATCCGCGCAGCAGTCTGGCGCGCATTACCGGACGCATCGTGATCGTGACCGCACTGGGTATGGCAGGAACCGCGGCACTGGCCGGGTTCGTGCTCGAGGCAAGTCCGGAACGTGCTCCCCAGCTCTATGTGGCTGCCGGTGTTGCCGGCCTGGCGGGCGCGTGGCTCGCGCGGCGCGTGCGCGTGCGGCAGTCCTTTCGTCTGCGCCGGGCCGAACTCACCGAGACCGGCAGCACGCAGGTGTTCAGCCTGCGCATCATGCGCGAGATCCTGGCCCATGATCCCGAGTACCGCCGCTTCATGACCTGCATGGCCCTGTACGGCGCCGGCAATCTGATGATCTGGGGCCAGCTGGTGATCATATTTGCCGACCAGCTGCAGCTGTCGGCTGCGCAGCAGGTCGCCATCCTGACGATCGTGCCGTTGCTGTGCATGCCGGTTTTCACGCCAATGTGGGCCCGCATGTTCGATTCGAGCCACGTGATCGCATTCCGAGCCCGGCAATGCTGGGCAACCGTCGCCGGCATGGCCGTCATGATCGTCGCCGTGTATGCCGGCCAGCACTGGATGCTGTGGTGCGCGGCAGTGCTGTTTGGCCTGGCAACCGCCGGCGCAAATCTTGGCTGGAACCTTGGTCACAACGATTTCGCATCGCTGGGCAAGGTGCAGCAATATATGGGGGTCAACGTGACGCTGACCGGAATGCGTGGGCTGATTGCCCCGCCGCTCGGCGCCATTGCTTATACGCTGCTGGAACGGCGGGCCCCCGGGGCAGGCAGGCTCGCCTTGCTGCTGCCTCTGGGGATGGCCCTGGCCGGCGCCATCGGCTTCAATCGGATGCAACGCAACAGAACAGGATCGGCACGCGCATGAAGTCCAAACGCAAACCATTTGACCCTCGTCAGCATTCAAGTCTGGTGGTGGACGGCCTCAAGAACGCGCCTGCGCGTGCCATGCTGCGGGCCGTGGGCTTCGGGGACGAGGACTTCGCGCGCCCACAGGTAGGCGTCGCCTCGACCTGGGCGAATCTCACGCCCTGCAACATGCACATCAATCAGCTGGCGCTCGAGGCAGTCGGCGGTGCCGATGCCGCAGGTGGCAAGGGCGTGCTGTTCAATACCATCACCGTGTCGGACGGCATCTCGATGGGCTCGCCGGGCATGCGCTACTCGCTGGTTTCGCGCGAAGTGATTGCGGACTCCATCGAGACGGTTGTGGGCGCCGAAGGGTTCGATGGGCTGGTCGCCATCGGCGGTTGTGACAAGAACATCCCGGGTTGCGCCATGGCCATCGCGCGCCTGAACCGGCCCGCGGTATTCGTGTATGGCGGCACCATCCAGCCCGGCAAGGGCCACACCGATATCGTCTCGGTGTTCGAGGCCGTGGGCGCGCGGGCCAGCGGCAAGGTGAGCGATGCCGAAGTGCTGGAGGTGGAACGCACTGCCATCCCGGGACCAGGCAGCTGTGGCGGCATGTACACGGCCAATACGATGGCTTCGGCGATCGAAGCCCTGGGACTATCCCTTCCCAACAGCTCCGCGCAGGAAGCTGTAGGCGACAGCAAGCTCAGCGACTGCCATCGTGCCGGGGAGGCAGTGGTCAGGTTGCTGAAGGCAGGCATCACCCCGCGCGAGATCCTGACGAAGAAGGCCTTTGAAAATGCAATCACCGTGGTGATTGCCCTGGCTGGTTCGACCAACGCCGTGCTGCACCTGCTTGCCATTGCGCATGAAGCAGGAGTGAATCTCTCTCTGGCGGATTTCGCGCGCATTGGCAAACGCGTCCCCGTCCTGGCCGATGTGCGACCCAGCGGCCGCTATCTGATGTCTGAACTCATCGCCATCGGGGGCATACAGCCGCTGATGAAACGATTGCTTGCTCGCGGCCTGCTGCATGGAGATTGCATGACCGTTACAGGACAGACAGTCGCCGAGAATCTGCGCAACGTGGCGGACTATCCGCAGCACCAGACGGTGATCAAGCCGTTTACGGCGCCCGTGAAGAAGGACAGCCATCTGGTCATCCTGCACGGCAACCTGGCGCCGGAGGGTGCTGTGGCGAAGATCACTGGAAAGGAAGGCCTCGCGTTCACTGGTACCGCGCGAGTCTTCGAGGGGGAGGAACGCGCGACGGCGGCGATACTTGCAGGCAAGGTAAAGGCCGGGGATGTCGTGGTGATTCGCGGCGAAGGTCCGGTTGGAGGGCCCGGTATGAGGGAAATGCTGAGCCCTACGGGTGCGATCATGGGACTGGGGCTTGGCGACAAGGTCGCATTGATCACTGACGGACGTTTCTCAGGCGGCAGCCACGGTTTCGTGGTTGGGCATGTGTCGCCCGAAGCTGCGCTGGGTGGCCCGATAGGGCTGCTGCGTGATGGCGATGTAATAACCATCGATGCGGTCAAGCGGTGCATAGAAGTGCTTCTCAGTGCCGCGGAGGTCAAGCGGCGCCGCAAGAACTGGCGCGCGCCGCGGGCATTTGCCAAGCGTGGCGTGCTGGCGAAGTATGCTCGCACTGTGTCGAGCGCCAGTCGCGGTGCGGTAACGCAGTAATTGGCAGGGTAGGGCTGGCGAGGCCTCCCCGCCGCTGGGCCTGCCCCATGTGGGGGCACGGGTTGGCGCGAATCGTGATTCGGGGTTAGAGTTCCAATGAGACTTGCGCGCGGGCCCGAAGGTGGTTAATTTGCGGCGCTTCGTGCAGACCTACGGCACAGAGCAGGCCGTGCGAAACAGAATTTAGTGGGGAGCCATGGGCGTTTACACACATTCGAGCGGTAACTGGTTTTCGCGTCGCGGCACGTTCCTCGTCATTCTCATTGCTTTTCACATCCTGCTGTTCTGGGCGCTCAAGAGTGGATTCGCGACCCGGTTTGTCCAGTCGATCACCGAGCCAATCAAGGCGGAGATCATCAACGAAGTGAAGCCGGAGGAGCCCCCTCCGCCACCGCCCACCGTCAAGATCGAATTGCCGCCCGTACAGGTGCCACCGATCCTTGTCGATATTCCCATGGCCGAACCGCCGCCGACGGCAATCGTCGCCGAGACCACGACCCAGAAGGTTCCGCCAACGCCGCCAACTCCGCCCGCACCGCCGGCCCCACCGAGCAAGGTGACCGCGGCCGGTTACGCCTTCAAGCCTGATCCGGCCGATTACTACCCCAGTGCATCGCGAAACCTCGGGGAAGAGGGTCTGGCCAAGGTCAGGGTTTGCTACGACCTGAAAGGCAAGCCGGTTGAAGGCGGAGTGACGGTCGACGAGACGTCAAAGTTCTCCCGACTCGACGAAGCAGCTGTTCGCTATGGCAAGGCCGTGCGGGTCCGTCCGGGTACCCGCGACGGAAAGGTGGAGGCAGGCTGCGTCGTGGTGCCGGTCCGGTTCTCGCTGAAGGGCGAGCAATGATTTGAGTACGCTCGGGGCGGCGTCGAGGCCTCCCCGCGTCCTGTTTGAGTTTCGCATCGATATTGTTCAACCAACGCCATCCAGTACGGATGCCAGCTTGTAGTCGAGGAAAAAATGGAAGAAGTCGCAAACGCAGCAGCTGAAACCGCCGCCAATCCGTACGGTTTCTCAGCGTTGATCCACAACAGTACGCCGGCCGGATACACCATTCTGGTCGTCCTGCTGCTGATGTCACTGGTGTCCTGGTACATCACCTTCACCAAGCTGTGGGACCAGTACCGCCTGGGCCGCTCGGTCAAGAACGTCGAAAAGAATTTCTGGGCCGCTGGTTCGGCGCGTGAGGGAGTGGAAAGGCTGCCGAAGGATGACGACTTCCGCGTCATAGCCGAGAG
>CAYWDZ010000173.1:0-1970 GCA_964456255.1 uncultured Steroidobacteraceae bacterium | reverse complement strand
TTCCTGGGACTGCTGGTCGCGGTGCCGGCCGTGTTCGCCTACAACATCCTGCTGAAGCGCAACAAGGCCATTCAGGACGTGCTGCGCGAATTCACGGGCGACCTGGAAGCGAACCTGATCGGCGGCGTCAAGCCCGATATTCCCGTGGCCCATCGTGCGGCACCGCCGGCGGCCAAGAAGTAAGCGCGGCCCCGACACAGTCAATACATGTTCCAGAGGTAGGGTTCAGTCATGTCGATGAGCGTTGGCGGTGATAAAGACGAGGTGATGTCAACCATCAACACCACGCCGCTCGTCGACGTGATGCTGGTGATGCTGATCATCTTCCTGATCACCATTCCGGTGATCGTGCCGTCGGTGAAGGTGGAGCTGCCGGAGCCGAAGAACATCCCGGGGCAGACCAAGCCTGAAGATGTCCCGTTGTCCGTCGACTCGGAAGGCAACATCTATCTGTACGGCGGCATCGTCAAGGATCGCGCGACTCTCTTTGACCTGCTGTCCGCCAAGACCAGAGCGGCCGTTGCAGAGGGCAAGAAGCCCCCGCAAATCCATCTCAAGGCCGATCGCAGGGCGCGCTACGAACAGGTGGCGCGCGTGCTGTACACCATCCAGACGACGGGCATCATGGAGATCTCCTTCCTCACCGAGCCCAAGGCTGCCCCCACGGAGTAAATGTCGATGTCGATGAATGTTTCCCAGGGCGATGGCGATGAGGAGATGTGCGACGTCAACACGACGCCGCTCATCGACGTGATGCTGGTGCTGCTGGTAATGCTGATCGTGACGCTGCCGGTGCAGATGCATCTGGTCAAACTGGATCTGCCGCCTCCAAATCCGAACCCTCCACCGAATCCGCCCCCGAGCATCTATATCGATATCGATCCGGACGGCACCATCGTGTGGAACAACGTCCCGTTGACCGGCGGTATCGCAGAACTCGAGGCGCACTTCCAGGAGGAGGCGCCAAAAGACCCGCAGGCGCAGATTCAGCTGCGGCCGTCGGCATTGGCCATGTACGACGTCATTGCCAACGTGATGGCCTCCGCACAGCGCAACCACATGACGCGCATGGGCTTCACCAACGTCGCGGAATACGCCGACTAGCGGATTTCCCGGTGCTCCAGGTTCCCTGGAGCACCTTGCGGAGTCATTAAGCCTCCGTTCACGAGAGATTGTGGTAGATACCTGTCAATGACAGTTGAATAGCCCAGTGGGCTTTCGGTGAGGTTGCATATGTCGAAGTCAGCCCTTCCCGCCGTGGCGGCCGCGTTGACCCTCGCGCTGGGCGTGATCCAGCTCGATTCGGTGCATGCCCAGCAGGCCCCCACGCCCAATGTTTCCCAGCCGTTCCGTGAAACGTTCCGGGCAGCGCAGGCCGCCCAGAAGGCCCAGAAGTGGGCGGAAGTGATCGCCAAGGCCCAGCAGGTGCTCGCCAACAGCAACCGCAAACCTGACGATACCTACTACGCCTACTACCTGCTGTTCGACGCCAGCCGCGCGCTCGGCGACAAGGAAGAGCAGCTCAAGTCACTGCGGGGTCTGGTTGACTCCGGGTTCCTGAATCCCGCACAGGCGGCCCCGTACGTGAATGCCGTCATGGGGCTGGCATTCCAGGCCAAGGACTACGACACCGCCATCGAGTACGGTCTGCGCCTGACCAGGAGCGGCCATGCCGATCCGCAGGTCTTCACCACGATCGGACAGAGTTATTACCAGAAGGGCGACTACGCCGAGTCGGCGCGTTTCTTCCGCAGCCTTGTGGACGAACAGATCAAGCGCGGCCAGAAGCCGCTCGAGCAGAACCTCGTGATGTTGCACTCTTCCTACGAGAAGCTGCGCAACGACGAAGGGATGACGTCCACCCTCGAGACGCTGGTTGTGTACTACCCGAGCGTCAAGTACTGGGACGCCTTGCTCTATTCCGTACGCAGCGCGCAGGACCTTCAGCCGCGTGAGAAATTGCAGGTCTA
>CAYWDZ010000172.1:0-6841 GCA_964456255.1 uncultured Steroidobacteraceae bacterium | reverse complement strand
GCTCTACGGGCGCGGCGCCGCGGACATGAAGAGCGGCCTGGCCGCCATGCTGACCGCCGTGGAAGCGTTCGTGGCCGAGCGCCCGCAGCATCCCGGCACCATCGCCTTCCTGATCACCAGCGATGAGGAAGGGCCGTCCGTCGACGGCACCAAGCGCGTGGTCGAAGAGCTCAAGGCCCGTGGCACGAAGATCGACTGGTGCATCGTGGGCGAGCCCTCCAGTGAGAAGACCGCCGGAGACACCATCAAGATCGGGCGCCGCGGCTCGTACAGTGGCCGGCTCACCGTCCAGGGTGTGCAGGGCCACGTGGCCTATCCGCAGCTGGCGCAGAATCCCGTGCACATGCTGGCTCCGGCCCTGGCTGAACTGACCCAGCATGTGTGGGACCAGGGCAATGCGCATTTCCAGCCCACCACATTCCAGATCTCCAACCTGAACGCGGGCACCGGCGCGCCCAACGTGATCCCCGGGGAACTCAAGGCGCGCTTCAACATCCGCTACAACACCGAGCAGACCCAGGAAAAGATCCGCCGGACAGTCGAGGGCATCCTCGACAAGCATGGCGTGCGCTACACCATCGACTGGTACGTGTCCGGCGAGCCGTTCTACACGCCGCCCGGAGCTCTGTCGGAAGGCGTGTGTGATGCCGTGGAGACGGTCACCGGCGCTCGTCCGCAGCTGTCTACCGGAGGCGGTACTTCGGATGGACGTTTCATCGCCACGATGGGCGCGCAGGTGGTGGAACTGGGCGTCACCAATGCCAGCATCCACAAGGTGAACGAGTCGGTGGGCGTGGATGAAATCCATGCCCTGCATCGCATGTATCTGGAAGCCCTGCGCCGGCTGCTGCGCGGCAAGGCCTGACGGGGGCCTAGGCCCGGGTCCAGACCGTCCGCTTCGTGCGCCAGCTGGCAATCACGCCGGCAGTGGTCAGCAGCAGCACCGAGATCAGTACCCAGCCGGGCATCGACAGCCCGAGGAATGTCCAGTCGATCTTTGCGCATTCGCCCGAGCCGGTCAGCACCTTGCGCAGAACGTCGGTCAGCGGAAACACGTCAAGCATGTAGTCGAGCGTGGCACCGCAGGCCGGCACGCTGCCCGCGGGCTGCGACTGGATATACAGGTGGCGCGCCGACACGCCCATGGTCGCCAGACCCACCAGCACGATCAGCACCGCAGAAACATTGCCCGGAATGCGCCAGCGCTGCGGAATCGCGGCCGCGACCAGCAGCGTCACTCCCAGGCTCACCACGCCGATGCGCTGAAAGATGCACAACGGGCACGGCTCGAGCTGCGAGTGATACTGCTCGTACAGGGCGTAACCGAACAGCAGGAAGCAGGCCAGTGCCAGCAGCACGGTGACCAGCCGCCGCCGCTCCCGCAGGAACCCGATCATTCAGGTACCCCGTGCAGAAGTGGACTGCAGGGCCTGCTCCACATCCTCGATGCGCGTATGGCGCACGTCCTTGCCGTGCACCATGTAGATCACGTATTCGCAGATGTTCTTGGCATGGTCACCGACCCGCTCCAGCGCACGCACGATCCACATCACGTCCAGCGCCCGACGGATGCTGCGCGGATCCTCCATCATGAAGGTGATCGCCTGGCGCTGGATCGACTCGTACTCCTCGTCGACCATGCGATCGCGGCGCGCGACCTGCACCGCTGCATTGGCATCCAGCCGGGCAAACGCATCCAGCGCATCGCGCACCATTTCGGCCACCAGGCGGCTCATGTGCTTGATCTCGCGATACTTGTTCTCGGGCCGCTCCATGGCCGCAAGGCGCGCCGCGATGTTGCCGATCTTCTCGCCCTCATCGCCGATGCGCTCCAGGTCGGTGATGGTCTTGATGATGGCCACGATCAGCCGCAGATCGCCCGCCGCCGGAGCGCGCGTGGCGAGGATGCGGCTGCATTCCTCGTCAATGGTCACTTCCATCGCGTTGACGGCCAGATCGTCCTTCGATACTTCCTGACCGAGGGCGCTGTCACCCTCCACCAATGCACTGACCGACTTGGCCAGCAGGGCCTCCACCAGCCCGCCCATGGCCAGCACGCGGGCGCGGACCTTTTCCAGGTCCTCGTTGTAGCGACGCGAGATGTGGTGTGTGAGATCGGCGGTTTCCATGGCGGTGTCCTAGTGCGACGGGACGGCCGGCGCGGCGCTGAGTTTAGCGCCCGAGTGCGCGGGCCGCACGCGTCGCGGCGGGAAGACACAGCTGAAGCGGCTGCCTGCACCAGGCTTGCTGTCGATTTCGAGCGTGGCGCCGTGATGCTGCAGAACGTGCTTGACGATGGCCAGACCCAGCCCGGTACCGCCGGCATCGCGGGCGCGGCCAGGATCCACCCGGTAGAAACGCTCGGTGAGTCGCGGCAGATGTTCCGGCGCAATGCCCGGACCCGTGTCGACCACCGTGAAGCGGGCCTCCCCGCGGGCATTGACCTGCCAGATCAATCGCACCAGTCCGGTGTGCGGCGTGTATTTCACGGCGTTGTCCACCAGATTGGAGAAGGCCGACAGGATCTCGGCCTGGTCGCCGGCCAGATGCGCATCGCTCTCCAGTTCGACGCGCACTTCAGGATGCCTGGGGCGCGCCAGCACATCCTTGCGCAGCACCGCGATCAGCGCCGGAATGTCCAGGTCCTCACTGCCGGCTTCCCTGGTCGCCGCGTCGAACCTGGACAGATCCAGCAGCCCGCTCACGATGTCGTTCATGCGGCGCGCCTGGCGCTGCATCTCCTCCAGCGGCGCACGCAGGCCCGGGTCCACCTGTTCATCCGACAGCATGGTTTCCAGGTAGCCACTGACCACGGTCAGCGGCGAGCGCAGCTCATGCGAGGCATTGGCCACGAAATCCTTGCGCATGGTTTCGAGCGCCATCTGGCGTGAAACGTCGCGCACCAGCAGCAGATGCTGTTCGCCCCCGTAGGGCACGATCTGCAGCGACAGGCTGACCTGCGGCTCGGTACCGCGGGCAATCACCAGGGGCTCGTCGAAACGCTCACTGGCCAGGTAGCGGGCCATCGCCGGTTCGCGCAGCAGGTTGGTGATGCGCAGACCCGTATCCACGCCGCGCCGCAGATCCAGCAGTCGCCCGGCCGCGCGGTTGAACCACACGATTTCCCATGCGTCGTTGAGCACCACGACTCCATCGGGCATGGCGGCGCTGGAACGACGCAGCTCGCGAAACACCTCCAGCAGCCGCTGCTTGTGAAAGCGCTTGCGCCGGTGCAGGCGCACCACACCCGAGACCACGTCCTCCCAGATTCCCGAAGTTCGGGGCGGATTCATGCGCGAGCTGTCGCGCAGCCAGCGGTGCAGCCGGTACAGGTTGAACAGGTTCCACGCCAGCATCAGGAACAGCGCAATGGCCACTCCTGCCAGCGGATATCCGAAGGGCCAGCCACACAACGCGCCCGCAGCGGCGGCCGCACCTGCACGCAGCGCAATGAACCACAGCGCTGCGGCGAGCTTCATGCCGCGGCGTCGGCCCGCGTCGAGAAGCGGTAGCCCGCGCCGCGCACGGTCTGGATCAGCCCGTCGAGTTGCACCGCTTCCAGCGCCTTGCGCAGGCGCCGGATGTGTACGTCGATCGTTCGCTCCTCGATGTAGACGTTACCGCCCCAGATGCGATCCAGCAGCTGCGCCCGCGCGAACACCCGCTCCGGGTTCTGCATGAAGAATTCCAGCATCCGGTATTCCGTGGGCCCCAGTTCGATCTGCTGCCCACCGGCCGAAACCCGGTGACCGGCACGGTCCATGGTGAGCCCGCCGATCTCCACCAGCTCCCCTTCACTGGAGCCCGGCGACCGGCGCAGCACGGCGTTGATCCGTGACAGCAACTCGCGCGGCGAGAAAGGCTTGGTGACGTAGTCATCGGCGCCCCCGTCCAGGCCCGCGATCTTGTCGCCTTCGGTGGCGCGCGCAGTGAGCATGATCACCGGCAGGTCGCGCGTCGCGGTCTCGCGCTTGACCAGCCGGGTCAGTTCCAGGCCGCTCATGTCCGGCAGCATCCAGTCCACCAGCAGCAGGTCCGGGCGCTGGTCGGCCAGCATCGAGCGCGCGCTGCGGCTGTCGGCCGCCTCGCGCACCTCGAACCCGGCTCGGCGCAGGCCATAGGCAATCATTTCGCGGATGGGCAATTCGTCTTCAACGATGAGGATCTGGCGTGTCATGCGAAGGATTTCATGACAACAACGTTACAGGCATCTTACAGCGGGGCCTGAACCACTTTATCCCGCAGGTAAACAGGCTGGGCGGCCGCAGGATCAAGCCATCGGGCCCCTGCGGACAGGTCATGCGCGGCCAGCCGCACGATCTCGGCCGCATGCGGCTCCGCCCGGGCCAGGCACTGTGCAATCGGGACCTGCAGCGCGGCGGCCAGATCCGGATAAGCCCCCAGGCCCATCCCGGCAGCCGCCTGGATTGCGGCACCCGCGGGCAGCAACCCGGACAGCGCCTGCTGCAGCCCCGCTGGCGAGGAAAGCCGTTCGCCGCCCACGGCCGCGCCCACCGGGTCGCCGTTGTGTTCGAACAGGCCCCAGTACAACTCGCCCATGCGCGCATCCATGCACGCGAGCAGCCAGCCCGGAGCTGATTGGCCGCCAGACCCGGCAAGTGCGTGGCGCGCTGCTTCGGCCAGTGCCCGCAGATCCGAAATGGGCAGCACGGGCAAGTCCGCGCCGGCGGCCAGTCCCTGCGTTACCGCAGCGGCAATCCGCAAACCGGTAAACGAGCCCGGCCCGCGACCGAAGGCAATGCCCTGGAGTCCGCGCAATGTCAGCCCCGCCTCGGCCAGCACTGCATCCACCATGGGCAGCAGCAGCTGCGCATGATCGCGTGCGGTGGTCACGGCGCGAGTCACGAGCTGCCCATCGACCAGCAGCGCCACGGAACACTGGCCGCTTGCCGTGTCGAGGGCGAGTATCCGGCCCTCGCCCGGCCGTTCATGCATGCCGATTTGCTGCACAGGAATCCTCAGGCGCGTCGCAGGGCAGCGCCATTGTCGCGGCTGCGTTGCAGCTTGGCCCGCACCTCGGCCAGATCGCGTGTGCGCTTCATGGGCGGCAGACCGGCCAGCAGCTGTTTGCCGTAGCCCTTGCTCAGAATTCGCGGATCGAGAATCGCCACCACGCCCTCGTCCTGTTCGCTGCGCACCAGGCGACCCACGCCCTGCTTGAGCGTCAACGCAGCCTCGGGCAGCTGGAAATCCTTGAAGGGGTTGCCACCCTGCTCGCGCGCGCGCATCAACCGCGCCCGCATCAGCGGATCCTCGGGCGAGGCGAAGGGGATGCGATCGATCACCACCAGGCGCAGTGCGCTGCCCGGCACGTCCACGCCTTCCCAGAAGCTGGCCGTTCCCAGCAGGACCGCATCGCCATGCTCACGAAACTCACGCAGCAACTGTTCACGCGGCGATTCGCCCTGCACCAGCACGCGATAGGCCGCGGCGCCGTCCTTCTTCCAGCGATCACGCAAGGCGCGTGCACTGTATTCAAGGGCCCGGTGGCTGGTGAACAGCAGGAACGCACCGCCTTCGGCCAGATCGACCAGCTCCGCGGCCGTTTCAACCACGGCATCCGCGTAGTGCGGTGAGGCCGGGTCGGGCAGACCCGAGGGCGCGTACAGCAACGCCTGGCTGGCGTAATCGAAAGGGCTTTCGATGGCCAGCGTGTCGCAGCGATCCGCAAGGCCCAGCCGCCCGATGAAATGACTGAAATCCCCGGCCACGGCCAGTGTTGCCGAAGTGAACACCCAGCTGCGCGCGCGCGTTTCCAGGATCTGCCGCAGCCGGTCGCCGACCTCGAAGGGCAGCAGCTGGCAGGAGAATGCCCGTGACCCCGGAACGATCAGGCGCGCACCGTCTTCAGCCCGTGCATCCAGCAGCACGTCCAGTTCACCGGCCAGATTGGTGGCCCGTTGCGAGGCCACCAGCAGCGCATCACCGCCACCCAGACCCGTAATCGCGTCGGCCATATCGCACAGCATGGTCACCAGTTCCCTGGCGGCACGATCGAACACCGGCAGGTCATCGGACCACGCGAGGCGCTGACCCGCCGGGCCGGCTGCAGAGGCCGCGTGCAGTGCTCCCTGCAGCGCGCGGCGCAATGCCTGTTCCGACTGCGCAAGCCGATCCGGATCAAAGCCGCTGTCCAGCAGCAGCGCCGGCAGATCCACCAGCAGCTGATCGACGCCGCGCGAGCCGAAGTGCTGGCCGAAGAACTGCGCGACCAGCTCCGGCAGCTGGTGCGCCTCATCGAGAATCACTGCGTCGGCGCTCGGCAGGATGTCGCCCCAGCCCTCTTCTTTCAGTGCCAGGTCTGCCAGCAGCAGATGGTGATTGACCACCACGATCTCGGCCTCGGCGGCGCGCCGCCGCGCGGCAAAGACATGGCAGCGTGAGAACTGCGCGCAACGCGCCCCGGTACAACTGTCGCGCGTCGATGTGATGCGCTCGCGCAGCGGGTGTCCGTCGGGCAGCTCGGGCAATTCCGCCAGATCCCCCTCCTCGGTCGACTCCGCCCAGAGTGCAATACGCTCGGCGAGCCCTTCACGCGCGCGACCGTCCAGTGGCAACTCCCTGGGCAGACGCTGCCACCGCTCGCGGCACAGGTAGTTCGCGCGCCCCTTGAGCAGCGCCACCGTCGCGGCACGGCCCAGTGCGCGGCCGAGCAGGGGCAGGTCGCGATGGAACAACTGGTCCTGCAATGTGCGGGTGCCGGTGGAAATGATCACGCGCTGACCGGAGAGCAGTGCCGGAATCAGATACGCAAAGGTCTTGCCGGTGCCGGTACCGGCCTCCGCCACCAGCCAGCGATGTTCCTGCAGCGTCGAGGCCA
>CAYWDZ010000171.1:0-6846 GCA_964456255.1 uncultured Steroidobacteraceae bacterium | reverse complement strand
GCGCCCACTGCGGCTGGAGCTGCAGGATCTGCCGAAACTGGCCCTGCCCTGCATCCTGCACTGGGACCTGAACCATTTCGTCGTGCTGGCCGGAACGCGTCGCGGCAAGGTCACCGTGCTCGATCCGGCCGTCGGCGAACGGCGCCTTTCCATGGCGGAGTTCTCGCGGCATTTCACCGGCGTGGCACTGGAGCTCTCGCCCACCGCGCAGTTCCAGCCGCGCAAGCCGCGGCCGGCGATCGGCCTCGCGCAACTGACGGGACGCATCACCGGCCTGTGGCGGGCGCTGGGGCAGGTGTTCGCCTTGTCGATCGCGCTGCAGTGCTGCGTCGTGCTGGCGCCGTTCCTGATGCAATGGGTGCTCGACCAGGTACTGGTCTCCGCGGACCGCGATCTGCTGGTGGTTCTGGGGGTGGGATTCTGCCTGGCCCTGCCCTTGCAGGTCGGCATCGGCGCGCTGCGCGGCTGGACGGTCACGCATCTTTCCGCGCGCCTTGGACTGCAGTGGCTGGGCAACGTGTTTGCGCATCTGCTGCGGCTGCCAATGGATTTCTTCGAGAAACGCCATCTGGGCGACATCAGTTCGCGACTGGGCTCAGTGCAGACCATCCAGAAGACGCTGACGAACAGCCTGATCGAAGCGCTGATCGATGGGCTGATGGCAACGGTCACGCTGGCGCTGATGCTGGTCTACAGCTGGCGGCTGGCACTGGTAACCGTGCTGGCAGTCGTGCTGTACCTGGCCATCCGCGCGCTCGCCTGGCGCCCGCTGCGCGATCGCAGCGAGCGGCAACTCATGGCGGCAGCGCGGCAGCAGACGCATCTGCTGGAATCGCTGCGCGGCATGCAGAGCCTGAAGATCGCGGGCGCAGAGGCGCGTCGGCGCGCAGCACATCAAAACCTGATGGTCGATGCCGTGAACCAGGAGGTGCGACTGGCGCGCATGGGTCTTGGCTTCAGTGCCGCCAGCCAGCTCGTGTTCGGCGCGGAGCGCATTGCCGTGATATGGATCGGCGCATTGCTGGCCATGCGCAATGTCTTCTCGGTGGGCATGCTGGTGGCATACCTCGCGTACAAGGACCAGTTTGCGCAGCGCATGGCGGCGCTGATCGATCGCTGCATCGAGCTGGGCATGTTGCGCCTGCATGCCGAACGCCTGGCCGACATCGTGCTGACAGCACCGGAGGCCGATGCGCACGCGGCGGAGCAGTCCGCTCCCCTGGAATCACGCATCGAGGTTGCAGCGCTGTGCTTCCGGCATGGAGCAGACGAGCCCTGGCTGCTGCAGGACTGCAGCTTCGTCATTGAACCAGGCGAATCGGTGGCGATCGTTGGGCCATCCGGCTGCGGCAAGACCACGCTGGTGAAGTTGCTGCTGGGCCTGCTGCAGCCCGATGCCGGTGTGATTCGCATCGGCGGCCGCGATCTGCACCGCATCGGTCCACAGCGCCTGCGCAGCATGGCCGGCGCGGTCATGCAGGATGACCGGCTGTTCGCCGGCAGCCTCGCGGAGAACATCAGCTGCTTCGATCCGGAGCAGGACCCACTGCGTATCGAGGCCGCCGCGCGACTTGCCGCCGTCCACGACGAGATCGTGGCCATGCCCATGGCCTACCAGAGCCTGATCGGCGACATGGGCCATTCGTTGTCAGGCGGGCAGCGACAGCGCGTGATGCTGGCGCGTGCGTTGTATCGCCGGCCGCAACTGCTGATCCTGGATGAAGCCACCAGCCATCTGGATGTGCACGGCGAGCGCCTCGTGAGCCAGGCCGTTGCCAGGCTGCGCTTGACCCGCATCGTGGTGGCCCATAGGCCGGAGACCATCGCCAGCTGTGATCGGGTGCTGGTGATGGAAAAGGGCCGGATCGTGCGCGAGCTGCGCAATGAACGACGCGCAGCCAGCTGAATCCGTCAGGACCGCGGGGGCTCCGGTACGGAGCCCGCGGCGGGCTGCGGCACCGCGGATGGCGCCTCGCGCATCGCCTTTTTCGGCCACAACACGGCTCCGATCAGCACGAACAGCGCCGCAAGTGCCAGCACCACGGAGGAGATGGTGTAGCCGGACATGGCAAACAGCAGCACGGCTTCCACCAGTTGAATCAGGCCGAGCAGCACGATCACCTCGCGCGACACCGCGCGCGGTTTGTAGGCCACCAGCAGGTAGAGCAAGCCGATCAACAGGCTGTGGCACGCAAAAGTGAGCCACAGCGCCTCGATGGAGTTCTTCAGGGAAAGCTGCAGCCCGTTGTTGCCCAGCGCGATGGTGAGCTCCACGTAACTGATGAAGTAGTAGATGGCCACGGCGCCCAGGGCAATGGCACCGATCAGCATGCAGTAGCGGAAGCTCTTCTCTCTCATGGCCCGACTATAGCGTCGGCGCCGCAGGCGGCGCAGCAGTCAGTGAATCCATATACGCCCGGCGCTGCTGCGTATCGAGCTTGCTCCAGTCGATCCTGGCGGTGAATGCCTGGCGCAGTTCGGTCTCGGGCCTGGTGGTCGGAGGGCCGGGCATCGCCGGGGCCTCCGCGGGCAATTGCGGCGCCTGCTCCGACAGCAGCGCGACCAGTGCCGCATGCACGGTCGGGCTGCGCGGCAGCTCGCCATGCGAGACCGGGCAGTACCAGGTGGGGCAACCCGCCAGCTGCGCGCGCGCGGTGGGCACCGTGCCATCCCCGTTGTAGCTGTAACGGTAGAAGAACTCGCCGCGCACCTCGGCAAGGTGATCAACGGTCTGGAAGCCATAGCCCGCGATCACCGTGATGCGCTTGTCGGCACCGCCCAGTTCCAGGAACCGCACACGATCGAGCAGCGTGGCGTTCGGTTGCGGCCCGGTCGGCGGCCAGTTGCGCTGGTTCAGCAGGTCCAGCGAATGGCTGCGCGGCAGCATCTGGTAGAGGCTGTGGAAGCTGGAGAAGACTTCGCGCGCCAGCGTCTCGGCATCGTGCCGGGCATCGATCTGCGCCAGCCGCCGCACCAGCGGATAAACGCCGCGCACGGCCTGCACCGGCGCGAACGAACCATCGTGCGGCGTGCCGATGGTGATCAGGCGCTTCACCCGCCGGCCCGATTCACTGCGCAACGCAACCCGCGCCAGCAACCCGCCCATGCTGTGGGCAACCAGGTTGATCTCGCGGGCAGGTTCTGCAATCAGCCGCGCGGCCAGTGCCGCGCCCATGTCCGCGATGTTGAGCCGCCAGTCGTACGCGAAGCAGCGCACGGTATAGCCCGCGGCCTGCAATGCAAATTTCAGCGGCAGGTAACCGTAGGTGACTGGCCCGGGAACCATCAGCGTTTCGCCGGGCACTGCCAGCATCGACAACCTGCCCTGCTGGATGTCGCCAGGATCCAGCCACAACAGGTTGTCAGGCAGCGGCCGTTCGCGCGCCACCGCGAGCTGCGAACCCATGAGGCCCGGAACGTAGTACACGCAGCGGTCCGGATCCTGCGGCACCGCTGCAGCGGCCAGCGCGAGACGTTGCAGGAAGCCGTATTCCTTGTCACCGAACCAGGCGGCGAGCTCGCGGCGGCGCTCGCCGGTGACCAGCCAGGCCTCGACCTGCCCTTCCGGCCAGACCATGCGGTCGTAGGCAGAGACCTCGGATGTGCTCACGCGGCGACCTGCTTGCCGGCGTAGTCGGCAATGACGTCGCACACAGCCTCGATGGCCTTGCCGCGCGCCGAGCTGCGGCGCCACAGCGCGCCGACGTGCCGCACCGGTTCGGGCTTCGCGAATGGCACCGTCACCATGCCGCGGGCATTGCCATAGGCGCCGCTTGCAGCCAGCTGCGGCAGCAACGTGATGCCACTGCCAGAAGCCACCATCTGCCGCAGTGTTTCGAGCGAGGTGGCGCGAAAGTCCTGCTTCTCGTGCACCTGCGAGCGCGAACACACATCGAGCGCCTGATCACGCAGGCAGTGGCCATCCTCGAGCAGCAGCAGGGTTTCGCCGGTGAGGTCCGCCACCTTCAGCGAGCGGCGCGTGGCCAGCGGGTTCTGGTCAGGCACCGCGACCACGAAGGGTTCGTCGAAGAGCTTGCGCTCGGCGAGACCCTCGGCCGGCACCGGCAACGCGAGAATGCCGAGATCGATCTCGCCGGCCTGCAGATGCTGGAGCATCGGCCCTGTCTGGTACTCGTACAGCAGCAGTTCGAGGCGCGGCAGTTTCTTGCGCAGGCGTGGCGCCACGATCGGCAGCAGATAGGGCCCGATGGTGGGCAGCAGGGCCACGCGCAAGCGCCCGGCCAGCGGATCGCGCTGCGTCTCGGCCAGCGAGACGATCTCCTCGC
Organism: uncultured Steroidobacteraceae bacterium; assembly: GCA_964456255.1. Taxonomy (GTDB): domain Bacteria; phylum Pseudomonadota; class Gammaproteobacteria; order Steroidobacterales; family Steroidobacteraceae; genus ZC4RG30. The sequence continues at coordinate 2,560 of CAYWDZ010000171.1, read as the reverse complement.
TGGCCTCGATGATGCGCCGGGCACGGGCCACCACCTGCTGACCGGTCTCGGTGAGCGCGATGCGACGCGGATGGCGCTCGACCAGCTGCACGCCGAGGTAGTCCTCGAGCTTCTTGAGCTGTGCCGACAGTGTTGGCTGGCTGACGAAGCAGCGCGCCGCGGCCTGGCCGAAATGACGCGTGTCGGCCAGGGCAACCAGGTAGCGCAGATCCTTGAGCTTCAGATCAGCCATCGGCGGAGTCTATCGAAACGCCGATGACGATTGGCACGAAATCAGCGCTCTTGCCGGCTCAGGGGCGCCACTCACTGACCGTCTTTTCCAGCCCTTCCCTCACCAGTTGCTCTGCCGTCGGGCCGCCCTTGTCGCTGCCGGCCGCCTTGCCCAGACAGATGAACCCGATCAGGTGATCGGTATCGGCGAGCCCCAGGCTCGCCTTGAATTCCCGGTCGAACACTCCCGCGCCGGAGAACAGGAAGGCCTTGTAGCGCAGCGCATGCGCCGCGTTCAGCACCAGCTGCGTGGCACCGGCCGCGGCAAAGGTCTGCTCGATGGGCGCGATCTTGTGGTTGAGCTCGATCTTCGCCGCCGCCACCACCACCATGGGTGCACGCTGCGTCAGCTCGTACTTGGCGCGATTGGTCTGGTAGCGGTTCGGGTCGCCCTGCACACGGGTGGCCGCTGCGGCCAGCCGGTCGAAGAATTCCTGATAGTGCTCGGGCCGCACGACCATGAAGCGCCATGGCCGCAGCTGGCCATGGTCGGCGGCACGTTGGGCCGCCCCCAGTATCTGCTGGAGTTCGGCGTCGGTGGGTGAGGGCCCGGTCATCAGCGAACCGGGATGTGACAGGCGGGAAAGCAGCGAATCGATCGCGCTGGTCGTGGTTGTAGTCATGCTGTGGCATTCTACGCGCCCTCATGGACTTCGACCTGCAACCCACGCTCACCGGCGAGCACCTGTTGCTCAGACCCTTGCGGCCGGATGATCTGGAAGCATTGTGGGAGGTCGCCCGCGACCCGCTGATCTGGGACCAGCATCCCGACCAGACGCGCCACACCCGCATCGGTTTCGAGCGCTTCTTTGCCGATGCGGTGGCGGGCGGCGCGCTGGCGGTGGTGGACCGCGCATCCGGCCGCATCATCGGCTCGACCCGCTTCTACGAGTGGGACCCGGCCGTGCGTGAAGTGGCCATCGGGTACACCTTCCTGGCGCGCGAGTTCTGGGGTGGCATTGCCAACCGCGAAATGAAGCGGCTGCTGATCGAGCATGCTGCCCCGCATGTGCATGCGATCTGGTTCCACGTCGGCAAGAACAACCTGCGTTCGCGCCGCGCGATGGAAAAGATCGGCGGCGATGCGGCACTCGAGGCGCAGCGCCCGCAGAATGGCGAAATGATCGACTTCATCTACTACCGGATCGAACCGGCGCGCTGGTCGGCGATTCACTGAGGAGCCCATGTCCACCTACACCGCACAACTCGTCTGGGAAAGAGGCGAACAGGATTTTCCCTCGAACAAGTACAGCCGCCGGCACCAGATCCGCTTCGACGGCGGCGCGCAGGTGCTGGGTTCGTCCTCGCCATCCGTGGTTCCCGTGCCTCTTTCGGATCCGGCTGGTGTCGATCCGGAGGAGGCATTCGTTGCCTCGCTGTCGAGCTGTCACATGCTGTGGTTCCTGTACTTCGCGGCCCGGGGTGGCTTCGTGATCGATCGCTACGAGGACAATCCCGAGGGCGTGCTCGCGCGCAATGCCGAACGCAAGATGGTGATGACCGTGGTGACGCTGCGCCCGAAGATCACGTTTTCAGGCGACAAGCAGCCGACGGCCGCAGAGCTGGATCAGCTGCATCACAAGGCGCACGAGGAGTGCAATATCGCGAACTCGGTGAAGACCGAGGTGCGGGTGGAGCCGGCCTAGACCAGCTCCGGCCGCGCGTCTGTCACGCTGCCCGATCCGCTCTTCACGATGCGCGCAAGGCCGATGGCTTCGGGCAGCACCTGCTCGGCATAGAAGCGGCAGGTCTGCAGCTTGGCCTCGTAGAACGCGGCATCCGGCGGATGCATGCCGAGCGCTGCTTCGGCCACCTGCGCAGCGCGCGCCATCAGTGCGCCGGCAATCGTCAGGCCACACAGTTTCAGATACGGCACCGCGACGGCCTGCGCCGAGGACGGCGTCTCGGGCTGCGCGCGCACCAGTTTTTCAGTCATGTCGCGCAGCGTGGTGAGCGCTTCCATCGCCGCATTGCGCGCGGCACGGGTAGCCGGCAGGAGCGTGCGCGAGGCCTCGATCTGCCCCAGCAGCTCCTGGATCAATGCCGCCATGGCCGCGCCACGATCTCTGCCAAGTTTTCGGCCGATGAGATCATTGGCTTGAATGCCGGTCGTTCCCTCGTAGATGGAGGAGATGCGCACATCGCGCAGGAACTGCGCGGCGCCGGTCTCTTCCACGTAGCCCATGCCGCCATGCACCTGCACGCCGGTTGAGCACACATCGATCGCAGCTTCGGTGCACCAGCCCTTCACGATCGGGATCAACAGCTCGGCACGCAGCAGCGCGGCCTG
>CAYWDZ010000170.1:0-6857 GCA_964456255.1 uncultured Steroidobacteraceae bacterium | reverse complement strand
GCTCGAGCGACCTCAACTGCCCCACCCCCTCCGTCTGCGTGAAGCCCGACGCGGGGTGATCGTCGCCGGCAAGCAACCACAGCTGCAGTGGCTGGACATGGACAGTGCGAAGAAGCACTGCGCGGCAGGCATCGGCATCTGGAACTGGGCTGGAACGGACTTGAATGCCGAGCCGGACCTGGTGATGGCCTGCGCCGGCGATGTGCCGACGCTGGAAACGCTGGCCGCCGTGCAGATCCTGCGCGAGCACGTGCCCGAGTTGAAGGTGCGGGTGGTCAACGTCGTGGACCTGATGACGCTGCAACCACCCGAAGAGCATCCTCACGGATTGACAGCAGCTGCGTTCGACCAGCTGTTCACGACCGACAAGCCCATCCTGTTCGCCTACCACGGCTATCCGTGGCTGATTCACCGGCTCACCTATCGGCGCACCAATCACGGCAACCTGCATGTGCGCGGCTACAAGGAGGAAGGCACGACCACCACGCCTTTCGACATGGCGGTCCGCAATGATCTGGACCGCTATCACCTGGTGGCGGCTGCCATCGAGCGCGTGCCTTTACTCGGGCAGCGTGCCGCCCAGCTGCAGCAGTTCGTGCGCAACAAGCTGCTGGATCACCGGCGCTACATCCTCGAGCACGGCGAAGACCCGGCCGAATTGCGGGACTGGAGGTGGCCCTCCGCCGGGGGTCCGCCGTGAACAGGAATCAACCCTGCAGGTCCCGCTTCTTCTGCTCGAATTCCTCCTTGCCGATCTCGCCCCGCGCGTAGCGCTCTTTCAGCACATCCATCGCCGAACGGGTGCCGGAGCCAGCGCCATTATCAGATCGTCTCGACAGCGCCCTGACGGCAACGACCGCGACGAAAATCAGGACTCCCCAGAAGAGCACCATCGCGATCCAGTGACCCCATCCCACACCCTGGTTCATGTAATCCAACATGGCTCTGGTCCTTTTCGGTGAAAAATCCGGCCCGCGTCACCGCTACTTGGCGTCCTGCGCCTGCATGTGCTGCATCATCTGCCCCATCATCATCTGCATCATGTCCATGCGGTTCTGCATCATCTGCTGTTGCTGCGCCGGATCCATCATGTTGCCCTGACCCTGCATGCCGCCGCGCATGCCGCCCATGCCCCCGGCGCCATTGCCGCCGCCCATCATTCCGCCGCCGCGTCCCATCATGCCCTGCATCATGCTGCCACCCATGACCTGCATGGTCTGCATCTGCGCCTGCATGGTCTTCATGTGTTCCTGCAGCAACTTCTGGCGCTCCTTGGGATCCGTGGTCTTCTGAATCTGCGCCATCTGGGCCTGCATCGCCTGCATGCGCGCCTGCATCTGCTGGATCTGCTGTTGCTGTTCTTGCTGTTGCGGTTCCGAGGGCGGTGCCGCTGCATGACCAATCGAAGCAGCCAGCAGGAGCGCTCCACAACCGGAAGCCAAGAATGATCGCCATGTCTTCATGGGGAAAGTCCTCCACAGGGTAAGTGAGTGCCGATACCAAACTGATCGTTTCCAGTCCGCATGATCAATACGTCAACCACAAGTATGCGAACCAGGAGTTGTTGTCCGACGCATTGCGTCCGAAGCCGTTGTAGTCATGCTGCGCACCATTGAACCTGGTGTAGGCGGTATAGCGCAGGCCGATCTTGAGGGACTGTTCGTCCTTGAACGGCATCCAGTTGCCCTCCATGACCCACGACCGGGAATCGGGGCTGCCGGTGGCATTCCCGGCAGCGCTGGCCGAGACGCTGTCGCCGTACTTGTCCATGTCGCGATCGCCGTGAATGTCGGTAAACCCGATACCGCCGCCGATCTGCCGTTGAAACCAGTAGTGCGCCGTCACTTTGACGGTGTCGAGGGAATCCGCCGCATTGGAAGCGTCTCCCATCGGGAAGCTTGCGTTCCATTTGCGCCTCTCGTGGTCCACAAATGTGTGAACGGAAAGCAGCCCGGTCGCCCCCGAATACTGATACTGGCCATCCAGCGCCACATCCGTAAGACGGTCCGTCGGCCCGCTCAAAGCTTCCGCATCGGGGTAGATCCGGGCCCTGATGGCGTGAAGTCCGATCTGGAAGCTCTTTCCGCCAAAATCCTTTTCCCATGCGAGTCGCAGATGTGGCGCCGTACCGGCGATGGCCGTCTCCAGTTCGTCACCCGTGTTCAGGGGTTGGAATACGCCCCGATGACCATTGCGGAAGAAGCCCGCCTCCAGGTAGTACGCGCCATCGACGTCCGCATAGAGACCCACACCGCCTACCTGGTTGGCGAGTGTTCCGTCGAACAGCGATCTCACCGCAGGCATGACTCCAGCGTCTTCCAGATGCGGAAGCGTCCACATCGGACTGGTATTCCAGATGTCCTGCACGGTTGGAGAATTGGCAAGCGAAATCCCGTAGATCAGTGATCGACCCTTGACCGAAGCAGCATCCGCGTAGCGGATATCCACCATTTCCGCGCCCCACTGCTTCTCGATTCCGTCCCAGTTGTATTGCGCCATCGCACCCAACTTGCCGAATATCCTGCCGCCGTAGTACAGCGCCAGCTGCTGCACGATGACCTTGTTTGCCCGGTCAAAGTCTTCTTCGTCCGCGCCGCCATTGCGGTCCTTCACCACCGTGTCGCCGACCTGAACGCCAGCGGCGAGGGGCAGGTCGTAGGGAAATCCCTTGCCCTTCAACTGGTCGCCCATCGTGTAGCCGCGCAACTTGAACTGACGCCCGAAGATCGTCAGCTCAGGCGCGACCGTGTGACAGGCCGCGCACGGCATCCCGGTCTGACGAGCGAAGCCTGGTATGGCCATGGCTGGCATCGACGACATGCCCAGTGCAACAAGACTCGTCGCTGCGGCGAATTTCCTGATCAAACTCATCGTGTCTCCAGGGCAAGGACGGCGGGCTGCAGCAGCTCGCGGGCAAGCGTCACCCCGAATCGTCCGCAATTCATCTCGAAAGTGTCTGAACCAAGGCCCGTCGACCACGAACCGGGCCATCTGCAGCCAGGCTCCTGATCGATTGACGCTGCTCGGCGCCCATTCAATGCCGCTGGGTGCTTCGGGCCAGCCGCAGGTCTTGCGATTGCAAGATCCTGGGCCACGCGGAGTAGAATGCCCGCGATGTTCGCTTTCCCCAGGCTGTTCCGGGCTCGCAAGACTCGCCGCCGCACCGCGTGGTTGGTGGTGTCGATGCTGCTGTTTCAGCAGTTCGCGCTCGCCGCCTATGCCTGCCCGATATTCGACCCGCAACACGCGGCGCCGCAGCCTGAACCGGCAATGGCCGACTGCGCGGATATGGCCATGGGAGCCGCCGCGCTCGACCCGCAGGCTCCGGCCCTTTGCAGCCTGGACTGCCAGAATGACCATGCCGTGCGGACTTCGAATCATGTGGATCTGCCGACGGCTCCTTCTGCCTTGCCGATGTATCTCGTTCCGGTCGACGACCTTCTGGTTCCTGACGACGATCCGAGAATCAACGCGGCTCCCGCCTTGCACGCAGATCCGCCGCCCATGCAGCGGTTCTGTCGTCTGTTGATCTAGACCCCGACCTCGACTCGCCTCTTTCGTCGCCGCGCCCGGCGACGCGCCTGTTTTCGCGTGTCCGGAGGTCTTCCATGTTCCTGTCATTGCCGCTCGGCCGGTGTGTCCCGTTTCGTTGGGGCGTACGGCTGTCCTTGCTGTTGCTCGCCACTCCGGTGTGGTGCGCTTCCAATGCTGTTTCGTACGACGATGCCCTGCGCGAGGCCGTCGAACGCGCGCCTGCTCTGGCTGCGCGACAGGCGCAGCTGGAGGCTGCGCAACACGATGCTACGCGCGCGGCGCAGCTACCCGATCCACGCCTGAAGCTCGGCGTGGCCAACTTGCCGGTCACTGGCGCGGACGCCTTCAGTTTCAGCGCCGACTTCATGACGATGAAGCAGATCGGTGTGATGCAGGACTTTCCGGCGCGCGCCAAGCTCAGGGCCCGACAGCGAGTCGCGGACCGCGGAGTCCAGCAGGCGGAAGCCGAGTCAGTCGCCGACCGTGTTGCTGTCAGGCAGGCCGCTGCGCAAGCGTGGATTACGCTGTGGGCGGCCCAGGACGAAGCCGCTGCATTGCGCGCCCTGCGCGAACCCTTGCAGATCGCCGCCGAGACCAGCAAGGCAAGACTCGAGGGCGGCACAGGCAGTGCGACCGATGCGCTCGCCGCGAGAGCCGCTGCGCTCCACCTCGAAAACGACATTGATGACGCGCAGGCAGCCGTCGAAGCCTCGCGCGCGGGCCTCGCACGCTGGCTGGAGCCCGCGCCCACGGATGTCGAAGCCGCCGGAGAACCGCCGCGGCTCGACGTACTTCCAGTGGATGAATCCGTGATGCTGGACTCCATCGACCGTGTGGGCTCGATGCAGCCCTGGGAAACGCGCAAGGACCTGGCCGAAGCGGCGGTTGATGCAGCGATTGCGGAGAAGCACCCCGACTGGGGCCTGGGCGTCACCTACGCGCAACGCGATCGATCACCGACCGGCGCTGCCCGCAGCGACATGTTGATGCTGGAATTCAGCATCGGCCTGCCAGTGTTCGCCGGCAACCGCCAGGATCGCGACATCGCCGCGCGCCGCGCCGAACACCATGCGGCGGTGGCGAACTACGAAGAAGCGCACCGCGCGCAACTGGAATTCGTGCAACGACTGCTTGCCGAATGGCACGGCCTGCTGCGCCAGATCACGCGCCACGAGCAGCAGATCCTGCCGCTGGCACGCGACCGCAGCCGGACGGCGCTGGCGGCCTATGCCGGAGGTGGCGAGCTCCAGCCCTGGATCGATGCGCACCGCGAAGAGATCGAGTTGCATCTGATGCACGCGCAACTGCGGAAGGATCTGGGACGCGCCTGGGCGCAGCTCGCCTACCTGATCCCGCAACAGGAGACCTCGCCATGAAAACCCATCGCAGGTACGGGCTGGCGGCACTAGCAACGGTTGTGCTGCTGGGAATCGGACTGGCTGCCGGCTACGGGATTGCGTCACGCCAGATGCATGACACATCGCCAATGGCCGCCAGCGGGAACGGCGAGCGGGAGGCCCTGTACTGGTACGACCCGATGGTGCCGGACAAGCACTTCGACCAACCCGGCAAGTCGCCCTTCATGGACATGGAACTGGTGCCCAAGTACGCCGACGAGACAGCCGCCGGCGGTGTGCGCATCGACCCGGGCATGCAGCAGAACGTCGGCATTCGTGTTGCCACCGTCGAGAAAGGTCAGTTGTCATCCGCGCTGCGCGTGCCGGGCACGCTCACCTGGAACCTGCGGCAGGAACGGCTGGTCAGCGCCCGCGCGGAAGGACAGGTCACCAGGGTCCTGGTCAAGGCACCGTACACCAAGGTGCAGCGTGGTCAGCCACTGGCTGTATTGCTGGCACCGAGCTGGGCGAGCGCACTGGCGGAAAACGCAGCCCTGCAGAAGGCAGACTCACCTGCGGCCCGCGAGCTGCAGGAGGCCGCGCGCCAGCGATTGCGCGCGCTCGGTGTGCCGGATCAGGCCGGCGCCGATGACGGCAGCGTGGCGCTCGCGGCACCCGAGGATGGCATCGTGACCGAGGTGCTGGCGCGCGAGGGCGCGACCGTGATGCCGGGCGCACCATTGTTCCGCATCAACAGCACCGCGAGCCTGTGGCTGGAAGCCTGGGTTCCGCAGGCCAATGTCGCAACGCTTCGCCCGGGTACCCCGGTTAGTGCGAGCGTGGATGGCTTGCCGGGCCAGAATTTCACTGGCGCAGTCGAGGTCCTGCTGCCGCAGGTGGACCCGGCCAGTCGCACGCAGCGTGCGCGCATCGTGCTGCAGAATCCGCGCGGCCTGCTGGCACCAGGCATGTTCGCCGAAGTGCGCTTGCTTGGCGGCGGGCCGCCGACCCTGCCGCTGATTCCGACCGAGGCACTGATCGCCACCGGTGAAGACAGCCGTGTGATCGTGCAGGACGAAAGCGGCAACTTCCATCCGGTGCGCGTGCGCGTCGGCCGCAGCGGCGATGGTCGCACCGAAGTGCTGGAAGGCCTCGTCGGCGGCGAGCGCGTGGTGGTCTCCGGCCAGTTCCTCATCGATTCGGAAGCAAGCCTTTCCGGCGCACTGGATCGCATGGGCAGCGAAGCAGACACCATGCAGGATCAGCCATGATCGCCAGGCTGATCCGCGCCTGCATCGCCAATCGCGTGCTCGTTCTGATGGCGGCGCTGGCGCTGGCTGCCGCCGGCATCTGGTCGGTACGGCATACGCCGCTCGATGCGTTGCCCGATCTGTCCGACACGCAGGTGATCATCCGCACGCCGTGGGCAGGGCAAACCCCGCGCATCGTGGAAGACCAGGTCACCTACCCGCTGGCCACGACGATGCTGTCGGTGCCGGGCGTGAAAGCCGTGCGGGCCTTCTCGTTCTTCGGCGACTCCTATGTCTACGTGCTGTTCGACGACCACACGGACCTGTACTGGGCGCGCTCGCGCGTGCTGGAGTACCTCAGCCAGGTGCGCGATCGCCTGCCACCGGGGGTGAGCCCCGCGCTGGGGCCGGATGCCACCGGCGTAGGCTGGATCTACCAGTACGCACTGGTCGATCGCAGCGGCCAGCACGACCTGGGGCAGCTGCGGGCACTGCAGGACTGGTTCCTGCGCTACGAACTCAAGACCGTACCGGATGTCGCCGAAGTGGCCAGTGTCGGCGGCGCCGTGCGCGCATGGCAGATCGTGCCGGACCCGCGCGCGCTGGCGACGCGTGGCCTCACCATCGCCCAACTGATCTCGGCGGTGGATGCCGCCAATGGCGCCACCGGCGGCTCGGTGGTCGAACAAGGCGAGGCCGAGCTCATGGTGCGCAGCGAAGGTTACCTGCGCAGCCG
>CAYWDZ010000169.1:0-6877 GCA_964456255.1 uncultured Steroidobacteraceae bacterium | reverse complement strand
GGCCTATCTGCACTACACGCCCAACGAGACCATCGGTGGCGTGGCCTTTCCGTTCATTCCGGAGACCGGTCAGGTACCGCTGGTGGCGGATTTTTCCTCGAGCATTCTGTCCGAACCGCTGGACGTGTCGCGCTTCGGGCTGATCTATGCCGGGGCGCAGAAGAACATCGGTCCATCGGGCCTGGTAATCGTAATCGTGCGCGAGGACCTGCTGGGCCGCGCGCAGGCAGGCACGCCTTCGATCTGGAATTACCAGCAGATGGCGAGTGAAGGCTCGATGTCCAATACCCCGAATACCTTCGGCTGGTACATGGCCGGGCTCGTCTTCCAGTGGCTGAAGGCACAGGGTGGCCTGGCGGCAATGGGGCGGCGCAACCATGACAAGGCAGCGCGCCTGTATACCGCCATTGACGGCAGCGGGTTCTACAGCAACCCGGTGGCGAAGCCCTGTCGTTCCATCATGAACGTGCCCTTCCTTCTGGCGAAACCGGAACTGGATGCGCAGTTCCTGAAGCAAGCGCAGGCCGAGGGGCTGGCCAATCTGGCCGGCCACCGCTCCGTCGGCGGCATGCGCGCCAGCATCTACAACGCGATGCCGCCCGAGGGCGTCGATGCACTGATCGCGTTCATGCGCGAATTCGAGCGAGTCCATGGCTGAAGCTTTCCGGATACTGACCCTGAACAACATCAGCGCGCGCGGGCTGGAGCGCCTGCCGCGCGAGCGCTATGAAGTGGCCTCCGGCCTCGACCGCCCGGACGCCGTGCTGCTGCGTTCCGCCGACATGCACAAGATGACGCTGCCCGATACGGTTCTGGCGGTGGCGCGTGCGGGAGCCGGCACCAACAACATTCCCGTGGCGGCCCTGACGGCGCGCGGCATTCCCGTATTCAACACGCCGGGTGCCAATGCCAATGCGGTGAAGGAGCTGGTGATCGCCAGCCTGTTCCTGGCGGCGCGCAACATTGGCGCGGCATGGCAGTTCGCCAAGGCCCAGACCGGCGACGACGCGGCCATCGATGCGGCGGTGGAGAAGGGCAAGAAGAACTTCGTGGGCTTCGAACTGCCGGGGCGCACCCTCGGTGTCGTGGGGCTCGGGGCGATCGGCGTCGAGGTTGCGAACACGGCACTGGCGCTGGGCATGAAGGTGCTGGGTTACGACCCGCAGATCACGGTGCAGCGTGCCTGGACCCTGTCGGCGAACGTGCAGCAGGCGCTGTCGCTGGAAGACCTGTTTGCGCGCAGCGATGCAATTTCGGTGCACGTGCCGCTCAATGACGCCACCCGCGGGCTGGTGAATGCCGGGCGCCTGGCCCTGATGCGCAAGGGCGGGATCGTCCTCAATTTCGCGCGTGGTCCCATCGTGGATTCGGCGGCCGTGCTCGCTGCGCTCGATGCCGGCCAGCTGCATGCCTATGTGTGCGATTTCCCCTCCAACGCGCTCAAGGATCACCCCCGGGTCACGACCCTGCCGCATCTGGGAGCCTCGACGGGCGAGGCCGAGGAGAACTGCGCGGTGATGGCGGCGGAACAGCTGCGGGACTTTCTCGAAAACGGCAATATCCGCAACTCGGTCAATTTTCCGGAGGCGGTGATGCCGCGCGCGCCGGGTACGACGCGCCTGGTGATCGCCAACAGCAACGTGCCAAACATGGTCGGACAGATTTCGACGCAGCTTGCCGCCGGGGGCGTGAACATCGCGGACCTGCTGAACAAGTCGCGCGGTGAATACGCCTACACCCTGATCGATGCCGATGGCTCGATCGACCCGGCGACGTTTGCCGCAGTCCGTGGCATCCACGGCGTGCTCACGGCGCGCCTCATCGGGGGGCTCGGCTGATGGCTTCCGGAAAGAAGCAGGGTGGCAAGGCCAGGGAGCCGGTCGAGTCGATCCGCAAGCGCATCGATGCGGTCGACAGCAAGCTGCACGAGCTGATCAACCAGCGTGCGGGCCTCGCGCGCGAGGTGGGCATTTCCAAGCATGCGTCCGGCAAGCTCGTGGACTTCTATCGGCCCGAGCGCGAGGCCGAGGTGCTGCGGCTGGCGCTGGAGCGCAATCGCCATGGCACATTGCGCGACGAGGAGATCCTCAGGCTGTTCCGCGAAATCATGTCCGCGTGCCTGGCTCAGGAGAAGCCGCTGAAGGTCGCGTACCTGGGTCCGGAAGGCACCTTCTCCCAGCAGGCAGTGTTCAAGCAATTCGGCCATTCGGTGCGGGCGCTGTCGCTGGTTTCGATCGACGAGGTGTTTCAGGAAGTGCAGGCGGGCAACGCCGATTTCGGCGTGGTGCCGGTGGAAAATTCCTCCGAGGGCACGGTCAACAACACGCTCGACCGGTTCATGAGCACCAGCCTGCACATCTGCGGCGAGGTGGAATTGCGCGTGCACCACAACCTGATGGGCCGCATGAAGGACCTGGCCGAAGTGCAGCGGGTGTGCGCGCATCCGCAGGCGCTGGGCCAATGCCGGTTGTGGCTCGACGAGCACCTGCCCAATGCCGATCGCGTGCCGGTCAGCAGCAATGCCGAAGGCGCGCGCCGTGCCCGCGATGAACATGGCACCGCCGCGATTGCCGCCGATGTGGCAGCCGAGGTGTATGGCCTTTCGATCCTTGCGGCGAGCATCGAGGACCACGCGGACAACACCACACGCTTTCTGGTGATTGGCAGCCGCATTCCCGCGCCCAGCGGTGTGGATCGCACCAGCCTGCTGGTGGCGGGCGACAAGGACAAGGCCGGCTCGCTGTTTCACCTGCTGGAGCCGTTCGCGAAGCACAAGGTCAGCCTGAGCCGCATCGAGTCGCGGCCGTCGCGCAAGCAGAAGTGGGACTACGTGTTCTTCATCGATCTGGAAGGGCACGCCGAGGACAAGCCGGTGGCCAGGGCACTGGCTGAATTGAAGAAGCGCAGCTCGCTGTTCCGCGTGCTGGGCTCGTATCCCCGGGCCGTCCTGTGAACGCAGCGCATGGCTCTGGCGGCGGACCGGGGAGTCTCGCCACGGCGGCCGTTCGCGCGCTGGCTCCCTATGTCATCGGCAAGCCCATCGATGAGCTGGCGCGGGAGCTGGGCATCGCGCCGGAGAAGATCATCAAGCTTGCGTCGAACGAGAACCCGTTGGGACCGAGTCCGGTGGCGCTGGCCGCCATGCGCGATGCGCTGTCCGAGGTCTGGCTCTATCCGGACGGCAGCGGGCATGACCTCAAGGCCGCACTGGCCAGGCGACATGGAGTGGGGCCGAACCAGATCACGCTGGGCAATGGCTCCAATGACCTGCTGGTGCTGCTGGCCGAGAGCTTCCTGACGCACGCGTCCAGTGCCGTGTATTCGCAGTATGCCTTTGCGATCTACGGCCTCGTCGTGCAGGCAACCGGTGCGCGCCACAACGTCGCTCCGGCCTATCACGCCAGTCATTCGATGCCGTATGGGCACGACCTCGCGGCCATGCTGGCCGCAATCGATGCCGACACCAGGCTGGTGTACATCGCCAATCCGAACAACCCGACCGGGACGTGGAACACTCCCGAACAGCTGCAGGCCTTTCTGCAGCGCGTGCCACGCTCGGTCATCGTGGTGCTGGATGAGGCGTACTTCGAATATGCGCGCCGGTTCGATTGTCCCGATGGCATGGGCCTGGTGGCCGGGTATTCGAATCTGGTGGTACTGCGCACCTTCTCCAAGGCACATGGCCTGGCCGGAGTACGCGTTGGCTACGCGGTGTCGCATCCGGAGATTGCCGACATGCTCAACCGCGTGCGCCAGCCATTCAACGTCGGGATTCCCGGCCTGGTCGGTGCGGAGGCATCCCTGGAGGATGAGCAGCACACGCGCCGCGCGGTGCAGCTGGTGGAGGATGGGCTGGCGCAACTGGCCGCGGGCCTGTCGCGACTGGGCCTGAAGATGCATCCCAGTGCCGGCAACTTCGTGCTGGTGGATGTCGGTGGCAGTGGCCAGGTGGTCTACGAGCGCCTGTTGCGCCAGGGTGTCATCGTGCGGCCAGTGGGCGGCTACGGGTTGCCCAACGCCCTGCGCATCACGATCGGCACGGCCGAGCAGAATGAACGCCTGATCGCCGCACTCACGGCGGTGATGCGCGGATGAGCCCGATACGGACTCCATGAAGAGCTATCGGGTACAGCCGGTTTCCAGGGTCTCGGGGCGCGTGCGCGTGCCAGGCGACAAGTCCATTTCCCACCGCTCGGTCATGCTCGGCGGTATTGCCGACGGCAGGACCGAGGTGAGCGGCTTTCTGGCCAGTGCCGATTGCCTGGCAACCCTGGAAGCCTGCCGCGCCATGGGCGTGATGGTCGACCGGCATGACGCGACTTCCCTGACCGTGCACGGTCGCGGGCTGCACGGGCTGGTCGCGCCTTCGCATGTGCTCGACATGGGCAATGCCGGTACCGCGATTCGCCTGTCGATGGGGCTGCTGGCCGGCCAGCGCTTCGAGTCCGTGCTGACGGGTGACGCCTCGCTGCGCTCCCGGCCCATGGAGCGTGTGGCCAAACCACTGCGCCAGATGGGCGCGGACATCCTGACGACCGACGGCAAACCGCCGGTTACGCTGCGCCCGGTCGCGCGCCTCTCGGGGATCGACTACGTGTTGCCGATGGCGAGCGCACAGGTGAAGTCAGCCATTCTGCTGGCGGGCCTCTATGCTGACGGTGTGACGATGGTGACCGAGCCGGCGCCAACCCGTGATCATACGGAGCGGATGCTCCGTGGCTTCGGCGTGCAGGTGCTCACCGATGGACCACGCGTGCGGCTCTCCGGTGGGCAGAAGCTCAGCGGCGCCCGCGTCGAAGTGCCCGGAGACATCTCCTCGGCGGCCTTCTTTCTCGTCGCTGGTGCGCTGGCAGGTGCCAAGGGTTTCGTGGTGGAAAACGTGGGCATCAATCCCACGCGTACCGGCGTGCTGGACATCCTGCGGCTCATGGGGGCCGACCTCGTCATCCATCCGCGCGGTGTTGCCGGTGCCGAGCCGGTGGCCGACATCGAATTGCGCGCTTCTGAACTCAAGGGCATCGCGGTGCCCGAAGAGTTCGTGCCGCTGGCCATCGATGAATTGCCGGTGCTGTTCATCGCCGCCGCCGCGGCCACTGGCGAGACGGTGTTCAGCGGTGCTGCGGAACTGCGTGTGAAGGAAAGCGATCGCCTGGCCGTGATGGCCGATGGGCTGGCGCGCACCGGCGTGCCGCACCAGCTCGCGCCGGATGGCATCCGCATCGAGGGTGGGCATCGATTGCGCGCGGCCGAGATCGACAGCCATGGTGACCATCGCATCGCCATGGCCTTTACTGTCGCAAGCCTCCTGGCCGACGGTGCGCTCACCATCCGCGATGTCGAGAATGTGGGCACGTCGTTCCCTGGCTTCGTGGCAACTGCCCGCGCTTGCGGGCTGGACGTGGCGGTGACATGAGCGGGCAGGACGTGCCCGTGCTGGCCATCGACGGACCATCCGGGTCCGGCAAGGGCACCGTCAGCCGCCGCATTGCCGAGCATCTGGGCTGGCATCTGCTGGACAGTGGTGCGCTGTATCGCCTGGTGGCGCTGGCCGGGCAGCGCACCGGGCTGGATCCACTGGATGAGACTGCACATACCGCACTGGCCGCCTCGCTGCAGGTGGCCTTTGGTCAGGACGCGCAGGGCGGGGAGCGGGTGCTGCTGGGAAGCGAGCGGCAGGACGTCACGCAGGCCATCCGGACCGAGGAGGCGGGGCAGGGTGCTTCCAGGGTCGCCGCCTTTCCAGCCGTCAGGCAGGCCCTGCTGCAGCGGCAACGGCAGTTCGCCCGCGCGCCTGGACTGGTGGCCGATGGCCGGGACATGGGCACGGTGGTCTTCCCTCATGCCGGCCTCAAGATCTTCCTCACCGCCAGCCCGGAAGAAAGGGCGCGCAGGCGCTATAACCAGTTGAAAGACAAGGGTTCCGATGCTAACCTCGCCGCCCTTTCGCTGGAGATAGCCGAGCGCGACAGGCGGGACCAAACCCGCCCGGTCTCGCCGCTGGTGCCCGCGGCGGAGGCCATAGTGCTCGACAGCACCCACCTCGGAATCGGGGAAGTGGTCGAACGCATTCTGGCCGAAGCCCGGAATCGGGGGCTGTCGAGGCGTTAAGGGAATGGGTCGGGGTGTCGTGCAATGCGGCACCCTGGTGTTTCAACCAACCGTGCTTCGGCTTCTCGAGCCCAAGGGCTCCTGGCGGCACGCAACGAGTCTTCAGGTACATGAGCGAATCTTTCAGCGAACTGTTTGAACAAAGCCTGGCCAACCAGCGAATCAAGCCGGGCCAGATCCTTACCGGTCAGGTGATCAGCGTCGGCGATGACATGGTCATCGTGAACGTCGGGCTGAAGTCCGAAGCCAACATTCCCATCGAGCAGTTCCGCAATGAGCGCGGCGAGATCGAGGTCGTCGCCGGCGACACCGTCGAGGTGGCGCTGGATGCCGTCGAAGACGGCGAGGGCAATACCCGCCTGTCGCGCGACAAGGCCAAGCGTGCCCGCACCTGGACGCGCCTGGAAAAGGCTTTCAACGATTCCGAGATCGTCACCGGCATCATCACCGGCCGCGTCAAGGGCGGCTTCACGGTGGAGCTGGAGAACGTGCGGGCCTTCCTGCCCGGCTCGCTGGTCGATGTGCGCCCCGTGCGCGATACCAGCTACCTGGAAAACAAGCCGCTCGAATTCAAGGTCATCAAGCTCGACCAGAAGCGCAACAACGTGGTCGTGTCGCGTCGCGCGGTGGTGGAGCAGGAGTTCTCCGCCGAGCGCAGCGCGCTGATGGACAACCTGCAGGAAGGCTCGGTCGTGAAGGGTTCGGTGAAGAACCTCACCGACTACGGCGCGTTCGTGGACCTGGGCGGCATCGACGGCCTGCTGCACAT
>CAYWDZ010000168.1:0-6883 GCA_964456255.1 uncultured Steroidobacteraceae bacterium | reverse complement strand
TCGACAGCTACTCCATCCCGGTGACTTTCGAGATCTACAAGGGCACGCACACCAGCGCCGTGGCGGACCGGTTCCAGAACCACGTGGTCCCCTTCTTTGGCAGGAACCTGTGCCAGAAGGCACCGTGCACCGGGAATTGAACTCGGTATTCCGCGCACCGGTCGGCATTCCCCTTGCGATGGCGCTGCTGGCAGCAGCGGCAACGCAGGCGCAGGAACGCGCACTTTCCTTCACCAGCGAGCAGGCAGCCGCGGGCCAGGCCGCGTACACGGCCAACTGCGTGACCTGCCACGGGCCGGAACTGATGGGGCCGCTGGGCAAGCCGCTCAAGGGGCCCGAGTTCATGCAGAAGTACGGCGGCAAGAGTCCGGCAGTGCTGTTCGAAACGCTGCGCACCACCATGCCGACGGGCCGGCCGAACTCGCTGGGGCTGCCGACTTACGCCGCGCTGACCGCATTCCTGCTGCGCGAGAACTCCATCGTGGCTGGCGAGCAGCCGCTACCCGGCGACACGCGCGAGCTGGCGAAGATGCTGGTGCCGGCCAGCGGCTTCAGCCTCGTCGGGTATTCACCGTATGCGGCTCTCAGGGCGGCGACCTTGCCGAATCCGCTGGCTGGCTTCACAGCGATAACGCATGCGGATCTGGCAGCGCCACCTGCAAAGGACTGGCTCACCTGGCGGCGCGGCTGGGACGCGCACGGCTTCAGTCCGCTGACACAGATCACGAGCGCGAACGTGGCCGGCCTGCAGCTGGCCTGGAGCTGGACGCTGCCGCCCGGGTCCGCCGAGGCGGTGCCGCTGGTGCGTGATGGCACGTTGTTCGTGCAGGGCTTCGGTGATGTGGTGCAGGCCATCGATGCGAAGAGCGGCGACCTGCTGTGGCAGTACGCGCATCCGCTCGAACCGGGCGCGGCTGCAAACCAGAAGCGCGGCATCGCGCTGTGGGGCGAGCGCCTCTACTTCGGCACCTCCGATGTGCATGTGGTCGCGCTGGACGTGCACAGCGGCAAGCCGGTGTGGGATACCCGCGTCGGCGACTTCAAGATTCGCGAAGGACTGACCGGCGGGCCGCTGGTGGCGGATGGTCGCGTGTTCATCGGCACCACGGGCACTGGCGTTGGCGCGAAGCCGGGTGGTCCGCAGCTCATTGGCCTCGATGCCGCCACCGGCAAGGAGCTGTGGCGCCTCGGCACGATTGCGAAACCGGGTGAAGCGGGTGGCGAGAGCTGGAATGGCGTGCCGTTCCTGGATCGCAGCGGTGCGTCGGTGTGGACGCCACCGAGCTATGACCCGGTCACGGGACTGGTGTACTTCGGCACCGGCAACACCTATGACACTGCGCCGCTGCTGAAGCCGAAAGCCAGCGGCGCGAGCGATGCGCTGTACACGAACTCGACCATTGCGGTGGATCCAGCCACGGGCAAGGTGGCGTGGTACTGGCAGCATTTCCCCAATGACCAGTGGGACCTGGACTGGGCCTTCGAACGCCAGCTGGTCGATGTGGAAGTCAATGGCGCGAAGCGGCACGCGGTGATCACCGCCGGCAAGATCGGCATCTACGATGCGCTGGATGCAAAGACCGGCGGGTTCCTGTTCTCGGTGGACCTGGGCCTGCAGAACATCGTGCGCGACATCGATCCGGTGACCGGCGAGAAGCACGTCGATACGTCGCTCTATCCCGGTGACGGCAAGGTGAAGATGACCTGCCCGCATGCCGTGGGTGTGAAGAGCTATCTGCCCGCAGCCTGGAACGCGCAGCGGGGCACACTGTTCATGCCGCTGAATGAAACCTGCATGGACGTCTTCCCCGTGCCCGGCGGGGGCAAGGGCGCGATGAACACGGGCGTCAACCTGGGTATCCGTCCGCGCCCCGATGGCGATGGCAATTACGGGCGACTCGAGGCACTGGACCTCGCCACGCGCAAGCCGCTGTGGACCACGCGCATGCATGCGCCGGTCGTTTCCGGTGTGCTTGCCACTGCGGGCGGCGTGGTATTCGCGGCCACCTACGACCGTGTCTTTCATGCCTGGGACGCGGCCAGCGGCAGGCACCTGTGGCAGGCGCGTCTGAATGATCAGTCGGGCTCCAGCCCGATCACCTACGCGGTGGATGGCCGGCAGTACATCGCCATCACGGTCGGCCCGGGCCCGCATGCCAGCAGTTTCGATGCGCTGGTGCCGGAGCTGAAGAGTCCATCGAATCGTGGCGCCAGCGTGTGGGTGTTCAGTCTGCCTTGATGCCGTTGGCCTCGAAGACAGCCGCGGCCAGATCGCGGTATTCAGCCGCGCTCAGCCGGCCCGCCGCACCGGGCGGCATGGTGGTCTGGATGCAGGCCGACAATGAAGCGAGCGTATCGTCTCGCCACGATTCGCGAAAACCCCCGCCAACCAGCGTGGGCGCCACTGCCGTTCCCTGCATGTTCGCACCGTGGCAGGTCGCGCACTGCTGGGCCGCATAGATGCGGCGGCCCGAATCGCTCTGCGCCGCCGTGTACATGCCATCGCGTGTGCCCCTGCGGGATGACTCGCGCTTCGTATGCCCACACTTGACCGGTGCGGCGGCGGCCGCGACTACCGGCGTGCGCGCAGTGACCGGCACCCGCGCAGCGGGCGTGGCGCTCCAGTTGTCGGGCAGCGCGAAGACGTACACGTTGTAGCTCTCGCTGGGGTGGATCTCCGGTGTCAGTGTCAGGTACATGGAAGTGCCCAGTGATTTGCCGGTGCTCACCGCCACGTACTGCCTGCCGTTGACGGCATAGGTCATCGGGAATCCGGTGACCTGCGAACCGAGGTTGGTCTCCCACAGCACTTCGCCGGAGCGCTGGTCGAACGCGCGGAAGCGACCCGCAAGATCGCCGCCGAACAGCAGGCCGCTGCCGCTGGCGAACAACGACATCAGCGGCGCGCGTTGCTCGTACTTCCACAGCGTCCTGCCGGTACGGGGCGAGATGGCGTGGATGGTTCCGAGGTTCTGCGTTCCCGGTGCCAGCTTGTTGCTGCCGCCGAATCCATACACGGAGTTCTCCTTGCGGCTGGCGATGGTCACCTCCACGTCGGCGCAGGCATTCAGCAGCGGAAAGTACATGGTGTCGGTCACCGGGCTGTAGGCGCCAGTGGGCCAGTTCTTGCCCCCGGCGATACCGGGGCAGAGCTCGGCCTTGTCGCCCTTGGCCGAATACGTCACCGCGGGGTTCACATGCACGTCGCCCGCGGGCCCGATTCGCTCGACCACGTTCTGCCGCACCGTGGGATTGGCCCACAGGAACTTGCCGGTGCGCCGATCCAGCGTATAGACGATGCCCGACTTGCCGGGAATGCCGGTGACGACCTTGTAGACCTCGCCTGGCCTGATGTCCGGACTGATCCACTGCACTGCGCCCGGGTCCGGGGCAACCTGCGTGTCGAGCAGGATGCGCTCGAACACATGGTCGAAATCCCAGTTGTCGACCAGATGCTGGTAGTACCAGACAATCTTCCCGGTCTTCACGTCGATGGCGAGCGTGCAGTTGTGGAACAGGTATTGCCTGTCGTTGCCCGCCAGCAGGAACTTCGGGGCCGGTGAAGTCACTGAAGTGCCGATGAAGAGCAGCTTCAGTTCCGGATCGTAGCTGGGTGGAATCCACGTACCGACGTGCTTGCGCTCGCCGAAGGGCACATCGCCCCAGGTCTCGTTGCCCGGCTCGCCCGGGCCTGGAATCGTGCGCGTGCGCCACAGCTCCTTGCCGGTGAGCGGATCATGCGCGGTGATCACGCAGGGCTCGGGGCTCGACAGCGGCGTGGGGTCGCAGGCGCGGCCGGTGATGACCTTGCCATCCGCAATGATCGGGCCGGAAGTCTGATGAACGCCCGTGTGGTAATCGATGATTTCGCTCGCCCACACCTCCTTGCCGGTGCGCGCATCCAGCGCGTACACGTAGCCATCGGAGGAATGGTCGAAGATCAGGTTGCCGTAGATCGCGAGGTTGCGATTCACGAAGGGCCCGAGAATGTACTTGCCCAGGTCATCCGGCACCGTGCGGCGATGCTCCCAGAGCAGATCGCCGGTGACGGCATCGATGGCCTGGATCACGTCCTTCGGGTTCGGAAAGTACATCACGCCGTCGTGCACCAGCGGCGTGCCTTCCTGTATTCCCGGTTCCAGGCCACGCGTCCACACCAGCCGCAGCTGCTGCACGTTGCCGGCGTCGATCTGCGTCAGCGGGCTGTAGCCCCACAGATCCAGCGTGCGGCGCCACATCAGCCAGTCGTCCGGATCCGGATTGAGCAGCGCGGCCTCCGTCACCGGGACGAAGCCGGAACCGGGGGATTGCGCATGCAGTGTCGCGGCAGCGACGCCGATCAACACCGCGGCTGCGACTATTTTGCGGGCACGTTCTTGACCAGCCACTTGGTCACTTCTTCCGCATAACGGTTGGCCGCGAGGCCGGGTGATAGGTAGTGGGAGATGGAGGGCTCGTCGATCCAGACCAGATCGCGGTGCTTCGAATTCCTGAATGCATCGTAGATGCCCTGGCCGATCTCCACATGCGAGACCTCATCGTGCCTGCTGTGCACGACGGCCACCGGCACGGTGATCTTGTCGGCGTAATTGGTGATGTTCACATCCGAATCCGTCGGGCTGCCGAACATGCTGAGGAAGCTCGCGGCCGACATCGTGCTGCCACTGCCGCCCGGTTCACAGTGACCATCGCCGGTGGCCTGGAAGTAGTTGAAGCAGACCATGTCCCTGCCCTTGCCCTCGCGCACCAGCTTGCGCGCGCCTTCCAGGAAGGCGTCGAATGAAGCGATCTTCTCCTTGCTCAGCCGCACGCGGCCTTCGCCCCAGGGTGAGGTGATCGAGGACATGAAGATCAGCGCCTTGATCGCGGGGTCGTTCGCCTTCCAGGCGTAGTAGGCGATGCGCGGGCCACCCAGGCTGGTGCCCAGCAGGATGATATTCTCGACACCGCGCGACTTCATCAATTTCACGGCCGCGCCAACATCCGGCAGCGCGCTCTCGAAGCGCTCATAGGTCCAGCCACTGGCGGTGCGCATGTTGGCGAGCAGCAGGTAGTAACCCGCGTCGGTCAGCTTCTGGGCCAGCGGGTTGTAATCGTGCAGGCCGTCGATGAACCCGCCCTGGCCCTGCGGGGCGAGCACGATGCCGGTCTTGCCCGGTCCCTTTGGCGAATACAGCAGGCCGCTGAGGGTTGCGCCGGTGATGTTCGCGCCGGGCTGGCACAGGCCGCTGCACGGGCCGCCTTCGGCCTTGTAGACGACGAATTCGCCCAATGGGGCTGCGGCCGCGCTTGATGCCAGGCAAAGCGCGGCGAAGATCGAGCCGAGAGTTCGCATCCTGATTCCCCCGATTGAGATGAGCTGCTGCAACGCGCCTGCAAAGTGGCGCGCAAGTGAATTGAGCGCGCCCCTACTGGCGGCAAATTATTGCATTAGTAAACGCAATTACATTGTGGCATTTTCGATGCCGCGCGCGGTGCGATGCAGCTGCAAGCCGCCGGCTACAATGTGGCGGCCCACGCGAACGAGGGACAGGAGGGGATCATGGATGCCAGGCGGTCGGGTTCGATCTTGGCAGTGCTGCTCATCGGCTGGTGTTGTTCCGGAGCCATGGCACAGGAAGCCGATCCACGGGATTCCGCCAACTCCGACATCCCGGCCACCACGCCCATGGGTTCCGGACCGAATCTGGCCATCATGCAAGTGGATCCCGGCCTGCCGACCCATACACTTTATCGGCCCGTGGATCTGTCCACCGCCGGCAAGCTGCCGGTGGTGGTCTGGGGCAACGGCGCCTGCTGGAATGTGGGCAACAGTTTCCGCTGGTTCCTGAGTGACATCGCCTCCTACGGCTATCTGGTCATTGCGATCGGCCCCATCGAGAAGCGCGTGCTGCGCACCAGTGCGGACCCCATGACGCCCCTGCCTCCTGCAGGACCTCCACCGGCCAACGTGCAACTGCCGCCTGGATCGAGCAAATCCAGCCAGCTCATCGACGCGATGGACTGGGCCATGGCCGAGAACGAGCGCAAGGACAGCCAGTTCTACCATCGCCTCGATACTTCCGGGGTCGCGGTCATGGGCCAGTCATGTGGTGGCGCGCAGGCGCTGGAGGCATCCGTCGATCCGCGCGTGCGCACCACCGTACTGTGGAACAGCGGCCTGTTCCCGGAGCCCACTTCGATGGGCGGTGGCGCCCCGCTATCGCGTTCCGACCTGAAGCGGCTGCTGCACGCGCCCACCGCATTCATCAGCGGCGATGCGCAGGACAGCGCGTATGCCAACGCCAACGCCAACTTCGACCTGATCTCGCATGTACCGGTGCTGCGCGCCTGGGAGCGCGGCATGCTGCACTCCGGCACCTACGGCGATCGCAATGGTGGCGAATTCGCCGGCATCGCCGTGGCCTGGCTGGACTGGCAGATGAAGAAGGACCAGCGCGCCGCAAAGCTGTTCGTCGGCAAGGATTGCGGGCTGTGCGTGAACCCGCGCTGGGTGGTGCGCAGCAAGAACCTGAAGTAGTCCGGTCACGCCACCGGATACGAATCGATGTGGGGAGTAGTGCAATGAAGAAGTGGATGCTTGCGATGCTGCTGGCCGCGCTGCCCTGCGCGGCCGCTCATGCCGCCGAGGCGCTCGCCAGGGTGGAGCAGGGGCAACTGCGCGGCAAGAGCGAAGACGGGCTGGCCGTGTATCGCGGCGTTCCATTCGCCGCGCCACCGGTGGGTGATCTGCGCTGGCGCGCGCCGCAGCCCGCCGCGAAGTGGAGCGGCACGCGCGCCGCGGAACAGTTCGCACCGCAGTGCATTCAGGGCAACGGCGCCGGTCCTTCCATGAGCGAGGACTGCCTGTCGCTCAACGTCTTTACCGCGAACCTCGGTGGCC
>CAYWDZ010000167.1:0-6911 GCA_964456255.1 uncultured Steroidobacteraceae bacterium | reverse complement strand
CCAGCGCGAGGCAGTCCTCGAACGCGCAGTTCATGCCCTGGCCGTGGAAGGGCACGATGGCATGCGCCGCATCGCCGATCAGCACGATGCGTTCGTCGAGATTCCACGGGCTGCAGCGCACGGTGCCGAGAATGCCCTGGCGATGGGTGGCGAACTCGCGCTCGAAATCCGGCATCAGTGCCAGCGCATCCGGGAACTCGCGTGCGAAGAACGCGCGCGCAGCGCCGGCGGGCTCCAATGCGGCAAAGCTCACCGGGCCGGTGCGCGGCAGGAACAGTGTCGCGGTGAAGCTGTGATCGGCATTGGGCAGTGCAATCAGCATGAAGCCGCGGCGCGGCCAGATATGCAGTGCCTCGCGCACGGCAAGCGTGCTGCCGCCGTTCACGGGAGGAATGGTCAGTTCCTTGTAGTCGTGGTCCAGCAGTTCATTGCTGGCCTGCACGAGACCCGACCGCGCGAGCGCCTTGCGCAGTGCCGATCCCGCGCCGTCGGCTGCGACCACGCGCGTTCCGGCGATTTCGTACTGGCGGCCATCGGCCTCGTCCTGCATCAGCACCGTGCGCGCGGGCGAGAGTCCGAGGCAGCGCTGCCTGAAATGCAGGGCGATGCGCGGCTGCCTGCCGGCTGCTTCGACGAGCTTGCGGGCCAGGTCCACACGGGAGATGGAATAGTTGGTTTCGCCGGGCAGCCCGTAGGGATTGAATGCCTCGCTGCCATCGGCCAGGTGCAGCTGGCGCCCCGGCATGGGCACGAGCAATGCGTCCAGTCCGGCACGCAATCCTGCCGCCTCGAGCGCGCGCAACCCGCGTGCGGCCAGTGCCAGGTTGATGGAGCGGCCTGCCGCAGGTTGGGTGCTGCGCAGGTCACCGGAGCGCTCGTACAGCGCAACCTGCGCGCCGCGACGTGCTGCGAGCAATGCCAGCAACGTGCCGGCGGGGCCGGCGCCGATGATGGTCAGGTCCGGCGCGCTGCTCACGCGAACAGCTGCTCGAGCAGCTGCACGAACCGGGCGATGTCGCCGTAGCTGTTGTACAGCGGCACCGGTGCGATGCGCAGGATGTCCGGCTCGCGCCAGTCGAGCACCACGCCGTGCTCACCCAGCCGTTCAAACAGTGCATGCCCGGAATCGCGTCCGCCGCGTATGCGCAACGACAGCTGGCAGCCGCGCTGCGGCTCGTCGCGTGGCGTGACGCATTGCAGACGCGAGGCGAAGCGCGCGTCCAGTTCGGCGAGCAGCAGCGCATTCATGGCCAGCGACTTGGCGCGCAGTGCCACCATGCCGGCAGTTTCGAACAGGGCGAGCGAGGCCAGCAGCGGTGCAGCGGAAAGTATGGGTGGATTGCTGACCTGCCAGCCGGCCGCGCCGCGGGAAGGATGGAAATCCGGTCCCATCTGGAAGCGCGTTGCGCCTTCATGCCCCCACCAGCCAGCCAGTCGCGGCAGATGGCTTGCGGCATGGCGCTCATGCACGAAGGCACCGCCCAGTGCGCCCGGGCCGCCGTTCAGGTACTTGTAGCTGCACCACACTGCGAAGTCGGCTCCGGTGTCATGCAATGCCAGCGGCAGATTGCCGAGTGCATGCGCCAGGTCAAAGCCACACGCGGCGCCGCACGCGGCGGCCGCCCGTGCAATGCGCGCCAGATCGAAGGCCTGCCCGGTGAGATACTGCACGCCGGGCCACAGCACCAGCGCCACTTCCTCGCCGCGGGCAGCCAGCAGATCCTCCAGTTGCGTGAGGTCGAGCAGGTCTTCGCCGGGTCGCGGTGCGATCTCGATCAGCGCATCGGCCGGATCCAGGCCATGCCATTGCAGCTGCCCGACTACTGCATGGCGGTCAGACGGAAACGCGCCGCCTTCGATCACGATCAGGCGACGGCGTCCACTCGGTCGATAGAAGCTCGCCATCAGCAGATGCAGGTTCACCGTGAGCGAGTTCATCGCGACCACTTCGTGTTCGCGCGCGCCGGCAAGCCGGGCCAGTGGTTGCGTCAGCAGCTCCGCGTAGTCGATCCAGGGTCGCCGGCCGGCGTGATGGCCGTTGACGCCCAGCCGCTCCCAATCGTCGAGCTCTTCGTCCACACGGCGTCGCGCATCGCGCGGCGCGGCACCGAGCGAATGGCCGCACAGGTAGAGGAGAGGCAGTCCATCCTGGCCGACGGGCAGGGCAAAGCGCTGGCGCAGCGGCGCCAGCGTATCGGCGGCATCCAGGAGCCGGGCGCGTTCGGACAATGTGCTCATGGTGCAACCAGTGGCAGATGCAGTGGCCGGCTTGGCACCGCATCGCCGCTCCATGCCGGTATCTGGATCTGGACTGCACAGGGGCCATCGGTGAGTTCATCGGCAAAGCTGGCCAGCTCCGTGATGGTTGCGCCCGGGCGCTGCGCATCGGCCAGTCGCGTGCTGCCGGCAGGCAATCCGAAGAAGATGCGATGCGCGGTGAGGCGGCCTTCGTCTTCGGCACGGTCCACCGACGGCAGGTCGGTCACCAGGTGTTCGATGCCGCGTGCGACCAGCTCGGCAGCGAGCTGGCGCGACAGAAACGGTGGCGCCGTATCGCGCCAATCCGTGCCGGTACGCAGCAGCAGTGCGCGTGGCGCTGCATCGGCGTGCACTTGCCATGCGGCGAGCAGTGCCTTGCGGGTGATCAGCCGGTCACCGGGCCGCGCGGGCGGCAGGGAATCCTCGGTGCTGCCGCCCGCACTCACGGGTGGCACCGTCAGCAGCAGTGCCGGCAGCGGCGCGGCCGGCAGGATTTCCTGCAAGGGTCGCTGCTCGAGCGTGAGATGGCAGGCGCTTTCGGTGTGCGTGCCATGGCAATGGGGAATCAGCGTGATGCTGCGGCAGTTGCAGCTGGCGCCGCGCGCCACCTCGCCTTCGAACGAGCCGCTGCGAAATGCCTCGCTGTGCGCGGGTGGGGCGCCGAAGGCCTGCGGGTGTGCCGCGTTGAAGTCCAGGGTCTGCGCCAGTGAGGTCGCAGCCGCAAAGTCGACCGCAACGCTGCCTGCGGTCGTCACGTCATTCCTTCCTGCGGCGCGATTCCGGCACTGGCGCAACGGTGCCGCAATGACGGCAGGTGCGGTGCCCCAAGCTGTCGTAATAGCGCTGGAACACCGGCGGGAACTGCGTTTCGATGTTGGTGAGCGGGAAGAACTCTTCGTAGAGCTTGTGGTTGCAGTTCTCGCAGTACCACTGCAGGCCGTCCAGCTCGCCTGGCTGGCGCCGCCGCTCGATCACC
Source organism: uncultured Steroidobacteraceae bacterium (assembly GCA_964456255.1). Classification (GTDB taxonomy): domain Bacteria; phylum Pseudomonadota; class Gammaproteobacteria; order Steroidobacterales; family Steroidobacteraceae; genus ZC4RG30. The sequence continues at coordinate 3,676 of CAYWDZ010000167.1, read as the reverse complement.
AGCCCCACCGTGTCGGGGTAGCGCTGCGGCGAATGCGGCACATGGGCCGGCAGCAGGAACATCTGGCCCTGGCGGATGGGGATGTCGACGATGCGGCCCTCCTGCACGGTCCTCAGGACCATGTCGCCCTCGACCTGGTAGAAGAACTCCTGGCCCGGATCCACGTGGAAGTCGCTGCGCGCGTTGGGCCCGCCGACCACCATGATCACGAAATCATCCACCGGGAACATCAGTTTGTTGCCCACCGGCGGCTTCAGCAGTCCGCGGTGTGACTCGATCCACTGTTTGAAATCGAAGGGCGGGAGCATGATGGCGGCCATTGTAGGGCCTCCGGCTTCAATCGGGATCGATGGCTGTGATGTACCAGAACCGCAATCGCTTCATTCACGCCGGGATCGCGGCCGGCATGCTGCTGCTGGGCGGCTGCGCCGGCGTGCGTGCGCACTGGCCATTCCGGGGTCACGCCGCGCCGCTGCCGCAGCCCGTCACCGAACTTGCCGTCGAGCTGCCACAGGACGGTACGCCGCCGGTGGTGCTGCAATACCAGGAGCGCAATACGCTGGTGGTGGATCTGACCAGCGTGTCAGGCGCCGGTCAGGTTACGCTGCGCCCCAATGCCGATCGCGGCTGGCCCGTGCGCATTGCGTTTCGGATGCTGCCGCGCCGCTTTGAAGTGCTGGAAGTGCGCGGCGCCGGGCGCGTGCTGCTGCCGGTGGCGGCGGGCAGCTCCGAGCCGGTGACCGCGGAATTGCCTGCCGGCCTCTACGGCGCTGATACCCCGGCACTGCTGGTCAGCTGGGGAGCTGCCAGCAGCTTCTGATCACAGCCAGCGCCACTGCACTCCGACGAGGAAGGTGCGGTCGGGGCCGGACTCGAAATAGCGGCCATTGCCCTCGTTGACGATCACCGAGCCGACGTAATTGCGGTCGAACAGGTTTTCGATGCGCACGAAACCGCGCAGGGCATTGCCCGTCAGTCGCCAGTCGTGGCCGGCCTCCAGGTTCCACAGCCCGTAGCCGGGCGCACGGTCCGTGCCGTACGTGGCGATGGCCGTCGCGCCGTTGTCCGATATCACGATGTCGCTGCTGGCAGTGAACTCGATGGCGGTGCTCCATGGGCCGGGAGTCCAGGCAAGGCGCACCATGCCTTCCTCACTTGGGGCGCCCGGAATGCGCGCACGGGGCGACTCCCGGAACTTCGCATCGAGCAGCGTGACGTTGGCATCGAGCTGCCAGTCCTCGCCGATGGGCAGCATCAGCGAGGCTTCCATGCCCTGACGCCGTGAGCGCTGTGCATTGCGGTACGTGCTGCGGCCGCCCGAGTTGCTCGCAACCACCAGCTCGTTGGAAGTTCTCGCCCGGAACACCGCGGCATCGAACACTGCGCCGCCGGCGGGACGCCACTTCGTGCCCACTTCGTAGTTGTGACTCGTCGCCGGATCCAGATCGAAGGCGAGGCCGGGCTGGCCGTCCGCACGGTATGCCAGTTCGCTGAAAGTCGGGGTTTCGAAGCCATCGCCGGTCGAGGCATAGAAGCGCAGCGTTTCCGTGGCGCTGAACATCAGGCCGCCGACCAGGGTGGTATCGCCGTAGGAAACCCTGCCACTGTCGTCCGGATTGGTGCCCACGATGTAGTGATCGTCGGAGCGGAACTTCACCTTGCTGTGGCGCACGCCGGCCAGCACCGACCACTGGTCCGCGAACTGCCACCAGCCCTGCGCGTACTGATCAAGATTGTTGACCCGGTCATTTTCGTCACGGCGCAGAGTGCCGCGCACGCCCAGTTGCGAGCCGACAAAGTTCTGGTAGCCGCGACGATGCTGGTCCTGCCACTCGTAGTTGCTGCCCAGCGTGAACTCCACCGGGCGTCCGGCCAGTTCGCCGGCCCACGACCAGCGCAGGTCACCACCACGGTAGTCGCCATCGAGGTCGACCACGCCGCCTGAGTGCAGCGCATTGGCCTGCGGACCGGGAGGGATGGAAAGGAACTGCGTGACCTGCCGGTTGCCGGTATAGGCGGTCACCCGGAAGGTGTGCTGGCCCAGGCGCTGCTCGAAGATCGCGCCGCCCTGCAGCTGTTTCACTGTCTTGCGGGTGTTGAACTGCTCGGCGACGCTGGCCGTCTGCTGCGGGTCCGCCCACCAGTCCGCGGGCCTCAGGCCCAGCACGTCCTGCGCCTCCGGGATGTCGATGTAGTTGGCGACGAACACGAGCGAGCGGTCCGCGCCCACATCCACGCCCAGCCGCAGGTTCGCCGAGTCCCGACGCGCGGCGGAATGAGCGCGGAAGCCATCGGTCTCGAAGCGCGTCAGCGCCAGGTTGTAGTTCACCGGGCCGGTTGCGCCCTGGCCCTGCAGACCGTAGGTCCTGCTGTCGAAACTGCCGTAGGTGGCGCGCGCCCGCACGGTGAGATCGTCCGTGCCCGGGCTGCTCCACATCTGCACCACGCCGCCGGACGAGTTGCCGTACAGGGCCGAAAACGGACCGCGCATCACCTGCACGGTGTCCGCGCCCATCACGTTGAAGTGCGACAGCTGGCCCTGGCCGTCGGGCATCGAGGCGGGAATGCCGTCGATGTACAGCCGCAGCCCGCGCACACCGAAGGTTGCGCGGCTGCCATTGCCGCGGATCGAAAGCTGCGTGTCCTGCGCGTAGTTCTGGCGGTCGAGCGCCGTGACGCCGGGAAACCCCGCCAGCACTTCGGTCACGTTGGACTGGCTGCGATTGCTGTCGGCATCGACGCGCAGCGTGGTGATCGAGGCGGGCACGTCGAAATCCGGCACGGTGCGCAGACGCGAGGCGCTGACCTGTATGGGGTCGAGTTCCTGCGCCGCATTGGATTCGGCGGCCTGTACGGTGACGGTGAGCACCAGCGCGAGGCTGGCGCAGGTTGTGTTGACTTGATGTGGCTTCATGTCCCAATTCCCTTGGTTCTGGCCGGCGCGGTTTCCTGATGATGCAAAGGCAGCGTGCCGAAGGCAGCGCTAGGCGAGCGTGTGGTAGACGTTCTGCACGTCATCGTCCTGTTCGAGCTTGTCCAGCAGCGTCATGACTTCGGTGGCCTGGTCCTCGGGCAGGGTGGTCGGGGTGCTGCACAGGTATTCATGCGTGGCCGACAAGGGCGTGATGCCCCGTTCTTCCAGTGCCTTCTGCACCTGCCCGAAATCATCGAACGCGCAGCGGATCACGATCTGCGGTTCGCCCTTCTCGCCCGTACCTTCGCCCATTTCGTCGAGGCCATGGTCCATCAGGTACAGCTCCAGGTCGTCCTGGTCGATGCCTGCCGGATCCAGGCGAAACACGCCCAGCTTGCGAAACATGAAGGCCACGCTGCCGTTGCTGGCGAGATTGCCGGCATTGTGCGTGAAGATGCTGCGCACATTGGCCACCGTGCGCGTGGGGTTGTCGGTGGCGGTTTCCACCAGCACGGCCACGCCGTGCGGCGCGTATCCCTCGTAGATCACTTCGCTGTAGTTGGTGGCATCGCGACCGGCGGCGCGCTTGATCGCGGCGTCGATCTTGTCCTTGGGCATGTTGATGGAGCGCGCGTTCTGGATCACGCGCCGCAACGCCGGATTGCCGCTCGGGTCGGTGCCGCCTGCCTTCACGGCGATGGTGATGTCCTTGCCGATCTTCGCGAACTGTTTCGCCATGCGATTCCAGCGCGCGAACATCGT
>CAYWDZ010000166.1:0-6968 GCA_964456255.1 uncultured Steroidobacteraceae bacterium | reverse complement strand
TGCTCTGCTTGAGCGCGGTGCAACGGTCGAAGAGGAACACGCACGCTCCCGTCTTGCCGTGCTGCGCTATGAGGCGCCCCTTGCACGCCTGATCGGCCTGCCGGCAGAGCTGAAGCGCCTGACCTCGGGTACGGCGCGATACTGGATCGTGCTGAGCCACTATGCGCTCGTCACGCGCGATCCGGGTGGGAGGGCGGCATGACCGACCAGATCATCGTCACGGAAGCGGACATGTCGCTGCTCCGCCTGATGCGCAGGCACCCGCCGCTGGAACGCGAACTGGACCGGGCGGTCGTGGTCCCGTCGGCCGCCGTGCCGGGTGACGTGGCCACCATGAACTCGCGCGTCCGCTACACGGACCAGAATGACGGCGTGCAACGAACGGTGTCGCTCGTCTACCCGCTCTATGCCAACGCAGCGGAGGCAAAGGTTTCGATCCTGGCGCCTGTGGGCACCGCGCTGCTTGGCCTGTCGGCGGGACAGTCGATCGAATGGGAGTTTCCGGACGGCTCTCGCCGGCGCCTCAAGCTGGAAGAAGTGCTGCACCAGCCGGAGAGAATCTACAACAGCCCTCAGTCGGTAAACGCCTGAACGCTCCGGGCTCAGTCTTCGTGGGGGCGCAACGCGCTGGGTATGCGCTGCCTTTCCATGCCACCCTGCTCCAGCCAGCGGCGAGTCTGCGTGGCTGCACGTTCAATCAGCTCATGCGCGCGCGAGAAGTCGTAGGGCGATACCGAAAGCGGGCACAACGGAGGGACGGTGACGATTTCGACCTGCTCACCATAGCGCTCGAGCTCGGTTACCAGCTGGTGCGCGATCAGCAGCGTGACCGCGTGCAGCATGGTGGCTATGGCGCCGTGCGGCGGGCGCTCCATCGCGCAGGCGAACCCGGTCGGCAAAACGATGATGCGGCTTGCGCCGAGTTCCATCGCGGTCCGAATCGGGGTATTGCTCGCCACTGCCCCGTCGATAAGATGGCGCCCGCCGACGCGCACCGGTGGAAGTGCGCCCGGTATCGCGCAACTCGCGAGCACCGCGTCCACCGCGGAGCCCGACGAGAGCCGTGCCGCAGCGCCGTTGAGAAGATCCGTTGCGACGACATGCAACGGAAGCGCCGCCTGTTCCAGATCCTTGAACTGCAGATTGTCTTCGAGCAGCCGCCGCAAGCCGCAAGGATCGACCACGAAATCGCGACGCCCGATCAATCCCGCCAGACTGCGAAAGGTGAAAGGAAAGACGTCCTGCCTCCGCAGGCCGCACCAGATCGCCTCGAGTTGCGCCACACCCTGCGGCGTGGGGGAACCGGCAAAGTAGGCGCCATTGATGGCACCCACCGACGAGCCGACCACCAGATCGGGCACGATGCCGGCGGCGACGAGCTCGCGCAGCATGCCGGCCTGCACCGCTCCGAAACTTCCACCGCCCGCCAGAACGAAGGCGGTCGCGGGACTAGTAGCCGTAGAACTCTTCACTGCTGATGTCCTCGTCCTTGATGCCGGAGCCGCGAAGGATGCGTGTCATCGCGTCCGCCATGGCCGGCGGGCCGGCGAGGTAGTAGAGCGGGCTTTCAGCACCCGCGATGAAGCCCTTGATGGTTTCCTCATCGAGGAAGCCGTCGTGATCCGTCATCCGGGCGAGCAGCCGGAAATGATCGTATTGCATCTCCAGGCGCTGCAACTCGTGCAGAAACGCCGCATGCTCCGGCCGCCGGTTGGAATAGAGCAGGAAGAGGCAGTGTCCGAGCCGATCGTGCGCAGCCTGCCGAAGCATGCTCATGAAGGGTGTAACGCCGATGCCGCCGGCGATGAATACGGCCGCCCGGCCCGGATCCTCATGCAGAGTCATGATTCCCTGCGGGCCTTTCAGCCTGACCTTGGTGCCGGGTGCCAGCGTGCCGAGGGCGCGCTTGAAGGCGCTGGCCTCTCGCATGCGCGTTGCGACCGCGAGTTCGGCTTCAAAGGGGGCGCTGACGAGCGAAAAGAGCCGGTGCGAACTGTTCGGCTCTGCTGGCGGGTCGAGGAGCGAGAGATCGACTGCCTGGCCGGCCGCGAAGCTAAAGCCCGGAGGCTTGGCGAGGCGGAACATCATGGTGCCCTCGGCTACCGTCTCACGGCTTTTGAGAACTACTTCATGGCTGGCCATGATCAGTCGCTGCGGATATCGGGGAACGCGCCCGCCGCCTCGTGGCGCGTGCCGGCCTGGTCATACCAGTACAGCCTGCCGGCCTCTTCGCCTCTCGTCAGCTTGTGCGAACCGTCGCAAAATGGCTGGTTGCCCGAAAGACCGCATCGGCAGAGCCACTGCTCCTTGCCGTCGATCAAGACGCTGCTGGGTTCCACCGCGGTGCGTATTACGATCCTTGCCATGGTCTTCGCTCCTTTTCCAGTGTTACGCATTGGATGGTGCTGGTTGGCGCGGCGTTCCGGTATTCCGTAGGAAAAGAACCTGATAGAGGGGCGTCCCCTCTTAGCGCGCTTCGCCAGTGATTTCCGCCACGCGGGCGCGCAGAGCGGGCACAAGCTGCCGCTCAAACCATGGATGGCGCTTGAACCACGGTTGATTGCGCGGTGAGGGATGAGGCAGCGGGATATACTGAGGCGCGTACTCTCGCCAGGCCCTTACTGTGTCAGTCAGCGACGGCTTGCGGCGGCCGCCCAAAAAGTGGCGCTGCGCATACTGCCCGATGAGCAGGGTCAACTCGATCCGCGGCAGCCAGGCAAGCAACTGATCGAGCCAGAGCGCCGCGCATTCACGGCGCGGCGGCAAATCGCCGCCAGCGCCCCGGCCTGGATAACAATAGCCCATGGGAATGATCGCGACGCGCGCTTCATCATAGAAGACGTCCTTGCCCGCCCCCATCCAGGCGCGCAGGCGCTCCCCACTCAAGTCGTCCCACGGAATGCCCGACATGTGAACGCGCAAGCCGGGCGCCTGCCCGACGACAAGGATGCGGGCCGTTACACCAGCACGCAGCACCGGACGCGGGCCAAGCGGCAGATGGGGCACGCACGTGCGGCAATTCCGCACCGCGCCGAGCAATGCAGCGAGGCTGGGGTAGTCTGCTGTTTCGCGCGCGGTGTTGCCCGTCAGGCCGCGTTTCATCTTCAACGGCGCAGTTTTCTCAGCGCTGATCCTTTGTGCGCCGCGACGTGGTCGGTCGTGTCGCTCTTGATCTCGTACTGCGGATCAACCCTGCTCGCATGGTGTGTATACCCTTTGCAGTCGAAATCGCCGGTATGCACCCTGATGATGTGTCCGCTGACTTGTCCGGCCTCCGAGTTCCAGGTTACGTGATCGACCTTGAATTTCCTTACCATGTTGCGTTGCTCATCGTCGCGCCGCTTCGAGGACCTGCCGGGCTCGCGCCTGCAGCGCGCTCCAGGTCCGCTCGCATTCGCCCGTATGCGGCGTCGTGTGCGCAATCTGGCGCACCAGCGCGGCGAGCGCTTCCGCCTGCTGCCGCGAGGCTGCCAGTTCGGCCATCACTGCATCGTGATCGGAGGCGTAGACGAATTCCGTCTTGCGATCCTCGCAGATTCCAACGCAGGGTTGCGCGCCCTCGATGCGCCCGCAGCCAATGCACAGCCACGCGGTTATGCGTTCTGATCTGGCCGGCATTTTCTGTACCAGGTCGGCCGTAGATGGTACCGGCCCTGATTCATGGCACGAGCGAGGTCGAAATCTCGGTTCTTACTTCCGTCATGAGCTTGTGGACCGGGCACTTCTGCGCGACACGCAGGAGATCCTCGCGCTGCGATACGGTCAGATTTCCTGTCAACGACAGTTGCGCGCTCAGATGGTAGGCCCCTGAACGCTCCCAGCGCAGCGTCGTACAGGCCGTGTGGGCTTGGCCCGGACCCCTCTCCGCCCTCCTCGACGCTGCCGCCAGTCGCGAGACTGTTGCGGCCAACGTGGATTTCATGCCGCATCGGCGCGGTTTGGTCGCGCACCACTCGAATTGTCACGTTTCTGCCTCCGTGGGGAATTTCGAGATCCTGAAGCCTGACATGGTGGATTCTCGACCGAATGCGCGATTGAGTAAAACGAAACTTATTCGTCAACTCGTCTACTTCTTCTCATATGAAATATTTCAACGGCACGAGCGCGCCACGAAGAGAGCGGATTTGCTATCAATAAAACAGGATCTAAAGTCAAATATCTTTCGCTTTACGCAATCGTCGCGCAGGCACAGCATTCAGTAAGGCCAAAGGAGGTTGCCATGAATGCCGAAGACATCATGACTTCGCCCGTTGTTGCGGTTGGGCCGGAAACGACGGTGCACGAGATCGCCGCGCTGCTGCTCGAGCGGCGCATCAGCGCCGTTCCCGTCGTGGAGAAAGGCCGGCTCGTCGGTCTGGTCAGCGAAGCCGATCTGCTGCACCGGCACGAAATCGGCACCGATTGCGTAGCGCGCGACGGGTCCTGGTGGCTGAGGCTCTTCAGCGCCGACCGGTCGCTCGAGGACTACGTCAAATCGCACGCCAGGAAGGCGCGGGACGTCATGACGCGCGAAGTCGTGTCGGTGGCCCCGGACACCCCAGTCGCGGACATCGCACGTTTGCTCGAATCGCGTGGCATCAAGCGCGTGCCCGTCTTGCGCGGCAAGCGCCTGATCGGCATCGTCAGCCGGGCGAACCTGATGCAGGCCCTGGCGGTGGACAAACGCTCCATAAAGCCGGCGCGCCCCACCGACGACAAGACGATCCGCGAGCGGTTGCTTGCGGAACTGGAACGCCAGCCGTGGTGGCGGATGTCGTCGAACCTGGTTGTCACTGATGGCGTCGTCCACTATTGGGGGATCATCGATGCCGAGGACGAGCGCCAGGCCGCGCGCGTGGCGGCGGAGAACGTGCCCGGCGTGCGCAAAGTGGAGGATCACCGCCTCCTCTATCAAGCAATTCCCTATGCGCTATGAACATCTCCCGAACGGCTTCTAACGCGCCGCGATCGCCGGCCGACCACGCCCCCGATCCCGTGCCAATGCCGCCACGCGAACTTGGCTCCCTGCTGAATTTGGTGCTTGAGACGGAGCGCGCGGGCGCCAGGCTGCTCGGCGCCTTTCTCAATGAGCTGACACCGGAGGCCGACGCTTGGGCGCGGCTGTGCGCCATTCAGCGCGACGAGGCGCGCAATTGCGGTGTTTTGATCGATCTCCTGCGGGAGATGGGGTTCGAACCTAGCATGGCGACCGGCGGCTTCCACCACAAGGCGACGACCACCGAAGGGTGGCGGAAACGCTTTGAATTTTTCAATCAAGGTCAAATGCAGGTGGCCGCACGGATCGCGGCGAATTTGCCGCGCATTCCCGGATCCAAGTGCAAAGACGCCCTGCAGGCGATGCATGACTCGCACCTTGCCAACATCGCCGTTTGCGAGAAATTGCTCCAATGAACGGGACCGGGAGAAGCGCCTGTGGTGTCCATGCCAAGTCCCCAGGACAGGGATCGTGATTGATGCAACGAAGCTGGTCGGCTTTCTTGGTACGGCGCTGGTCATCAGCGCCTATCTGCCGCAGATCCAGCACCTGATCAAGGAGCACTGCACCGGGGGCATCAGCCTCAGAGCCTATTACATGTGGTTGACCGCGGCCTTGCTGCTGCTGGTTCGTGCGTTAGCGATACAGGATCCCGTCTTCATCCTGCTGCAGGGCTATCAGCTGGGCGCCTGCGGCCTGATCGTTTTCTTTTGCAGGAAGTACAAGGGGGCCGTGTGCGAGGCGCACCGCCACCTCGTGCTGCCATGACGACGGATCCAGGGATCGAAAGACGGGAAACACCATCCTTTGCGCTTGAGAAGGAGGTGTTCGTGAATGAAAACCTGACCCTGGAGGATTTCGACTGGCTGCGCAAGCTGCGGGGAGCCGCGGACGCGAAGCGAGCTCCGCCGCCAGTTCCGACGGCAGTCGCGGACAAGCTGTGCCAGTTTGGTTGCATAGCACCAAGTGCGCTGGGCGGATTCGCTATTACAAATCGAGGACGCGGCGAGTTGCTGGAGCAGAAGATGCGGGACGCCGAAGAGCGCTGAGAAACATCCGCGCCCGACCAGAAGTCCATCATAAGGAGGTTTTCATGTCACGCGACCTGATCCACGCAATGCTTTCAATCCTTGCCGCGATGGCGCTCGCTTCCTGCAGCGAGAAAGCGCCGCGCGCCGACCCTGAAGGACAGCGCGGCTACAGCAATGCCACGCCGCAGCATCCCGCGTACGAGCGGACGGTGGAGCAGGGGGAGTCGGAGCGCATCGGCAACTGAGGAAACAACTCGCCAGGAGCACCCATGACCAGGCGGCGAACAGGACGCGAATCGAAGCGCGGAAGACGGCTTGGGGGCCCTAGCGCCGCGCTTTGCGGGCCTTTGGTGCGTCCAGCGCCTTGGCGATGTGCCTGAGGCCTGCAAGCGCGGGCGCCATCACCTTGATATCCGCATCTTCCGAGTAGACGGCGTAGGCGGGATACAGGAACTCCGGAGCGCCCCGCACCAGGCGCAGGCGGCGACTCCGAAGATAGGGGGCTACCGCATGTGCCCGGAAGTACCCTGAGCCGCCCGCCTTCAATATGTATTGCAGCCCGAGCGGCCCGAGGTTGACATAGGTTCCCGGGTTCGCGCGGTCGGGGAACGTCAGGTTGTGCTGCGTGGCGAAATCCGGACCCCAGTCCACATAGACGTAGTCGCCGGTGCCGCGGTCCGCCTTTCCTTTCGCGGTGGTCACCAGCACGAGCTTCTCTTTCATCAGCAATTCGACCTTGAGCCCCTGCCGGTGCTGCGGGGCGTAGAGGACCGCAAGGTCGAGAATTCCTTCGCTCACCTGGTTCATTAGCCCCTCGGGCAAGCCGACCTGCGTGCGCAGCGCGATCTGTGGGGTCGAGCGGCGCATCCAGACGAGCCAGTCGATCAGGAACGGGTTCCACAGGCTGAGTTCGGCGCCGACCGCGACGACCGCGCGCAAGCCCGGCGGTACTGCGACCTGGT
>CAYWDZ010000165.1:0-6986 GCA_964456255.1 uncultured Steroidobacteraceae bacterium | reverse complement strand
GGCGGCACGTCGGTGGCCATGCCCACCGCGATGCCCGAGGCGCCGTTGAGCAGCAGGTTCGGCAGGCGCGCGGGCAGGATCAGCGGCTCCTGCGTGGTGCCGTCGTAGTTGGGACCGAAATCCACGGTGCCCTGGTCGATCTCTTCGAGCAGCACCTCGGCGTAGCGGGTGAGGCGCGACTCGGTGTAGCGCATCGCCGCGAACGATTTCGGATCGTCCGTCGAGCCCCAGTTACCCTGCCCGTCCACGATGGGATAGCGGTAGGTGAAGGGCTGCGCCATGTGCACCATGGCCTCGTAGCAGGCCGAATCGCCGTGCGGATGGAACTTGCCGATCACGTCGCCGACGGTGCGCGCGGATTTCTTGTGCTTGGAAGGAGCCGACAGGCCGAGCTCGCTCATCGAATAGATGATGCGCCGCTGCACCGGCTTCAAGCCGTCACCCAGCACCGGCAAGGCCCGGTCCAGGATGACGTACATCGAGTAATCGAGGTAGGCCTTCTCCGTGAAGACGCGCAGCGGCTGGCGCTCGACGCCTTCGAAGTTCAGTTCCTGGTCTTTCATGAAGGCCGGCAGGCTACTGCCCCGGCACTCACGCGGTCAATGAGCGACTGCAGCGGTCGTGGGCTGCCGCTCCGCCATCAGCTTGCGGATCAACTCCGCAGTCTCGGGCCGCGGATTCGAAACCTGCTGCCGGCCGAAGCCGCCGGCGGTGCCGAGAGCGGAATCCAGCGGCAGCTTGCCGCCATTGTCCTTCGCAAACAGGTCTGCGCCGTTGTCGACCAGGAACTGCACCACTTCATTCCAGCCCCACATGGCCGCGCCGTGCAACGCGGTGCGACCGACGCTGGTGTCCCGGAGGTTGATATCGGCGTGGTGGGCCAGCAGCACTTTCAGCGTCTCGATGGCCTGCGCTTCGGTCTTGTCGATGCCGCGGGAGTCGATGTCGTTGGAACCCAGCCCCGCCGCAGCCATCACCGGCGTGTAGCCGCGGTTGGAAGCCAGGTCCGGATCCGCACCATGCTCGAGCAGCAACTTCACCAATGGCGTATCGCCGGCCTTGGCCGCGCGGATCAGCGCCGTGACGCCGAAAGTCAGCATGCCATCGAGCCCGCGGTCGTTGCCCACATTGCGGTACGGCGGCAGCAGCTTCACCTGGATGTCCGGGTCCGCGCCACGCTCCAGCAGCAACTGCGCGATCTCGATGGGCTGCGTCTTGTCCAGCGAGAGCTGGTCGGGGCGACCGCCCTTGGGCAGCGTGCTCACGTCCGCCAGCGCATACAGGTGCGAGCGGCCCCACCAGTCCCAGCGGTTGACTTCCGCACCGCCGAGGATGATTTCCTTCGCGGCATCGAAGTTCAGCGACAGCAACGCGTATTGCAGCGCGTCCGTGTTCTCCGGGTCCATGGCGCTGGGGTTCGCGCCACCCTGGATGAGATAGCGCGCACACAGCGCACAACCCTGCCGGGCGGCATACATCAGCGCGTTCATGTTGCCCACCGGGCGCTGCTGCGCGCGCGGCTCGCTGGAGACCTGCCGCTGGCCCAGGTTCGAAGGCGTGCGGATTTCCGGATCCGCCCCGCCCTTCATCAGCACGCGCACCACTTCGGGCTGGCTCTGCGCGGCGGCAAAGATCAGCGCCGTCTGGCCGCGGCTCTTTTCCCTGGCATTCACATCCGCACCGGCCTTGATCAGCGCTTCGGCCGCGGCTGCGTTCGGCGTGCGCGCAATGATCATCAGCGCCGTCATGCCGCCATCATTGGCGGCATCCGGATCCGCGCCAGCCTTCAGCAGTTTGCGGATGATGGCGGTATTGCCAGCCAGCGCGGCTTCGTACAGCGGCGTCGAACCGAAGCGGTTGCGCGCATTCACCTCGGCGTGCGCCTTGAGCAGCGCATCGACCTTCTGCTCATCGCCGTTGTACACGGCCCAGTGCAATGGCGTGGTGCCATCGGGATCCGCAGCCTCGGCTGCCCCCCTGGCATGGATCGGCAGCGCCATGGTCAGCAACGCGGCTGCCAGCGCAACCAGCGGCTTCCGACCCTGCAGGCGCTGGCGAATCCTCTTCATCAGACTTCGGTGAACAATCCGGTGCTGTCGCCGACGTGGTCCACCGGCGTGCCGGCCCGATCCAGCACCGTCAGCAGCAGGTTCGCCATGGGGGTGCGGTCCGGATACTTCAGGTGCTGGCCGCCCTTCACCCTGCCGCAGGCCCCGCCGATCAGCACGTTCGGCAGCGGGAACTGGTTGTGCCGATCGCTGTTGCTCATGTTCGAGCCATACATCATCAAGAGGTGATCGAACATCGTGCCGTCGCCGTCCGGCAGCTCCTTGAGCTTCGTGAGGAAGCGCGCCAGATGTTCGGAGTGATAGGTCTGCAGCCGGATCAGCTTCTGGATCTTGGCCGGGTCATTGGCATGGTGCGACAGCGGATGGAACGCATCCGGAATCTGGATCTGCGGATAGGTCTGGCCGCTCACCTCGGCCGCCATCATGAAATTCAGGATGCGCGTCAGGTTGGCCTGGTAGGCGATGGCCATGATGTCGAACTGCAGCTTCAGCTGGTCATCCCAGGCCATGGTGGCGGGTGGCACCGGCGGAAGCGTCAGCTTCGACACGTCCGAGTGCTTCGCCTTCTCCACGCGACGCTCGATCTCGCGCACGGTTTCCAGGTAATCGTCCAGCTCCGCTCGATCACGCGCGCCGAGCTGGTTCTTCAGCGCCGCGGCATCCTCGGCCACCAGGTCCAGCATGCTGTCGTACTGCCCGGCCAGGTCGGCGCGCTCCGCGGCCGAGTCGCCGCGCCCGAACAGCCGCTGGAACAACTTGCGCGGGCTGTATTCCATCGGCAGCGGCATGGTTGGCGTACGGAAGGAGATGGTTGTGGAATTGGCGCAACCGTACATGCGGTCGCAGGCTCCGGAGGACCCGCCGGGTTCCATGCCCACCTCGAGCGAGGGCAAGGGCGTGTCCTGGCCCAGCTTTTCGGCTGCCATCTGGTCGATCGAGATGCCGCCATAGCGCTCCGCGGTTTCGCGCGGATGCACGCAGGTCAGCCAGGTGCCGGGCACGATGCCATGCACGCTGGCGCTCATGCCGGGGCGATTTTCCAGACCACTGACAATGGTGAGCTTGTCCCGGAAGGGTTCGAGCGGCTTCAGGATCGGGCTCATCTCGAAGTCGCGGCCTTCGCTCGCCGGCGTCCAGTGATCCATGATCGCGCCGTGCGGAAAGTAGATGAACGCCAGCCGCGGCTTCGCGGCGGCGGCGGTCTGGGCCAGTGCCGTGGCCGCAGGGATCATGGCATCGAGCAATGGCAACGCAATGCTGGCGCCCGCGCCTCGCAGTACGGTGCGACGTGACAGGAACTTCTTCGTGATGAACATGGCCCGTGTCCCCTTCAAGGTTGGGTCACAACATTTTGTGCAGTGGTGGCCGGGGGCTCCGGCACCTGCCGCATCTGGAAGGCGTCGCTCTGCACGATCCCGAGCACAATCGATTCGAACCGGTAGTTATCCCTGGCGGCATCTCGCACGATGGCCCGCACAGCCGGCATGTCGTGATACTCCACCGTGCGCCCCAGCGCAAAGATCATCAGCTTCCTGGTCAGTGTCTGCACGAACTGGTCCGGACGCGCGGCCAGCACGGCATCCAGATCGGCGGGTGATTTCACGGGTTGACCGGACGCGAGCTTGCCGCCGGCCTCGATCGCAGCCAGTGAAGCGCGATCGACCTCGCGCCACTTGCCCACTGCATCGAAATTCTCGAGCGCAAAGCCCAGCGGATCCATGATGCCGTGGCAGGCGTTGCAGGAGGGCTGCGAGCGATGCTGCTCGAGGCGCTCGCGCACCGTGAGCTGCCGCTTGCCCGGCTCCTTGCCGTCCTTCAGGGCCTCTACACCAGGCGGCGGCGGGGTCGGCGGCGTACCGACCAGGTTTTCGAGAATCCACGCACCGCGCACCACCGGTGAGGTCCGGTCACCGTAGGAAGTGGCCATCAGCACCTGCGCCTTGCCCAGCAACCCGAAGCGGTTCGGATCCTGCCACACGATGCGGCGGAACTCGTTGCCGCGCACATTGGTCAGGCCGTAGTGCAGCGCCAGGCGCTCATTCAGGAAGGTGTAGTCGGCCGTCAGCAGCCGCAGCACGCTCTGGTCGCTGCGCAGCACGCTGTCGATGAACAGCTCCACCTCAGTGCGCATCGCCGTGCGCAGGCTGGCATCGAATTCCGGAAAGGCATTCTGGTCCGGCGTGATCTCGTCAGCCTTGTCGAGCACCAGCCACTGGGATGCGAAGTTGGTGACCAGCGAGCGGCTGCGATCATCGGCCAGCATGCGCTTGACCTGTGCCGCGATGACACCGGGCTGATGCAGCCGGCCGGACTGCCCCAGCGCGAGCAGCTCTTCGTCCGGCCCCTGGCTCCACAGGAAGAATGCGAGCCGCGAGGCCAGATCCAGATCGCTGATGCGGTAGGACTCACCGGGTGCAAGGTTCGCCGGCACGGCTTCCGCGCGATACAGGAATTTCGGACTCGCCAGAATGGCCATGATGCCCTGCTGGATACCGGCATCGAAGTCGCCGGACTTGCGCCCGGCCGCATGGAAACGCAGTGGCGCTTCCAGATCCGCGTCCGTGACCGGCCGACGGAAAGCCGCGCGCGCAATCTTCTCCAGGATCCTGCGTGCGCAGGGCTGTTCTTCCGCGGCATTCGTCGGACGGCAGATGAAGATCTTCCGGCGGCTTGGCGTCTGCAGCCGCCCATTGATCATGGCCTCTGGCGGCGCCACGATCTCCAGCGCGCTGCCACCGCCACCGCCACCGATGCGCAAGCCGCCAGGTCCACCGCCAGTCGGACCGAGCGCCTTGAGCATGTCATCGCTCTCGGTCAACGACCCGGCGGGCGTTGCCAGCACCACCTTGTGCACGCCAGCCTTCACATGGACCTTGATGCCACGGCCACTGCGCGATTCCGCGGGCGCATGCTGGCCGTCCCACACCGGCACGCCGTCGATCAGCAGGACACTTGCAGACCCTGAGCCACCGCCGTCGAACACGCCATACCCGCTGACCGGGGCAGCGGCACCAGGAGGACCACCGCCACGCCCGCCGCCACCCGCTCCCCCAATATTGAATGTGTATTCGCCGTCGACCGGGAAGTCGTGCATGGCGATCACGCCGCCCTTCGTGCCCAGCGGCATGCCCGGCACATACATGCGCGCGTCACCGCTGCCGCCGCGATAGGTCGTGCCGGGCCGCGAGGTTTTCGGGTCCCCCACGGCCAGCAGGCTCACCTCACGTGCCGCCCACAGGTACTGGTCCAGGTAGGACGGCGACACCTTGAGGATATTGGCCACGTTGTCGAAGCCTTCGTTGCGGATGTCCCTGGGCAGCAGCGCCGCCGCATCGAACTCGACATCCAGGATCTCACCGACGGCGCGCTCATACTCCGTACGATTCAGGCGATGCAGTGAGATGAAGCCCGGCGCCGGATGTTCCGCAGCGTGCGCATCGATGCGCGTCTCAAGGAAGGCGACCATCTGATCGATGCTGGCCTGCGCGGGTTGCTGCTTCGTAGGCGGCGGCATGAGCCGGCCACGCAGCTTGGTCACCACCTTTTCCCAGGTCTCCGCGTCGGCCGGAACGTGCCCCAGATCCATCACATCCAGCGCCAGGCCGCCCGACCAGTCGGTGGAGTTGTGGCATTCCCCACAGTACGTCGTGAGCAGTGCTTCGGCCTTGCCCTCGTCAAGGGCAGTGGCGGCATGCAGTCGCGGGGCAATGCAGAGCGCAAGCATTGCCGCGATGAACCGTCTGTTTCGGGTATTCACTGGCATGGGCGATCAGACGATGCCGCCCAGTTCGCGCGCATGCGCCCACAGGCCCAGGTAGGCGTTCTGCAGGAACAGCTTCGGATCGCCCCACCGGGCGTCGAAATCCTTCGTCAATTGCTGCTGGATGAAATCATCGCCATTCCAGCCCGACTTGATGCCCTTGACCAGGATGGGCCTGAGCGCGGCGAGCATGTCGGATTGCGCCTGCAGCTCGGCCTTGCCCACCACCGGGCCCGTGCCGGGCACGATGCGCGTCTGGTCATCGCACAGCGTGAGCAACTTGCGGTTGGCGTCGGCGAGACCGCCGATCCAGCCACCCGTGGTGTAGTCCAGCACCGGATAGCTGCCCACCGCGAGCAGATCGCCAACCACGAGCACGTTCTGGCGCGGGAAGTGCAGATAGAGATCGCCGTCGGTGTGCGCCTGCCACAGATGCCCGTAGGCGATGTCCTGGCCCGCATGCCGCACGGTGCCATCCTGGCGGAATCCGACCTGCGGCACGGCTGCTGCAGGGCGGCGCGGGTAAAGGCGGTCCTGCCACGGCACGAAGACCGAAGTCATCAGCCACTGGCGCGTGAACGCATGGGCCTGGATGGATGTGCCTGACTGCGCGAGCACCTCGTTGCCGCCGGTGTGGTCCCAGTGCCAGTGCGTGTTGATGGCGGTGACTACCCTGCGGGTACCTGTCGCCGCCTGCACGGCACCGAGCAACGCGTCGGTGTATTCCGCCGCGCCGGTATCCACCATCAGCAGGGCATTGGCACCAGAGCCGAATGTGACCACGTTGCCGCCGGCGCCGGAGAACATGAACAGGTCTTCGGCCAGGCGCGTGGCCTGGATGGACACGGATGAAGGGCCGCCGCTGGCGGCCGCGCAAGCGCTGGATGCCAGCGTGGCGCTCACTGCGCCTGCGATCGTGCCCTGAATGAATTGTCTGCGGTTCGCCACGCCAGACTCCCCCGCCTGCTGGCCGGGAATGTGATCACGTCCGCGTCGAATAATCCAGCGGCGCTAGCCCACCACGTCGGCGAGGTTGCCCTTCTGCTCCAGCCATTCGCGCCGGTCGGAGGCGCGCTTCTTGGCCAGCAGCATGTCCATGATGCTGTCGGCATCGTCCCTGGCATCCACCGTCAACTGCACCAGGCGGCGCGTGGAGG
>CAYWDZ010000164.1:0-7003 GCA_964456255.1 uncultured Steroidobacteraceae bacterium | reverse complement strand
GCCGCCGCTCTGGCTGTAGATCTGCGAGTTGATGCCCACCACCTCGCCGGCCAGGTTGAACAACGGTCCGCCCGAATTGCCCGGGTTCACCGCCACGTCGGTCTGGATGAAGGGCACATAGCCTTCGTCCGGCAGGTCGCGCGAGGTGGCGCTGACAATACCGGCAGTCACGCTGTTCTCCATGCCGAAGGGTGAGCCGATCGCGACCACCCACTGACCCGGCTTGAGCCTGGAGGGATCGCCGATACGCACCACCGGCAGGTCATTGCCCTCGATCTTGATCACCGCCACATCGGTACGGTCATCGATTCCGATGAGCTTGGCGGGAAACTCGCGCCGGTCGGTGAGCTTCACGACGATGTCGCTGGCACCTCGCACCACATGGGCGTTGGTGAGGATGTAGCCATCCTTGCTGATCACGAAGCCTGAACCCTCACCGGGACCAGGGTCAGGCTCCTGCTGCTGGCCGCGCGGACCACCCGGGTTCGGGAAGCCGAACTGGCGCAGGAAATCCTCGATCTGGCCACGTGGATCCGGATTCTGTGGCACGCCACGTGAGGGAATCGCGCGGGCCCGCCGCTGGTTCACCTTCACATTGACCACGGCCGGGCCATAGCGCTCAACCAGCCCGGTGAAATCCGGCAGGCCGGTGACCAGTGGCGCAACCGGCGCGGCACTGGGCGGAGGAGCCGCCGTTGGCGCCGGCGCAGCGGCTGCGAATACAGGGGGCACCGCGGTGGAGGCACTGGGCGAACACGCCGACAAGGCGATACCACCCACCAGGGCGAGGACAAATTTGCCAGTGCAACGATCTACGAACATAGCGCACATCCTCCAGAACTGCGGTCAACAGGATAGACCCAATGGCTGAGGACCGGGTTCCGGTTATACAAGGTCATGAAGAATCTTTAACGCGGACGCGGCCTTGCAGCACACGGCCGGCCAGCAGCAGCACTGCCAGAACCAGGACCGGATAGTTGCCCAGCAGCAGATAGGGCGTGTCACCCCGACGCGGCTCGAATTGGGCGCGGAGCACGGCGGGCTGGAATTCAGGCGCCTGTGCCAGCACCCGGCCATCCGGCCCGATGATCGCCGACACGCCGTCATTCGCGGCACGCAGGAAGTAGCGTCGGGATTCAAGCGCCCGCATGCGTGCAATCTGCAGATGCTGGTAGCGCGCTCCGGAGTGCGCGAACCAGGCGTCGTTGGTGACCGTGACCATGGCGTCGGCGGCGCGGATCTCGTCGCGCAGCAGGGCCGGATAGGCGTCTTCGTAACAGATGCTGGGTGCGAGCTTCAGGCCACCCAGTTCGAAGGGCTGTTGCGTCCTCTGCCCGCGATTGAAGTCCGAATTCGGCAGGCTCATCAGCCGGAGCCAGGCGCGCACCACCGCAGGAACGGGGAAATATTCTCCAAAAGGCACCAGATGGCGCTTGTCGTAGAAGGCCGGATCACCATCGCCAAACGCGAGCATCGAATTGAAGTAGCGCGGTTCCTCGCTGTCCGCTCCAGGTTCCTCGCGTGTCGCACCCATCACCACATCGGAGCCGGCCTTGCGCGAAGCGGACCACACACCACCGAGGTATTCGGTGTAGCGGTTGGCGAAGTCCGGCAGCGCCGCTTCCGGCCACACGATGAGTTGCGCGCCAAGCGCCCTGGCATGCAGCTGGGCATAGGTATCCAGGATGTGCTGGCGGTTTGCAGCTGAATCCAGCCATTTCATGTCCTGCGGAATCGCCCCCTGGACGATGGCCACCGTGCGCGCCGGGCCGCTCGGTGTCGTCCAGGCCAGTGGGCGCAGGCCCTGACCCACAGTCCATGGCAACACCAGTACCACCAGCGCCAGCGCACGCCACACTCCGCGGCCGCGCCAGAGCACGGACAACGCCCCGGCCCCGGCCAGCAGAGCCAGACTCACCAGATGCACGCCACCCAGCGGCGCAAGTCCCGCGAGCGCCGTGTCCGTCTGCGAGTAACCCAGCGACAGCCAGGGAAAGCCCGACAGGAACCATCCGCGCCACCACTCGACCAGTATCCAGGCGGCCGGCACCCACAACAGCAGACCGGCAGGCGTGGCTGGCCTGAGCCAGCGGCACGCCACGTAACCCAGCAGTGCCTGGTAGGCCGCCATGATCACTACCAGCGCACCCATGACCAGCATGGCTACCCATATCGGGGCTTCACCGAAACCATGTATCGATATGTACAGCCACCACGTGCCGGCGGCATAAAGGCCGGCACCAAAGCAGAAGCCCAGGCGCGCGCCCTCGCGCGCATCGGCGACCCGGGCCCACAGCGCCATGAGCGCCGCGGGCGCGAGCAACGCCAGCCACCAGTGATCATGGGGCGCGAATGACTGTGACAGCAGCACCCCCGCGGCCAGCGCGGCGAGCCGCGGCCACCAGCGCTGCATGGCAGCCGGAATTTCAGCCACTCTGTTCGGACGCCGCCACGGCATCCGGGGACTGCGCCGAGGGATCCGGCGTGGTCACGCGCAGTGCGTCGATGCGGCGCCGGTCGGCACGCATGACGCGGAATTCGTAGCCCTCCAGCGTCGCCGCTTCACCGCGGCGCGGCAGCCGGCCGAAGTGCTGGGTCACGAGTCCGGCCACGGTGTCGTTGGCGTCATCCGGAAAATGCGCATCGAAGTAATCGTTGAATTCCCCGATACGGGTGGCGCCGCGCACCTGGAAAACTCGCTCGGTCTCGCGCCGGATGTTCTGCTCGTCTTCGATATCGAACTCGTCGTCGATCTCGCCCACGATCTGCTCGATCACATCCTCCATCGTGACCAGTCCGGCGACACTGCCGTACTCGTCGATGGCGATGGCCATGTGGTTGCGGCCGGCGCGCAGCTCCTTGAGCAGCACGTTGAGGCGCTTGGATTCGGGCACGAACAAGGGCTTGCGCATCCGCGCGCGCAGGTCGAAACGCGCGGTCTGGTCCAGCGTGTAGAAGCGCAGCAGATCCTTGGCGAGCAGGATTCCCACGACGGCTTCGCCGTCGGCCTCCAGCACCGGAAACCGCGAATGCCCGGAATCGATCGCCACCGCCAGGATGCGCTCGGACTTGTCATCCTCGCGCACGCAGATCATGTGGTTGTGGGGCACCATGATGTCCCGCACCTGCGTCTCGGCCACATCGAGCACACCCTCGACCATGGCCAGCGCATCGGTATCGAGCAGGCCATGTGCCGCGGCATCCTTCAGCGTTTCGCGCAACTGCTCGCGATCCTTGATGGCGGTCAGGCGCCGGATGCGTCGGACCATGGTCTTGCGGGCACCCTTGTTGGCGCTCATGTCTTTCTCTGCCCCCTCGGCTGACGATAGGGGTTGGCAAATCCGAGGCGGCGCAGCACCGCGATCTCGCGCCGCTCCATGCGTGCCGCATCGGTGCCACGTTCGTGGTCAAAGCCCACCAGATGCAGCGTGCCGTGCACGATCAGGTGCGCCCAGTGCGCCTGTTCGCTCTTGCCCTGCGCGCGCGCCTCCCGGCGCAGCACGGCCGGGCAGATCAGCACGTCACCCAGCGGTCGCGGCCGCACACCCGGCGCTGGAGCCGCAGGAAACGACAACACGTTGGTGGGCTTGTCCTTGCCACGATAGCGGCGGTTCAGCAGCCGCATGCGCGGCGCCGACACCACCTGCAGCGCCATCTCGCAGCCGGTGCCACGCGACCCCAGCGCCGCGACAGCCCAGCGCGCCATCAGGCGCGCGGCCGGGGCATGGGCGCGCGGCGGCACGCGGCAATCCACGATCAGAGGGGTGCGCGGGTGAATCATGGCAAGGGCCCCCGCTCCTCGTACGCACGCACGATCCGCTGCACCAGCGGATGACGGACCACGTCGCCGGCATCGAAGTACGAGAAGGCCACGCCGGCAACACCGGGCAACACCTCCAGCGAGTGCTTCAGCCCCGAGAGCTTGCCCACTGGCAGGTCCGTCTGGGTGATGTCGCCGGTCACCACTGCGCGCGAGCCGAAACCGATGCGCGTGAGGAACATCTTCATCTGTTCGGGCGTGGTGTTCTGCGCCTCGTCCAGGATGATGAAGGACTCGTTGAGCGAGCGGCCACGCATGAAGGCCAGGGGCGCGACCTCGATGATGCTGCGCTCGATGAAACGCGCCACCCGATCGAAGCCCATCATTTCGTACAAGGCGTCGTAGATCGGACGCAGATACGGATCGACCTTCTGTGTCAGGTCGCCGGGCAGAAAACCCAGCCGCTCACCCGCCTCCACCGCCGGCCGCACCAGCACGATGCGCCGCACCCTCTCGCTGTGCAGCGCTTCCACCGCGCAGGCCACGGCGAGGTACGTCTTGCCGGTACCCGCGGGCCCGATGCCAAACGTGAGATCGTGGCCATGGATGTTGGCCAGGTAGTTCTTCTGGTGATCGCCGCGCGCGCGGATCAGCCCGCGCGGCACGCGCGCCGCGTCGTCGCCGGGCAGCGGAATGACCGGTGCTGCGCGCACTGTTCCCACTGCATCGGCCGCGGTTTCGTGCTCGCGCAAGGCCAGGTGCACGTCGGGCAGGTCCACCGTGCCGCCGGCTGCGGTCAGTTCAAACAGATCCTTCAGGACCTGCGCCGCGCCGCCCGCCACTGTCCCGGCGACCCGAAACTGGTTGCCACGCCGGCGGACCTCCACGCCGAGGCGCTGTTCGATGAGGCGCAGGTTCTGATCCAGCGGGCCACAGAGCGCGGCCAGCCGCTGGTTGTCTTCCGGCAGCAGGTCGAATTCCAGCGCGCCGGGGTGCAGCGCTTCGCGCTTGGGCTTCATGCGGAGCGTTCCGCGCGGCCCGCAGCGGCCGACAACAACCGGCCGCGCAGCGAATTGTTCATGGCCTCGGTGATCGCCACGTCGACGAAACGGTTGATCAGCCGCTCGTCACCGTCGAAGTTCACCCAGCGATTGTTCTCGGTGCGGCCAGCCAGCTGCCGCGGGTCGCGGCGCGAGGGGCGCTCCACCAGCACGCGCTGCACACTCCCCACCATGGACTTGCTGATCGCGCGGGCCTGGCTGTCGAGCTGCGCCTGCAGCCGCGCGAGTCGTTGCGACTTCACTTCTTCCGGCACATCGTCCGGCAGCGACGCCGCCGGCGTGCCGGGTCGCCGGCTGTAGATGAAGCTGAAGGACTGGTCGAAGCCGGCCTCGGCCGTGAGTTCCAGGGTCTGCTGGAAATCGCGTTCGGTCTCGCCGGGAAAACCGACGATGAGGTCGGTGGAAATCGTGATGTCCGGGCGGACCGCGCGCAGCTTGCGCAGCTTCTGCTTGAATTCGAGCACGGTATAGCCACGCCGCATGAGCGCCAGGATGCGATCCGAACCGCTCTGCACCGGCAGGTGCAGGTGATTGACCAGTTTGCGCGAGTGCGCATAGGCCTCGATCAGCGAATCGTTGAAATTGATCGGATGTGAAGTGGTGAAGCGGATGCGCTCGACCCCGGGCATGCCGCCCACGGTCCGGATCAGCTGCCCGAGATCCATCGGCGCCGCGCCCTCGCGCGGCCCCTCGTAGGCATTCACGTTCTGCCCCAGCAGCGTGATTTCGCCCACGCCCTGGGCGAGCAGCCCGCGGATTTCCTCCAGCACCGAGGCGGCCGGACGGCTCACTTCTTCGCCACGTGTGTAAGGCACCACGCAGTAGCTGCAGAACTTGCTGCAGCCTTCCATGATGGAAACGAAGGCCGTCGCGCCTTCGGACTTTGGCGCCGGCAGGTGGTCGAATTTCTCGATCTCCGGAAAGCTCACATCCACCTGCGGGCGGCCACTGCTGCGCACTTCGGCCAGCATTTGCGGCAGGCGGTGGATGGTCTGCGGACCAAACACCAGGTCGACATAGGGCGCGCGCGCCGTGATGGCCTCGCCTTCCTGGCTTGCCACGCAACCACCCACACCGATGATGAGTCCCGGTCGCCCGGCCTTGAGCGCTTTCCAGCGACCCAGCAGCGAATAGACCTTGTCCTCGGCCTTGTCGCGCACCGAGCAGGTGTTCATGAGCAGGATGTCGGCGGAATTCTCGTCGGCGGCGGGCTGCAGCCCCTCGCTCGACGTGAGCACGTCTCCCATGCGGGAGGAGTCGTACTCGTTCATCTGGCAGCCGAATGTCTTGATGAAATATCGACCGGACATGGAACCTGGCGTCAGGAAGCGGAGGGCAATTCTATCGGATTGTGCTGTGCACAATCCGGGCTGAACGGGCACGCCAGGTCCGGTCCTGCCACGACTCCCATATGGATGCCGTGGCAGTAGCTACGCAGACCTAGAAAGGAATGTCGTCGTCGAAATCTGCTCCGCCACTGCCGCCAGGGCTCGCGGCCGGCGCCGCAGCGCCGCCCCGCCCGCCAGCCTCGCGGCTGTCACGGGTTTCCTGGGCAGCACCGCCGCCACCGCCCCGGCCACCCAGCATCTGCATCTCGCTGGCCACGATCTCGGTGGTGTAGCGGTCAGTGCCGGATTTGTCCTGCCACTTGCGGGTCTGCAGGCGGCCCTCGATGTAGACCTGCGAACCCTTGCGCAGGTATTCGGCGGCAATCTCGCCCAGCCGGTTCCACATCACGACGGTGTGCCACTCGGTGTTTTCCTTCTTCTCGCCGGACTGCTTGTCGGTCCACTGCTCGGAAGTAGCTATCCGGATGTTGGTGACGGTGGTGCCACCGGGCGTGGTACGCGACTCCGGATCCTGGCCCAGGTTGCCGATGAGAATGACCTTGTTGACTCCGCGCGCCATGGTGGACCCCTTGCCTCGATATTGAATCTGGAAACCAAGCCTAGCGCCGGCGTGTGCGCGGGTGCTGCGCCGAAATTCACGCGAGTACCCAGATAGGCGC
This sequence comes from uncultured Steroidobacteraceae bacterium, assembly GCA_964456255.1. GTDB lineage: Bacteria > Pseudomonadota > Gammaproteobacteria > Steroidobacterales > Steroidobacteraceae > ZC4RG30. The sequence goes on along the minus strand of CAYWDZ010000164.1, from coordinate 174 downwards.
CGGACTGGTTTGGGCAGCTATAGTAATCGGTTTCGGCCACCCCCTGCCCACCTATGGAACTGATCCGCGTCCGCGGCGCCCGCACGCACAATCTGCGCAGTATCGACGTGGATTTGCCGCGCAATCGGCTGATTGTGATCACCGGATTGTCCGGCTCGGGCAAGTCGTCGCTGG
>CAYWDZ010000163.1:0-7006 GCA_964456255.1 uncultured Steroidobacteraceae bacterium | reverse complement strand
CGGGCTGAGAACCCGGCGGGATTCGGTACGCCGCCGCAGGGCGGCACTGGTCAGCAGCCTGGCGAAGTCATTGAAGGCGAGGTACTCAGGAGCGAGTGGAAAGAGGACCCGCATTCGCATTAGCGAATCCGGACAAGCTCCGGAACAGGGCGCGTGCTCCCTCCTCGGCCAGATCCAGCACGGTTTCGAAATCCTCCGGACCGCCATAGTAAGGATCCGGCACTGCACGGAGCCTGCCTTCCGGCAGACAGGACAGGAACAGTCGCGCCCGCCCGGCATGGGCGGCCGGTGCCAGCCTCAGCATGTGCGCCAGGTTGTCTTCATCCATGGCCAGCAGCAGATCAAAACGGTGGAAGTCCTGCGCCGTGAGCTGCCGCGCCCGCAGGCCTGAAATGTCATAGCCGCGTGCGCGCGCGTGGTGTTGACTGCGACGATCAGGGGCCTCGCCAATGTGATACCCGGCCGTTCCGGCAGAATCGAACGCCAGGTCCAGATGTGGCGCCTCATGCGCAGCGAGCCGGCGTGCCACACCCTCGACGGTCGGCGAACGACAGATATTCCCCAGGCAGACGAACAGGATGTTCACGGCACGACGCGGGCAGCGGGCTCCTGTCCATCCAGCGAAGTCAGTGCCCCATAGAGTTCTGGTCGCCGGTCCCGGAATACAAACCAGTTGTCACGAAGCTCTGCCACTGCGGCCAGATCAAACTGGGCCAGCAATACCGCTTCATTGTCTTCATCGGCCTCGGCCACCTTCGCGCCCTGTGCATCAGCGATGAAGGAAGAGCCGTAGAAGCGGATATACAGGTCATCGGGTGACTGCAATGAACGCTCCGTGCCGATGCGGTTGGAGGCCAGCAGTGGCACCAGGTTCGCGGCTGCATGACCCTGTTGAGTGCGCTGCCAGTGATCACGTGAATGCACGGGCAGCGCCGGTGGCGGCTCGGTGCCGATCGCAGTCGGGTACAGCAGCAACTCGGCACCCATCAAGGCCATGATGCGCGCACATTCGGGAAACCACTGGTCCCAGCAGATACCCACGCCGATACGGCCGAACCGGGTATCCCAGACACGGAATCCCGTATCGCCCGGCGCGAAATAGGTCTTCTCCTGGTAGCCGGGACCGTTGGGTATGTGCGCCTTGCGGTACGTGCCCAGCACCTCGCCGCCTGCATCGATCACGGCCACGGTGTTGAAGTAGGCTTGCCCGGCGTGCTCGAAAAAGCTGACCGGTAGCACCACACTGAGCTCTCGTGCCAGTTGCACCATGCGCTTCACCGCGGGATTGTCGGCAAGCGAAGTAGCCAATCTCAGGTGACGCGAATCCTGCTCGATGCAGAAATACGGGGTTTCAAAAAGCTCCTGCAGCAGGATGATCTGCGCACCATCCCGCGCAGCGCCGCGCACGAGCGTCTCCGCCCGATCCAGGTTGGCCTGCCTGTCCCATCCACAGGCGAATTGCGTGGCGGCCACCGTGACCACCCTGGGAGCACGGACGAGATGGCCGGGAGGCGACCCGGAGACCCTGTTGCTGTTCATGGTCCGGTATTATGCCGCCCCGTGCCCAATGCTCTGTCCCGCTACTGGCGTCGTTATCGGCTGCTCCCTGTCATGCAGCGCGAACTGGTGACGTTCGGGCTGGCACTGGCATTTGCACTGACCCTGTTGCCGCTGGCAATCTGGATCGCCGGCCATTTCTTTCTCGGCGACTATCTGCGGGAATCGCTCGATCCTGGCCTGGATGCGGGCCTGGCCCGGCACGGCGGACCATTCGCGCTTCTTGTCGACTATCTACGAGGCATCTTCGCCGGCTCGCCCGGCCACTGGCTGGTCCTGTTGGGTCCCTATGGGTTGCTGTGCGCTTATCGGGCCGGTCGTCGGCTCATATAAATGTTACATAAATCAGGTCGTTACTTGATATTGGTCACAGAAGCTTTAGGATTACGGCTGGTTTTGACACAAGTCTTCCGATGAGCGACTCCGCCAGCAAGATTCACCGCCAGGACAGGCCACTGCAGGCCAAGGTAGCGGATGCCTCCGCCGAAAGGCGCCGTGAGGACACTCTTGCGCGTCTGCGCTCGGCCCTGCTGGAGGACCGGCTGGCGGTGCTGGAACTGAGTGGCGAAAACACCGGAACAGACCCTTACAACAGCGGTGTCCATCGCGTGCTGGGCAAGGGTCTCGTCTGGAACAAGCGCTCCCGCTAGACGCTGCGCATCAGGCCGGCCAGTAGGTCCAGGCCACCAGTCCGATCACCACCGCCAGGCCGAGCTGTGCGGCGAATCGCCAGGTCTTGAGCTTCACCTGCCCCAGGAAGGATGCCGCCGACGTAGCGGTAAGTAGGGCTGCCCAGGCAATGGCCTGCAGCAAGGGCGCGAACTCCCCTGCAAGCCGGTCGCGGTAGTCCGGCATCAGCAGAAAGACCACAAGGGTCATGCTCAAGCCTGCCAGCAGGGCCACCGACGAGCCCATGACGATTCCAATCAATACGGTCAACGGCTGCAACAGCGCCCCCAATCCTCAAATCGAGAAATACAACATCAGCACAGACGGCCGCCGGACTTGCTGACCAGCCCCGTGCCGTCTAGCCTGACCAGCATGACTTTAACTGATCTATCGCGGCGTTCGCGCCGCTCAATGGCCGCCATCGCGCTGGGCGCACTGTTCGTCCTGACGCTGGCTGGCGCCGGATCCACTGGCGCACCGGCTGCATCCAGCCAGCTGCCCGACGGCGCTCTGGCGCCAACCGAGCGGCAGCACAAGGTCGCGCGGCAGGTCGGGACCATGCTTGCAGAGACCCATTACAACCGTTCTGTCATGGATGACCAGATGTCGCGCGCGGTATTCGACCGATACCTCGACTCGCTCGACAGCCAGCGCAGCTATTTTCTGGCCACTGACGTTGCCGGGTTCAGCGAGCTCAAGGACCGCTTCGACGACATGATCCGTAGCGGCGCGGTCGAGCCGGCATTCGGGATCTACGCGACGTTCCGGCAGCGCTACCGCGAACGCATTGAATACGCCCTGTCCCTGCTGGCCACAGAACCGGATTTCACGGTCGATGAGTCGTTCGAGTTTGATCGCGCCAAGGCACCGTGGCCCGCCACGCTGCAGGAGATGAACGAACTGTGGCGCAAGCGCGTGAAGACCGACGCACTCTCGCTGCTGCTGACGGGCAAGACCTGGGAGGACGCCGCTGCCACCCTGAAGAAGCGCTACGAGCGCAATCTGCGTCAGGCTGACCAGATCACGGGAGACGAGGTGTTCGAAGCCGCGATGAATGCCTATGCGCGCACCTACGATCCTCATTCGAGTTTCTTCTCGCCGCGCAACTCCGAGGAATACAAGATCCAGATGAGCCTCAGCTACGAGGGCATCGGAGCCACGCTGCAATCCGATGACGAGTACGCCTCCATCGTGAATCTGCTCCCGGGCGGCCCGGCAGCCATCGCCGGCACGCTTGGCATCAAGGACCGCATCACGGCCATTGCGCAGGACAAGGACGGAGCCTTCGAGGACGTCATCGGCTGGCGCCTGGACGATGTCGTGCAGCTGATCCGCGGCAAGGGCGGCACGCTTGTGCGCCTGCAGGTCCTGCCGGCTGGAGCCGCACCCGGATCACCCGAGAAGATCGTCGAGCTGGTGCGCGGACGGATCACGCTGGAAGGCCAGGCCGCCAAGAAGGAGCGGCGGTTGATCACCCGCAACGGGAACAAGCTGAATATCGGCGTCATCAATGTGCCCAGCTTCTATCGGGATACGGATGAGGAGAGCCGGGGCGAAGAGGACTACCGCAGCACCACGCGGGACGTGGCGCGCCTGATCGGCGAATTGAAGAAGGAAGGCCCGCTCGATGGGCTGATACTGGATCTGCGCGGGGACGGCGGCGGCTTCCTTCCGGAGGCCCAGGCTCTGGTTGGCTTGTTCATCGACAAGGGACCGGTGGTGCTGCTGAAGAATGCCGGTGGTCGCGTCGAAGTGCTGGATGACCCGATCCCCGGGGTCGTCTACGACGGCCCCCTGGTGGTACTGATCGACCGCTACAGTGCGTCGGCGTCGGAAATCTTTGCCGCGGCCATACAGGACTACGGCCGCGGCTACGTGGTTGGCCAGCGCAGCTTCGGCAAGGGCACCGTGCAGCAGCTGTCCCTGCTGGATCGCTGGACGCAGAAGCCCGATGACGGACAGCTCACCGTGACCATCGGCAAGTTCTACCGGGTTACAGGCGAAAGCACGCAGCATCGTGGCGTCGAGCCTGACATCCAGTTGCCCTCCCCCATCGACATGGATGAAGTGGGCGAGAGCTCGCTGGAAGCGGCGCTGCCCTGGGATCGCATCGCGCCGGCGAGCTTCCAGCGCCATTCGGTTGTCCATCCGATTCCAACCGCGGTGGCACTGGGTCGCCGCGAAGCAGAACGGGGCCGCGATGATCCGGACTTCAAGTGGCTGGTGAGCAGCATTTCCTCGGTCGAGAAGCTGCGCGCGCAGAAGTCCTTGTCGCTGAATCTCGCCAAACGCAAGGCCGAGCGCACGGAACAGGATGCGGAGCGGCTGCGCCTCGACAATGAACGCCGCAAGGCCCTCGGAAAGCCGCTGTTCGCAACCCTCGAAGACATGGAGAAGGGTAATGACGACAGCGACACGCCCGCGCCGCCCGCAACCAACGAAAGCACGCAGGTGAAGCCGGCACCGGAGGCAAAGACAAGGGATGCCAACCGCGACAACGGCCCCGACGAGATCGTGCTCGAACGAACCACTCAGATCATGGCGGACATCATCGCCGGTATCGAACCGGCGGGTGCTCCCCGCACCGTGGCCCAGAGCGAATCACAGCCCGCCGCGGTCAACGCCGAGGCCCGTTGAAACAGAAGAGTTGAAAGCGCTGCGGCCGCTACGGTGGTCGCGGCAAAGCGGCTACTGGTCGGTTCCGTAGAACAGGTCCGACACACTCCACAGGTCGTCCGAGAGCAGGTTCCAGCTCATGCGTTCGCCGCGCGCGAGCCCGGACTGCAGCGCAGCCTGAACCGACTGCTCGCTCGGCAGGACGTGGTGCTCGGACGCAAAGCGCACCTGAGCGGCCAGATGATCGGCGAGCTTGCGCACATCCGTCGGCAGCGCTGCTGCGTTCTTGATCATCAGCGCCTTGGCGCGAGCCACTTCCTGGATCATGGCCAGTGCGGCGGCCGCATCGCCGCCTCCATCCAGCTGGGGCTCACTGCGGCCCATGGCTTCCACGCAGCTGGCCAGCAGGGATTGCGGCACGAGCCGCAACGCCTGCAATTGCGCACAGGCCATGGCCATCAGGTTCAGGGTACGGCGGGCCTGCAGCGACAGGCCGGGATACTTGGTGCCGCCCTGCTCTTCGATCTGCACCAGCTGTTCGCGCGCCAGCTTCAACTGACCATCCACAGAGATGGCTTCGGCCTGCACGACCTGCAGGCGCCGCATCAGGTCGCGGCGCCTGAAGTACTGCCACCATCGCTGTGACTTCGCGAGCTGAGCCTGCAGGGCCACGATTCTGGCTCGCACATCCGAAGCCATGCGCTCAGCCTGGGCACAATCGGCACGCGCCTGCTGCGAACGCTCGAACAGCTGTCGATTCAGGTCCGCCATGAACTGGCGCCGCTCGCGTTCCTCACGCTGCTGGGCCTGTTCGCGCAACAGCCGCTTGATCTGGTCGTGGCCGGTCGACCACAGGTCACGCAACTGGTAGTGGACCAGGCTGTACAGGCCCGTCAGCGGCGACCCGAGATGTGTCTCGAGTTGTTCCAGCTGCTCCCGCACACGCGCCGTGGCGGCCTCCTGCAGCTTGATGCGGTCCTTCAGGCGATGCACCTCGTCCTGGGCATCCCCCAGGGCCTTCTTCATCTGGGCCCGGTTCTGGAACAGGTTGAGGACCCGCTCGTCCTCTGGATCGTCTGGATGCTCCAGCACGAGGCGGGAACGGGCGAGCTTGGCGAACCAGTTGGTGATCGCGTTGGTGATTGCAGACGCCAAGCGGGCAGACTCCGGCAGATTCCTATGTGACGAGGTTGTGCCCCAGTTCGAGGCAGTAATCGAGCCACTTGTTTAACATGTTGTTGAACAGCCAACGCTGCTGCAGTTCACGTCCCGCCTCTCCCGGATGGCGGCCATAGGGCTCTGGCCGGTCCGCGGGCCAGTGCTGGGCCTGGGCCATGCGGGCATCCCGGTAGACCCTCACCCGCACATCCGGATAGGTGAGAAAGGTCGCGAGGCCGGGCCCCACGGCTTGGTGGTCGTGGAACAGATGCGTCAGGCCCAGGGTGGTCGTGTAGGGACACTGTTCCAGCACCATGAGCCTGAGATCACAGTCGCCTGCCACACGCGATACGCGCTCTCCATCCAACCGCCCCGGATCACCGGTGAGCCGAACCAGTTTGAGATAGTTGCTCTCATACAGCGTCATCAACGCTGCAAAGCCACGCGGCCGCGCGCGCCAGCTGGTGGGCAGCAGCGTCTCGTTGCCATTGACCGTGCTCATTCGGACACCAGGGGCGCCTGCGCAGCCTCAACGAACAACCGGGACCGGTACCACTGCAGCTCGCGAATGGAATCGTGGACATCGGCGAGGGCGAGATGCGACGGCTGCTTGGTAAAGCCTGCCGCCGCCTGGGGTGCCCATCTCCTGGCCAGCTCCTTCAGCGTGCTGACATCGAGATTGCGGTAGTGGAAGTAGCGCTCCAGCGCGGGCATCTGCCTGGCGAGGAAGCGCCGATCCTGGCAGATGCTGTTGCCACACATCGGTGAGACACCGCCCGGGACCCAGCCCTTGAGGAATTCGAGCGTTTGCTCTTCCGCTTCGGCCAAGGTAACGGTGCTGGCCCGCACCCGTGCGGTCAGACCGCTGGCGCCATGCTGGCGCGTGTTCCATTCATCCATGCCCGCCAGCAATTCATCAGCCGTCCGGATCGCCAGCACCGGCCCTTCGGCAAGCACATTCAGCTGCGCATCGGTAACGACCGTGGCAATCTCGATGATTGAATCG
>CAYWDZ010000162.1:0-7182 GCA_964456255.1 uncultured Steroidobacteraceae bacterium | reverse complement strand
TCCAGCCCTGGATGTTGGAAGTCCAGGTGATCAGCGCATCGCCGTCCCAGAAGCCGATGGTGTCGCCATACCAGTGAGGCACGTCCGCACCCAGGCGCGGTATGGCGCCGGTCAGGTTGAACTCGCGGTTCAGGTAGATGTTGGTGACGAAGTTGCGCGCCACGCCGGTGGAGATCTGCACCACATCAGGCGTCGCGATGACGAAGTGGTTGTTGATCTGCACCTGGATGGCCACCGGGTCGAAGCGGCGCATGAAGCCCTCGGGCCAGCAGTACTGCGAGGGCCACTGCGAGGCACCATTGACGCCTTCCTGGTACAGCAGCTGGACCATGCGCTTCTGGTACTCGGGCGTCAGCAGCGAAAGGATGGTGGAGACCTGATTGACCTGCATGCTGCCGTACCAGTTGGTTCCCGACAGCCCGTAGCGACCAGTCCATTCCCCCGCCGGAAAGCTGGCATAGGTGTACTTGTTCGGGCCGCCATGCGCCCTGGTCTCGGCCAGCAGCGCTTCATAGTGCTGCTGCGCCGTCTTGAACGGATACGGGCTCACGATGGCTTCGCGCGGATAGTCGCGCTCGCAGAATCCCCACGGCGCGTTCTTCGGTTCATCGGTCAGTGCCTGACCGTTTGCGCCGTGCTGCGATTCAGCCGCGTAGGGGCTGTTGCACCGGAAGTAGCGCGGGTCGCTCCACAGCCTGGAGTCTGCGTAGAAATTCTTCGTGGTGAACAGGTCCACGGGCAGCGGCGTGACGCCAGGAGGGGCGGCGCCATTGCTGGCACTGGCGATGACCGCCGTGGCCCGTCCCTGCGACCCCGTGATGGGCGGTACACCGGGTACTACCGGCGCGCCGGCAGCAGGGGCCCCGCCACGTGGTCCACCCGGAGGAGCACCGCCGGGAGCAGGACCAGCTCCGCGCGCCGGCCCTGCACCAGGGCCGGCGCCACCTGGACCGCCCCCTCGCGCGCCGCCGCCACCGCCACCGAAGCCTCCAAACAGGCCACCACGCTGCGGCACTGGCCCCACCTGCCAGGCATTGCGCTCCTGCTGCAGCCACTGCTGCACAGCCGGGTCGGACGACTGGATGGCTTTTGGATTGGCCGGCGGCTGGCTGAGATCAGCCGCCAGTGGCCAGCCACGGCCGACACTTCTGGCTTCCGGCGCCGCTGCGCCGATCACACTGCTCGCCCCGGCCACCAGCAGCGATGCCGAAGCCAGTATCAAGTTCTTCGCAATCCGCATTCCAGTCCCCCAGGATCCGATACGTCTGGTCATGCCTTGTGTGCGCTGACCAGCAAATAGTAGCTGCCGCCAGTGCCTGGCGGTTCGACATCAGCAAATCCGCCAGGTTCGGGCCATCACCGAAACTCGGGCCGACCACGCGGGCGGCCCGACTGCCTCACCGGGTCAGTGCTGCTGAAGCTTCCGCGGTGCAGTTTCCTTGAGGAACAACGCCACGATGAAGCCGACCACGAGGCCGATGGCCGCAAAGTACAGCGCGCCCTTCAGGCCGTACTGGCCACCGGCAATCTTGCCAGCGATGATCGGGGCAGCGCCGCCGCCGACGAACTCACCGGCAAAGATCACGAAGCCGGCCATCGAGGCCAGCATGCCGGGAGGGGCGGCCTCCGCTGCCACCGGACCGGCCAGGATCGCCAGCGCTGCAAAATTGAACAGCGAGGCAAAGAACAGCAGGAACCACAGCGTGCTGATGCTCTCAGGGCCGGCCTGCGTGAAGAAGTACAGCGACACCGCGGCCAGGATGTAGGACAGCAGCGTTGCCAGCTTGCGCCCGATCAGGTCGGAAATCGCCGGCATGGCGAACTGGCCGATGCAGCCGCCGACGCCCACTGCGGAAAACACGGTGCCCGCAGTCACCGCATCGAAACCGAGGCCCGCGCCAGCCGGCGCGGTCAGGTAGGCCTGCAACAGCGCAGCGATCACGAAGATGCCGCCCATGGCGCAGATCAGGGTGAGCGGAGCCACCTTGGCATTGCGATGCCCGAACATCCCGAGAAAACCCACGGTGCCACCACCGTGGCCCGTGCTGGCTCGCTTCTGGGGTTCACGGATCATGACCCACATCAGGGCGGCCATGACCAGGCCAGGCACACCCACGATCATGAACACGGCGTGCCAGCTGTAGTGATCGAGCAACCGCGTGGCAATGTAGGGCCCGAGCGCGAGGCCGAACAGCGAGATCATGCACTGGAAGATGCCGTTGTTCATGCCGCGTCGGGATGGCTTGGAAGCCTCCACCGCAACCGCCACACCCGTCGAAGCCACCGGGCCTTCGGCAATGCCCATGATCACGCGGAAGAACACCAGCGCCACCATGGAACTGGCCAGACCGCTGAACACCGACATCAGCGAGAACACCACGATGGCAGGCACCATCACCGCGCGACGGCCGAGCTTGTCGGCCAGGTATCCCATCACGAACGCCGAGATGCCCCAGGCCATGCCGAGGTATCCGGCCAGCGTGCCGCCGTCCTGCGGAGTCAACCCCAGATCCGCCGCCATCGTGGAGTTGGGCGACTGCAGTACGACGGGAAGCACGAACCTGTCGAGACCCACCAACCCGAAGGTGATGCTCAGCAGCAGGATGATCTTCCACTCGTAGGACGTATCGTGGCCTTTCGCGTCAGACATGTGATGCTCCCCCAGGATTTCTAGTTATTACGTATGCACCGGGCGCCGCTAGCGTCTACCCCAGAGCCGTTGTGACGCAAGCTCGGCGCCATCGACCAGAGACTTCAGCTTCAACCAGACAATATCCGGATCCACCGGCCCGAAGCCGGCAAAGGTACCGAATCCACAATCCGTGCCGGCCAGCACGCGCTCGCGGCCCACGATGCTGGCAAAGCGCTCGAGCCGCTCGGCGACCAGTTCGGGATGCTCCACGTAGTTGGTGGTGGTGCTGAGCACGCCGGGCACCAGCAGCTTGTCGTCGGGCACCTGCGACTTCATGTCGCGGAATACCTGCCACTCGTGCGCGTGGCGCGGATTGGCCGCCTCGAACAGGATGGCCTGCGGCTTGGCCTTCATCACCACCGGCAGCAGCTTCGTGAGCGGCACGTCGTGTGTGTGCGGGCCTTCGTAGTTGCCCCAGCACACGTGCATGCGGATGCGGTCCGCCGGCACATTGCGCAGCGCATGGTTCAGCACCTCGACATGTCGCGCGGCCAGGCTCACGAAGTCGTTCTCGGTGCGATCGCGATACATGGTATGCCGGCCCATGGCCATGTCCGGCGCATCGATCTGGATCAACAGGCCCGCCTGTGTGAGGCCTTCGTACTCGGCCCGCATGCCTTCTGCCACCGCCTCCAGGTACGCATCCTGCGTCGGGTAGAAGTCGTTGGGCTGGAACAGCGCGATGGTGCCTGGCGAGGCCGTATTGATGAAGCCCTCGGCAGGTTTCGCCGCGGCCATCGCCGCCTTCATGTTGGCGATGTCCTCGCGCATCGGCGCAAGGTCCTTCACCGTGATCGGCGCCACGCAGCGCGGCCGCCGGTAGCTGGCCGTGGAGCCCAGCTTCGCCAGTTTCTGCAGCAGGCGCGGATGCTCGACCAGATCCTGCCCCGGCTCGCGCGGCGTATCGCCATCGAAGCCGGAGAGCCGGTCCTTGATGTAGGTCGCGTAGCTGATCTTGCCCATCTCGCCGTCGCTGACGACGTCGATGCCGACCTCGACCTGCTTGGCCACGATCGCCGCCACGGCGTCCGCAATCACCTTGTCGGGATCAGGCGGCAACGGCCCCTTGTTCTCCCGGCCAAACAGCACATCGGTGACGGCCTGCGAGCGCGGCAGGCTGCCCACGTGAGTGGTCAGGATACGGTCAACGCTGCGCAGCACGTCAGTTGGCAGCCGAGCGGAACGGATTGTTGTTGTGGTGATCGCCGGCCAGCCAGCGCCTGAGCTCACTGTGCGCTGCGCGGCGGTTGTCGGAATTGATCCGCTCGGCGTCCGGGTGGTCGCGCGTGAACTCGCAGATCATGCCGTTCGGATCTTCCGCATACACCGACCGGCAGTAACCGTGCTCCAGTACGTACATCTTCGGCTCGACGTAGCCGGCCTCCTTGAGGCGCTTCTCGATGCCGGCTTGCGTCTCCGCATCCACATTCAGTGCAATATGGTGGAACGGCGTGGCCGCAATCTTCGGCGCGAACAGATCCGCATCTTCCTGGTTGGCAAACTGGAAGAAGGCCAGCGCCCCGCCATCACCGATCCCGAAGAAGCAGTGGCAGTAGGTGCGCTCCTTGCCGAACAGCACATCCTTCTCGCACCAGGTGGCGATCAGCGGCAGGCCGATGATGTCCTCGTAGAAGTGGCGAGTGGCCTCCAGGTCCTTGGACGTGTAGGCGGTATGGTGGAGCCGCGAAGGCAGCTTTGCGGTGATGGCCATGATGATGTCCCTTGCTTCTAGAAGTGGTAATCGAATTCCAGTCCGTAGCGCCGCGGCAGTGCCTTGAAGAGGAAGCCGCCCGGCGAGAATTCCGTATTGTACTTCTTGTTGGTCAGATTCCTGGCCCAGGCGGTCAGGCCCCACTGCTCACCCCTCACCCCCGCGCGGGCGTCCAGCAGCGACACCGGGTCTCGTGAAGTGCTGTTGTATGGGTCCCACCAGGTGCGGCCGATGCGCTGGAAATCAGCACGCAGCAGCAGGTCCAGGCCCGCAGCAACCGGCTGCGTGAACTGGGCGCCGAGGTTGATGGTGTCACGCGTGACCAGCGGCGCCTCGTTGCCAATGACCGACGGGTCTTCCATGTCGGTAATGCGGCTGTTCGTATAGCCATATGAGGCATGCAGCTCCAGCTGATCGAGCGGACGGGCGTTGACCTCCACTTCATATCCCTTGATCCTGGAATCCAGATTTCCCAGGTTCTGCGTGGAATTGGCCGCGAGGAACACGAAGAAATAACCGTCGTGGGACTTGGTGCTGTACAGGGCCACGCTGCCATTCAGACGCCCGCTGTCGGACTGGGCCTTCGCGCCCACTTCGATCGTGTCGGCGACTTCGGCGTTGAACATGTCGTTCACGCCGTAGATGCCGTTGGCATCAGCGACTGCACCCACGCCCGTCTGGTTGAAGCCGCCACTGCGGAAGCCCCGGCTCCAGCTGCCATACAGCGTCACGTTGTCCTGGGGCTTGTAACGGACCGTGCCCTTGGGCTGCAGCTTGTTCCAGGTATGCGTGCGCACCGCACCACTCGGGGAAGTGGAACCCAGCGGCAGGAAGGCTGTCGGGGTGTCGGTGGTATTGCGCCGCTTGTCCGAGTCGTAGCGCAGGGCCGCGTCCAGTTCCACCTTGTCAGTCGCTTCGAATACGACGTCACCAAAGAGGGCCCAGGCATCGTTCTTCTGCGAGTCGGCCAGGAACGAGAAGCTGGGGTTCGGGCCCGAAAGCCGCGGCTCGTGATACACGGGAATGACCCCATCGCCGGTATCCACCATGTTGCCGGTGGAGATGAAGCGCTTGGTGTGCACGTAGTAACCGCCAACGATCCAGGAAACGCGATCGCTGGTCGGGGACGTCAGCCGCAGTTCCTGGCTCCACGTATTCAACTTCAGGTACTGGCTCTGGTTCAGGTCTGCCGGCCCGAAGCCCGGGATGATGGTCGGCAGGTACGCATAGAAGATCGACTCTGTAGCCGGACGAAAGTCCCACGCATCTCCGGTCAGGAGTTCCTTGGTGGTGTTGTAGGCACTCACCGATGTCAATGTGCCGAGGCTGGTCTCGAAGTCCAGCTTGGCCGACGTGTTGTACAGGTCGCGCTTGTTGACACCCGGATTGTCCAGCGTGATCGGCGTCGTGACATTGTTGGCGTCCGGCGCCGTGGTGAAGGTACTGAACGGATTGGCCTCGTTGTCGCGCGGCACCACGAAGTACAGCGCACGCGTATCCAGGTTGCTGAACGAGAAGCGCAGATCGCCCTTGAAGGCCTCGCTGGGTTTCCACAACAGGCTCACACGACCGGAGATGTCTTTGGAAGGATCCGCCTTTTCGTCCAGATACTCGTTGTTCAGAAACCCGTCGGTATCCTTGTAGCTGAGCGAAGCGCGGAACTTCAGTGTGTCCGAACTGCCCACAGGCCCGCTGACGGCGGCCTGCGCCAGCTTCGAGGAACCATTGCCGAAGCCGACGCGGAAATTGCTCTCCAGCTTGTCTGATGGTTCACGCGAGCGGATCAGGATGGCGCCACCAATTGCATTGCGTCCGTAGAGGGCGCCCTGCGGCCCCTTCAGCACTTCGATCTGCTGAATGTCGAAGAGCTCCTGGTTGAACTCCGCGGGATTGGTCTCCAGCACGCCGTCGAGCAGGACCGCCACGGAAGGTTCGCTGTTGCGGGCCTGCGAAACGCCACGAATCACCACGAACGCATTGCCGGCGTTCTGGGTTTCGACCAGTGTCATGTTGGGGACCTGGGCGATGAAGTCGGCCGGCTTCTGGATGCCGGCATCGGCGATGGCCTGTTCGGTGAACACGTTCACCGTGACGGGAACATCCCGGAAGGATTCGTCACGCTTGCGCGCCGTGACCACGACCTCCTCCAGGGTCTGATCCTCTTCCGCAGCCAGAACGGGGGCTGCCATCGCCACCGCCACGACTGCACACAGCGACCCCAGCAGTACTTGTCTCTTGGCCATAAGTCCCCCGGTGAATTGCAAACCCTCAGGACACCGACTCAACCTCTCTGCGAACAATCTGCGCACCCGCGACCATCGAGCGCAGCTTGCCATCGGCGACATCGCGCGGCAGGTATTTCATGCCGCAATCGGGCGCCACGATGATGTTCTCGGCCGGAACATATTCCAGCGCCTTGCGGATGCGGGCAGCCACCGTTTCCGGTGTCTCCACGTTCATGTCCGACAGGTCGATGACTCCCAGGATGATCTGCTTGCCCGGCAGACCCTTCAGCACGCTGCAGTCCAGGTTCGACTGCGCGGTCTCGATGGAGATCTGGTGGCAGGAGCACTTCGAGAGCTCGGTCAGGAACGAATAACCTTCCTTGCCGGGACGCGTGTGGATGATGGCGGCATAGCCGAAGCAGATATGCACGGCCGTCTTGCCGACGACGCCATCCAGTGCGGCGTTGAGCGCAGCCAGACCGTACTTGCGCGCATCTTCGGGCCGCGCCTGCATGTAGGGTTCGTCGATCTGCACCACGTCGGCGCCGGCCGCG
>CAYWDZ010000161.1:0-7184 GCA_964456255.1 uncultured Steroidobacteraceae bacterium | reverse complement strand
TGCGTGGGAGCCTCGAAGTTCGGCATTGGCACACCGCAGGCGGCCGCCATGCGCGCCTGCAGCAGCACATGCAGAAACTCGATGCCATCGACGCCGAAGCGCGCCAGCGTGTTGGAACGATGGACATCCACGATTTCCGCGCGGGCGTTCGGATCGTAGACGCGCGCACGCTCCATGCGGCCCGCGGCAAAGCCGATCAGCGCTTCGCACTGGGCTCGCGTGAGCATCTCCGGGAAGACACTGACGCGTGGCTCATTGCTCAATACGTGCGCGGCAGGGCTGCGCTGCCATGCACCGAGGTCAATGGTCGCGGCGATTGCCTGCCACGGTGGCCCACTCGCCCCGGAGGCCGTGGCCGAGGGCGCACGGGGGCCGGCCAATGCAACCAGTTGCGTTTGAGATGGGATGTGACCCTTTTGGGCCGCCCTGACCAGCCATCCGAGCGCCGAACGCCAGTCGGGCCGCCCCGGCATGCCGAGTGCCAGCATGGCTGCCGCACGATTGGCCGCCCAGGCTGAACCGCGCTGCCAGGCGTCTGTCAGCAGGCTCCACCCTTCCGCAGGCAGCTTCGGCGCCCGGTCGCCCGTCAGCAGCCTGAGGCCCAGCCATGCCATGCACTCGGCATCGCCGGCGCTGGCGCCACGTGCCAGGGCGCCGACGGCTTCGGTATGACGTCCATGGGAATCGTGCTCTGCCGCAATCTGCAGTTCCCGATGTTGATCGGTCCCTGTGTTCATCGCCGCAGCTTGAAGAAGCTGCGGACCGCTGGCCAGTCCATATGGCCGCGGCCCGCATTGGGGTTGCTTCCGTTGAGTTAGAGCTTCAGGTCCACCGACAGGAAGAACCTGCGCCCAATCACGTCATAGTACTGGGGCAAGGTGCTGCCGGCCGCCGTCGTCGAGCCGGGATTGATGCCCACTCGCGGCGGATCCTTGTCCAGCAGGTTGTCGATGCCACCGCGCAACGAGACCTTGTCGTTGATCTCGTAGGTGCCAAAGGCATCCAGCATGCTGTACCCGCCAGCACCCTGTACCGTGGTGTTCGGATCGGTGGCGTAATTGGCCGACTTGATGCTCGAAAGGAACCGGTGACGAAGTCCCGCGCTCCAGTCGCCCTGCGAGTAGGACACGGTGGCAAAGGTCTTGTAGTCGAACTGACCACCGCCACGCAGCGTGCCCGTGTTGTCGGTGAACGGACTATCCGGGCTTACCTGGTCCTTGTAGTAGTCCAGGAAGTTGACCTGCGTATTGACGTTCATGCGGCCAGCCAGAACCGGGAAGCTCCAGTTGAACTGCACGTCGATGCCCGAAGTCTTGATGCCACCGAGGTTGAAATACGGCGTATCGACCGTGGCGCGATAACCGTCGTTGTCACGGGTGATGAGCTGGCAATACGTGTTGTCCACGTCATACGTCGGATTGCTGACGCCGTCCCGGTTCAAGCACTTGGCGTAAACACTGAAGGCATCGGTCGGCGCAATGGCGTTGGAGATATCGACCTTGTACCAGTCGATGGCCAGCGTGGCATTGCGGAACAGGCCCTCGAACGGTGACGTCAGCACCAGACCAACGGTCCAGGTCTTGCCCGTCTCGTTCTTCAGGTCCAGGTTGCCGGTGATGTTCGCCAGCTCCAGCGGAAAGTTGAACGGGAACGGACCCACGATGTTGTCGGGGTAGTTCGCGCCCGTATGCCACGGCGACTGGTTGACGTCGCCGCGGGAGCGGTTGATGAGGTCACTGCACAGCCCGATCACTTCCGCCCGATTGGTCGTGTTGTCCGGGTGGTTGCCCCAGGTGGTGTTGTTCGTGTTGGACATACACGGATCCGCGCCCGGGAAGCCCACCACGCTGGTGGTCGCACCGGTGTACAGCTCCGCCACGTTGGGAGCGCGGTTGGCCAGCTGGTAGCCACCACGGAGCCGCACATGGTCCATGATCGTCCAGTCGACCAGACCCTTGTAGGTCCAGATCTTGCCGGCCGTGTTGTAGTCCGACCAGCGTCCGCCGAGTTCCACATCGAAGCTCTTGACGCCGGGCAGATCCTTGACGATCGGCACCAGCACCTCGCCGTAGAGCTCTTTCACGCTGGTCTGGCCCTGCGTCCTGCTGGTCGGGAACAGCCCGATCGGATAGTTGGTGGACGAGCGCACCAGCACATCGTCAGGGCGCCACCGGTAGGTGTTCCTGCGCCAGGAGGCACCCCAGGCTGAGCCGATCTTGCCCGCCGGCAGCGCGAACAGGTCGCCGGTGACATTCGCCTCGACCACGTCCTGCTTCATCTCCGTCAGGTGCTTCATGTTGGTGGAGATGGAATCGATGCAGTTCTGCGACGCCTCGAAATCCGAGACGATCGGCAGGCCCGTGGTGCACTTCAGTTCAAAGAACAAGGGCGGACCCGAGCTCTTGTTCAGATTCGCACCCCAATTGGGCGCAGTAACCACCGTCCGGTAGTTCTGCAGACCGGGGAAGCCGGTCATCTCGGTCAGCAGCGCCGTCTTGCCGTGCGAGGCATAGACCTCGTAGTTCCAGTCGGTCTCGAGGATGTCGCCATTCACGCCGGCCAGCACCTGGTAGGTGTCGGTGGAATTCTGCGTTCTGCGGGCATCGGCGAAATCCAGCGTTCTGGACAGGAAGTAGCTGGCGGTCGGATTGGGGCGCGAATCGAGCAGCGTCTGCAGTTCGGCCGGGACGGTGCGGCCATCAACCGGGATGGTCGCATTCCACTGCGAGGTTGCCGGGGCGTAGTTCAGCACCGTGTCGACCTGCATGCTGGACACGTTCGCCTGCACGAAGAAGCTCAGGTTGTGCGAGAAGTCATAGTGGGCATTACCGAACACCGAATAACGCTTCAGCGGTGTGGTGAGCGCCTGGTCCAGGTTGTTCTCGCTGACCGAGCCCGGATTGGTGGTGCCAGAACCGAGCACCTTGTACTGGTCAGTGTTGGTGGGCCCGGTATAGCTCCAACCGGGGTGGGCAGCCGAGTTCAGGAACAGCGTGCCGTCCGGGTTCAGGTACACCGATTCGCCACTGTAGCTGCCGGTGCCGAAGATCGACTGCCAGGCTGCCGGGTCTGGTTGATTGGTCGAGGCGAAGGTGAACTGGCTGTATGACAGCGAGTTGCCACCCGGGGTATTCGGGTCGTGCCAGCCGTTCACAAAGAACTTGCGGTCCCCGGCCATCAGCACATTGCGATCGGTGTAGGTGAGACCCACCATCGCGTTGCCGCGGCCCTCCAGGAAGTTTCCGCCGATCAGTGCGCTGACGCTGCTTTCGCGGCCGCCCCCATGTTGGGTGATGTTGGTCTGCGCGTTCAGGTTCACGCCCTGGAAGTTGCGCTTCATCTTGAAGTTGGTCACGCCGCCCATGGCATCGGCGCCATAAGTGGCTGATGCGCCACCGCTGATGATCTCGACGCTCTCGATCGCCGCCGAGGGGATGGAATTGATGTCAACCACCAGCAGTGCATTGGCTGGCTGGGCACGGCGCCCGTCGACCAGCACCAGGTTGCGGTTGGCGCCCAGGCCGCGCAGGTTCAGCGTCACGATGCCGGGGTTGTTGAACGCGCTGGGCTGCACGTCGCCGGAACTGAACATGGTCTGCGACGGCACGAATTGCGGCAGCTGGTTCAGGGTCGTCTCGAGGGCCTGCGTGCCGGTGCTCTCCAGCATCTCGGTACCGACTGTGACGATCGGACTGGCCGACTCGAAGTCGCGGCGCACGATACGCGAACCCGTAACGGTTACCTCCGCGAGCTCCGTAGCCTGCTCTTCTGCGGAATTGGCAACAGGCGCGTGCACGGCAACGGTGCCCAGAATTGCGGCAACGGCTGCGCCAACTGGTGTGTAACGAAATGGCATCTGCTTCATCGAAATCCCCTAAGAATCAGGTGTTTGAACTTACGGCCACATCAACCTGCCTGCCACCAGGGGCCAGGCACGGCAAATCCGCGGCAACGAGTAAATCTGCTAGCTGGTACCCGAATTGATGTGACGATCCCCCCTCAATTTCCTCGTCTTGGGCCCTTCTATGGGGCTCTTTCGACCTGACGAATTATGGGCACAGTCTTTGCGAAATGCGCAAGGGGCTTTTCGCTGAGTCATCCTGTCGTTTGTGCAGGAACGACTGCGATCAATGAAGATTGCTGGGCCTCGGTGACAACCCTGCCGGGGCCGTGATCTGGCGAGCACGCGGCGCAGGGGGCATCAGGCCCGCGAGGACCGCCTGTTGGCGAGCGCCTGCCCCGACCGCCACGCGAACCACGCCACAGCGCCCACGGTGACTGAAATGCCGGACAGCAGCTGCACATTCCCGTGCAGCAGCGGCGCCACCATGCCGCCCATCATGGCGCCGACCATCAGGGTCACGAACGCCTGGACCGACGCGGCGGCACCCCGTGCCAGCGGATGGATGTCCAGCATCTCCAGCGACACGATGGGATTCGAAAGCTGCACGCCCATGGCCATGCTGAACAGCACGACCTGTGTCAGCGGGATCAGCGGTGCGCTGGTGAGGCTGTGGGCAACCAGCGATACCAGTGCCCCGCTGAACATGAACAGGAAGCCCCAGGCAACCTGCCGGGGCCGGGGGATCCGCCCCGCAAGTCGTCCACCTGCGATCGACGCTGTCATGAACCCGGCCACGATCGGAATGAAGGCGTAGTAGAACTGCGTTTCCTTCAGTTGCCAGGTCTCCAGAATGATGGCCGGCGTCGCGCCGATCCACGCAAACAACGGCGCCATCGACAGCGACGCGGCAATGGCCAGCATCAGGCTGGGGGGATTGCGCGCCACATGCCAGCAGCTGCGCACCAGTGCCACCGGATGAAACTCGCTGCGCTTATGCTTGGGGTGACTCTCGGGCAGCAGCAGTGCGGACAGCAGCAACTGCACCAGGCCCATGAGCAGCAGGAACCCGAACACGCTGCGCCAGCCGAAGGCCACATGGAGCCAGCCACCGAGGACGGGCGCCACCGCGGGCGCGAGCGAGAACACCAGCATCATGCTGCTCATCAGCTTCTGTGCGGCCGCCCCTTCGAACAGGTCGCGCACCACCGCACGGGCCACGGTGGAACCGACTCCGGCGGCCATGCCCTGCAGCACACGACAGAACAGCAGCAGCCCGAGGTTGGGCGCCATCACACAGCCGATGGAGCCGATCGTGTAGAGCGTCAGGCCGCCCAGCACCACGGCGCGCCGGCCCAGTGCGTCGGACAATGAACCGTGCACCAGGGAAAACAGCGCGAATGGCAGCAGGTAGGCCGTGAGGATCTGCTGCGCCTGCCAGCTGGTGATCTGGAACTCGGCTGCAATGGTGGGCAGCGACGGAAAGAAGGTATCGATCGACAGCGGGCTGATGGTCGAAAGACCACCGAGCAGCAGCGTGATCCCGAGTGTCGGGGCCCCGCGTGCGTTGGTGACCTTGAGCCTCAACCGCGCAACCGCTTGAGCAACTCGACCGTCGAGGCGCCCTTCTCCATGGCTTCGATCACTGCAGAGCCGATCACGACTCCGTCGACATGCGGCGCCAGCGCCGCCACCTGTGCGTGTTCACGGATGCCGAAGCCGGCGCACACCGGCACCTTCGCCAGCCTGCGAACGCGATCCAGGTATTCCAGCGTGGCGGGCGGAACATGCCCCGCGGCCCCGACCGAGTGGCCCGTGGTGCCCGTCATCGACACCGCATAGATGAAGCCCTGTGCATCGCGCGCCAGGCGCTCGAGCCGCGCCTGCGGCGTGACCGGCGTGACCATGTGGATCAGTGCGAGCCCATGCGGTGCCAGCGCCTTCTCGAAATCCGCACTCTCTTCTATGGGCAGGTCCGGCACGATGAAGCCCGCAATGCCCACCGCGGCGGCATCGGCAGCCAGCTTTTCGAGGCCATAGGCCAGCATCGGGTTCAGATAGCCCATGAACACCAGCTGCGCCTTCACCTTCGGCAGTGCTTTCAGGGTGTCGATGATCCAGTGAAGGCTCACGCCCTGCGCGAGCGCCGCCAGGCTCGAACGCTGGATCGTGACACCGTCGGCCATCGGGTCGGTGAACGGAATGCCGATCTCCACCACATCGGCCTCGGAGGCGATCGCAGTCAGATCCGCCGCGAACTTGTCCTTCGACGGGAAGCCTGCTGTCAGGAACGCCACCATGGCGACGCGGTCCTTGCGCACCGCGCGAATGGCATCGGACAGTTTCTGTGCGGGTGTGCTCATGCGCCCACCCCATGCTTGACCAGCAAAGTCTTCTGCAATGTGGGCATGTCCTTGTCGCCGCGGCCCGAAAGGCCGATCAGCACGCGCTTGCCGGGATTGCGTTTCGCCCAGTCACGCGCACCCACCAGTGCATGCGCTGATTCGATCGCCGGCAGGATGCCCTCGTAGGTGGCGCACTCCTCGACACACGCGAGCGCATCGCCATCCAGCGCCATGATGTACTGCACGCGGCCGATCTCGCGCAGCAATGCGTGCTCCGGACCGACGCCCGGGTAATCCAGGCCCGCCGACACCGAGTGTGTTTCCTGGATCTGCCCGTCCGCATCCTGCAGCAGGATGGTGTACGTACCGTGCAGCACGCCGGGCGTGCCGGTGGCCAGCGTGGCGGCGTTGTCGCCCAGACCGGGCCCGCGACCGCCGGCCTCCACGCCGATGATTTCCACTGACTTGTCACCCAGGAAGGCATGGAAGGTGCCGATGGAATTGGACCCGCCGCCCACGCAGGCGATCACGCAGTCCGGCAGCGCACCGGCATGCTCCAGGATCTGCGCGCGCGCTTCGCGACCGATGACGGCCTGCAGTTCGCGCACCAGGTATGGATACGGATGCGGACCCACCGCCGAGCCCAGGCAATAGAAGGTGCTGAGTGGATCGGCCACCCAGTCGCGGAAGGCTTCGTCGATGGCCGCGCGCAGCGTGCGATCGCCACTGGTCACCGGCACCACCGTGGCACCCATCAGGCGCATGCGGCCGACATTCGGCGCCTGGCGCTCCATGTCCACTTCACCCATGTACACCACACAAGGCAGGCCGACGCGCGCGCAGGCCGCGGCCGTTGCCACGCCATGCTGCCCGGCGCCGGTCTCGGCCACGATGCGCGTGGCGCCCATGCGCTTGGCGAGCAGCACCTGCCCCAGCGCGTTGTTGATCTTGTGCGCACCGGTGTGGGCGAGGTCCTCGCGCTTGAGCCACACCTCCGC
>CAYWDZ010000160.1:0-7293 GCA_964456255.1 uncultured Steroidobacteraceae bacterium | reverse complement strand
GCCGCCCCGCCTTGCGCGCCGTGCTGTTCGATCTCGACGGCACGCTGCTGGATACGGCGCCGGACCTGGTCCGCGTCCTGAATCAGGTTCGCGTCGAACAGGGCCGCACTCCTCTGCCCTGGGAAGTGGCGCGTGCCCAGGTATCGCATGGTTCCACGGGCCTCATCCGGCTCGGCTTCCCCGATCTTTCCGGTGAATCGCTGGAGCCCCTGCGGCTGCGGCTGCTGGAGCTCTATGCCGCGCAGCTTGCAGTCGGCACGAAGCTGTTCGAAGGCTGCCAGGCAGTACTGGATGAACTGGCGGCGCGGAACATGTCCTGGGGTATCGTCACCAACAAACCCGGGTTCCTGACCACGCCCCTGCTCCAGCTGCTGGGGCTCGATCGCACCGCCGCCTGCGTTGTTTCCGGGGACACCCTGCCCGAGCGCAAGCCGCATCCCGCGCCGCTGCTGCACGCAGCAAACCGCCTGTCGCTGTCACCGGCCCAATGCCTCTACGTCGGCGATGCCGAGCGCGATGTGCAGTCGGCGCGCGCAGCGGGCATGCCGGTGCTGGTGGCGCGTTACGGCTACCTGGGCCCCGAGGATGATCCTTACAGCTGGCAGCCTGACGGCCAGATCGATGCGCCGGGCGGCATCATCGAATGGCTCGACGGTGTCTCGCCATGAGCACCGAGCTGCAGGGACGCGTGATCGCGATCACCGGCTGCACGGGCGGGCTCGGGCGCGCACTGGCGCTCGATGCGGCACGCGCTGGCGCAGAGCTGGTGCTGCTCGGGCGAAATGTGCAGAAGCTGCGTGGATTGCATGCCGAGATCGAACAGTTCGCGCCGGACCAGGCGTTGATGGCGCCGCTGGACCTTGAAAAGGCCGTGGCACGCGACTACGACCAGCTCGCCGATGCCGTGACCAGCCGCTACGGGCGACTCGATGGCCTGGTGCATTGCGCAGCCCTGCTCGGAGCGCTCACTCCGATCGAGCAGTACGAGGTGCCCATGTGGGCGCGCGTGATGCATGTGAACCTCACGGCCGCATTTGTGCTCACGCAGGTACTGCTGCCGGCGCTGCGCCAGTCGCCCGATGCGTCGATCATCTTCACGTCCAGCAGCGTGGGTCGCCAGGCCCGCGCCTACTGGGGCGCCTATGCCGTTTCCAAATTCGGCGTCGAGGGCCTGATGCAGGTACTGGCCGATGAACTGCGGGGCAGCACCAACATCCGCGTGAATTCCATCAACCCCGGCGCCATGCGCACAGTGATGCGCCGCCAGGCCTATCCGGCCGAAGCACTCGAATCGCTGGTATTGCCGGAATCGCGCACCGAACCTTTCATCCGCCTGCTCGGACCACGCGGTGCGGGCGTCACCGGGCAGGCGCTGGACTGCCAGTAGCAGCATCCGGGAGCCGAAACTGCATCACACGCGGCTCTGCCCCGGATCCACCACGAGCTGCATCTGCGCCGTCACCAGCCCGCGGTCGAAATTTGCCTTGAAGCGCAGGCCGCTGTTGCCGCGCTCGTCGGCCAGGATGCAGCCCGCATAGGCCGGCAGAGCCGTGCGTCGCAGGTATGGCTGCTGCGAACGGTGCACGGTGTCCGTCAACGCCGGATCGAAATACAGCTGTGTCGTGAACAGGTGATCGCCGCCCCGGTAGTACTCACGCCCGCGCGGCTCTGAGCCACGCTTCAGCACCATCGTGTGGATGTGGATGTCGCGCCCGTTGTACCAGCCCGGAAAGATGGTCCGGAACGAGACCACACCGTCGGCATCGCTGATGCCGATGCCCCGACAGAAGCGTGTGTTGTTGTACAACGCGTTGGCACTGGGGCGATTGCGATACACCTGATCGGGGTTCTGCTCGCCCGGCTCGCCGAAACCGCTGTAGAAGCCTTGCGCGTCGCAATGCCAGATGTAGACCTCCACACCGGCAAGCGGCGCGGCTGCGCATCGTTCATTGCCGGCATCGAGCACGCGCAGGTGCAGGTGCATGTCGGCGCCGGGCTCGGCATCCGCGTTGTAGCGGCCGCGGATGTCCTGCCTGAACAGGTCCACATCGTCGGCGCGCTCGCCGTTGTGGATGAAGAACGGTCCCTGCCTGGCCTGATCAGTGCGGCTTGGAGTACAGGCCGGCACGGCATCCCAGGCAGGCACCCGCAGCGCCGGATCGCCGGCGGCTGCCGCGCGCGCCAGGCCTGAGCGCAATTCCGGCAACAGCAGGCTGCCAAGTCCGGCAGCCGCCCCGGCAAGCACGCTACGCCGCGTGCTCGGCCCGCGACTCAGCGACCCATCCACACTTTTCATGACTGTTGGTCCGCAGAACCGAGCAATTGTTCAATTTCCGGATCGGCAAGCTGGCGCACCTGGCCCCGGCCCAACGAGCGCTCCAGCTGCAAGCCACCCAGTGCGGTGCGCAGGATCCGGCTCACCGTCGCGCCCTGCCGCTCCACCACTGCGCGCAGGTCGCGCCCATTCACACCCACGCCAACGATGCGGTACCAGCGATTGGCGCCCTCGCCGCCGCCGGGTTCGCATGCGGTGACCTGCAGACGCTCGCCACTGTCCAGCAAACCTTCCAGCACGCCGGCAATCTGCTCCGCATCGAGTTCACCGCGAATGCGCAGGCTGAATTCCGCCGGCATGCGCCGCACCGCACGCTGCAGCCGCTCAGCCAGCGCTCCATCGGAGGTCAGCAGTTCCAGACCGCCGTCAATGCGCGGCATGGGGCTGATCGAGATGTAGCGCCGCCCGACCCGCCGCGACAGCCGCTCGACCATGGTCTGGCGCGAATCGCTGCCGCTTTCGCCCTCTTCCCGCGGAGCAACCAGTGACTCGCCTGGCGAGCGATGGCACAGCCAGGTCGCGGAGCGCTTGCTCGGGGCACGATGGATCAGCTTGCCATCCAGGCGCAGCTGGTCGTTGCCGGCAGCTCGCGTGCCCAGTGTGGCCTTCTCGCCGTTGACTGTGATGCGGCCAGCCCTGATCCACTCCTCGGCCTCGCGCCGCGAGGCAAGGCCCGCCTGCGCGAGGATCTTCTGAACCCGCTCAGCCGTTGCCGACGTCCCGGGCTTCGGGCTGGTCCGCGGGCTCGATGCTGACGGCTTGTTCGGGCGCTTCTTCATTCGGGTTCGCATCCTCGCTCTGGACAAGCGCCGCAATGGGTTCGGGCAGCGCGAGCTGCGGATCCAGATCTTCCAGGGACTTCAGTTCCGCCAGTGGCGGCAGCTGGTCCAGGGTCTTCAGGCCAAAATAGTCGAGGAAGTCGCGCGTGGTCCCCAGCAGTTCGGGACGACCTGGCACCTCGCGATGGCCGACCACTCTTATCCACGACCGCTCGAACAGTGTCTTGACGATGTTGGGATTGACCACCACACCACGCACGGCCTCGATCTCGGCGCGCGTCAGCGGCTGCCGGTAGGCAATGATCGCCAGCGTTTCCAGCAGTGCGCGCGAGTACCGCGGCGGCCGCTCGGGCCACAGCCGCGCAACCTGCTCGGCAAACTCGCGCCGCACCTGGAAGCGAAAGCCCTGCGCCGTTTCCTTCAATTCCACGCCGCGCGCTTCGCAGGAAGCACCCAGTTCCTCCAGCGCCGCGCGCAACTGCGCGTTTTCGGGCCGGTCCACCGGATCGAACAGCTGCGCCATTTCCGTGAGCGAGAGGCTGCGACCGGCCGCCAGCAATGCGGCTTCGAGCACCTTGCGCGTGTATTCGGTATTCATTGCCCCGCCGTCTCCTCGTCACCACCGTCTTCGTCCGCGGCCTCGTCGGCACCGTGGACCGCAATGGAATCAGCCAGCAGGCGCGCGTCTGCCGCCACCACTTCCTCCGCTTCGCCCTCGATCACGCTGCGGGCGTCGCCCTGCGCCACACCACTGATGTGGATTGGCGAGTAGGGCTCGTTCTGCACGATCTCGATCAGCCCTTCGCGCTTCAACTCCAGGATGGCGATGAAGGTTACCGCCACACCCATGCGTCCTTCGTCCTGCCTGAACAGGCTGGTGAATTCCGTGAAGGTGTCGGGCTGCACGCTGACCAGGATATCGCTCATGCGCGCACGGACCGACAGCGGCTCGCGATGGATATGGTGGTGCGCAAACATCTCCGCGCGCAGCGCCACGTCCTTGAAGGCCAGCAGCATTTCCTTCAGCGTGATGTCCGGAAGCACCTTGACCACGCGCCGCTCATCCACGGTGGCCGAACCAATCCAGGTGTCGCGCTCCAGGCGCGGCAGATGATCAAGGTCCTGCGCAGCCTGTTTGAATCGTTCGTACTCCTGCAGGCGCCGCACCAGCTCGGCACGTGGATCGCCTTCCTCGCCCTCGCCCGGCAAACCCACGCGCGGCAGCAGCATCCGTGACTTGATCTCCGCCAGTGTGGCAGCCATCACCAGGTACTCACCGGCCAGATCCAGCTGCAGCTCGCTCATCAGCTCGATGTACTGCATGTACTGGCGGGTGATCTCGGCGATCGGAATATCCAGGATATTCAGGTTCTGTCGGCGGATCAGGTAGAGCAGCAGATCCAGCGGCCCCTCGAAGGCATCGAGGAACACCTCCATGGCCTGCGGCGGTATGTAGAGGTCGCGCGGCAGCTCGGTGAGCGGCTCGCCCTGCACGATGGCGAATGGCATCTCCACCTGCACTACCGACCCTGTGCCCAGCGTCGTCATGGGGAGTCCGCTGCGCCAGGAACCAGGTTCATGGCCTTGCGCACCACCTGCATGGTCGCCCCGGCTGTCTTGCCGGCGCGCTCGGCACCCGCGGCCAGGATCTCGCGCACCCGCCCCGGATTGTTAGTGTAAGGCGCGGCCCGCTCGCGCATCTGGCTTGCCTGCCGGGCGATTTCTTCCCAGACCGGCTTCTTGCACTCGATGCATCCGATGCCCGCAGTGGTGCAGCCTGCGCGCACCCAGGCGCGCGTCTCGTCGCCCGAATACAGCTTGTGCAGATCCCACACCGGGCACTTGTCCGGATCACCCGGATCGGTGCGCAGCTTCCGGGCCGGATCGGTCGTCATGCCCTTGATCTTCTTCTCGATCGAAGCCGGATCCTCGGTCAGTCCGATGGTGTTGCCGTAGGACTTGGACATCTTGCGGCCATCGAGCCCAGGGACCTTGGGTGAAGGAGTCAGCAGCACTTCCGGCGCGGGCAGCAGGCGATGGACATCTCCTTCCAGACTGGCCAGCAGCAGCTCGCGTTCGGCGCCGGACACGGTGGTCGCAGCACCCACCAGCGTGCGCGCCTCGGCGAGCGCGGCGTGGTCCCCACCTTCCTGGAAGCGGCGGCGCAGCGCCACATACTGCTCGCGGGCAGGGCCGAACTTCGACAGCGCAGCCTTGACCTTCCTGGCGAACTGCTCGTCGCGCCCGAAGATGTGATTGAAACGCCGTGCAATCTCGCGGGTGATTTCCACATGCGCCACCTGGTCTTCGCCGACGGGCACATACGCGGGCCGGTAGATCAGGATGTCCGCGCTCTGCAGCAACGGGTAGCCGAGGAAGCCGTAGGTGGCCAGATCCTTTTCCTTCAGCTGGGCCTGCTGGTCCTTGTAGGTTGGCACGCGTTCCAGCCAGGACAGCGGTGTCATCATCGACAGCAGCAGGTGCAGCTCCGCGTGGGCGACGACGTCGGACTGCAGGAAGATCGCCGACTTGTCCGGATCAAGCCCGGCGGCCAGCCAGTCCACCACCAGGTCATGCACGTACTGCTGCAGCGGCGCGGTGTTCTCGTAATCCGTGGTCAGCGCATGCCAGTCCGCCACGAAGAAGTAGCATTCGTAGGAACCCTGCAGGGCAATCCAGTTGGCAACAGCGCCATGGTAGTTGCCCAGGTGCATCTTGCCGGTGGGCCGCATGCCGGACAGCACACGTTCCCGGATTCCTGTCGAGGGGGAGACAACCATCGGCCGGATTATACGTGCCCGATCACTCCCTTGCCCTGCCGCAGAATGGCTGGCGGGGTGACTGTCAGGTCCACCACCGTCGTCGGTTCGATGCCGCAATGCCCGCCATCCACGATGGCGTCGAGCGCCCGATCCAGCCGCTCCCGGATCTGCGCGCCGTCGGTCAATGGCAGCTCATCTCCCGGCAGCAACAGCGTCGACGACAGCAGGGGCTCACCGAGCTCCGCCAGCAACAGGTGCGGCACCGGGTGCTCGGGAACGCGGATGCCGATGGTGCGGCGCTTGGGATGCTGCAGGCGCTTGGGGGTTTCGCGCGTGGCCGGGAGCAGGAACGTGAACGGCCCCGGAGTCGCCGACTTGAGCAGCCGGAACTGGGGCGTGTCCACGCGCGCGTAGTGGCCAATCTCGGCCAGGTCCCGGCACACGAGCGTGAAGTGATGATGCTGGTCAGCGCCGCGGATGCGGCGAATGCGCTCCAGCGCGTCCTTGTCGCCCAGCTGGCAGCCCAGCGCGTAGCAGGAATCGGTGGGATAGGCGATCACGCCACCCGCACGAATGATGTCCACGGCCTTCCTGATCAGGCGCAGCTGCGGATCCTTCGGGTGCAGTTCGAGGTATTCGGCCACTGCCGCTATCATACGGGCATGCAAATGCTGCTCGAATTCTTCCCGCTGGCGGCCTTCGTGGCCGCCTACTTCCTGTCAGGCCAGGACATGTACCGGGCGACCATGGTGCTGATGGCGGCCATGGTGATATCGCTTGCGATCCTGTGGGTCCGCACGAAGAAGCTGCCGCGCATCTTCGCGGTCAGCACCCTGCTGGTGCTGGCCCTGGGCGCTCTGACGCTGGTGCTGCGCAACGCGCACTTCATACAGTGGAAACCCAGCGTGCTGATGTGGGTGATCGCGCTGGCATTCCTGGTCAGCGCCTTCGTGGGACGCGAACCACTCGCCCAGAGGATCATGCAACCGGCGCTGGGTGAGGCAAAGCTGGAGCGCCGCGACTGGCTCAAGCTCAATACCGCATGGGTGCTGTATGGCCTGCTGGTTGGCGCCATCAATCTGGTCGTGGTCTACACGGTTTCCGAGGCGCACTGGGTGATGGTCAAGCTGGTGATCGTCATGGGCTCGATGCTGCTGTTCATCGCCGGGCAGATGCTGTGGCTGGTGCGGTCCGGCAAGCTGAAGCTGTGAGTACGGTGGCCGCGGAACTGGAGGCGCTGCTGCGCCAGGCCTTCGCGCCCACACGGCTGACCCTGCGTGACGACAGCGCGGCGCATGCCGGCCATGCGGGCGCTTCAGAGGGCAGCCATATCGCCGTATGGCTGGTTTCCAGCCAATTTGCCGGCCTCAAGCCGCTCGAACGCCACCGCCTCGTGTATGCTGCGGCCGCGCCGCTG
>CAYWDZ010000159.1:0-7296 GCA_964456255.1 uncultured Steroidobacteraceae bacterium | reverse complement strand
GATTTCGCCAGCCGCGTCGAGGGCATGCCGGTGAACATGCCAACCCATGCGCACGGCCAGGGCTACAGCGACATCAACTTCCTGATCCCCGAGCTGGTGGATCGCATCGAGTACCGCAAGGGTACTTACTACGCCGAGCAGGGAAATTTCTCCGCGGCCGGCTCCGTGGACGTGACCTACCGCAAGCAACTTGAACAGGGTTTCGCGTCGATCGGCGCGGGCGAACATGGCTACAGCCGCGCGCTGCTGGCCGTATCGGAGCAGGCGGGGGATGGCTCGCTGCTGCTGGCCGCCGATGCGAACTACAACAATGGTCCCTGGGAACTGGACGAGCATTTCCGCAAGTTGAACGGCCTGGCGAAGTACTCGAGTGGCGACGCGGAGGGTGGGTTCACTCTCGAAGCCATGGGCTACCACGGGCGCTGGCGCTCCACCGACCAGATTCCGCTGCGCGCCGTGCAGGATGACAGCATCGGCCGCTATGGCGACATCGATTCCAGCGACGGCGGCAGCACGCATCGCTACAGCCTGTCCGGTTCGGGCTGGGGCCAGCTGGGCGAAGGCCTGTTCCGCGCCAGCGCCTATGTCATCGACTATGGCCTCGACCTGTTCTCGAATTTCACCTACGGCACGGACCCGGTGTACGGCGATCAGTTCGAGCAGTTCGACCGCCGGCATGTCTACGGCGCAGAGTCGAGCTGGCGGCGCGATGCGAACCTGTTCGGCAGGCAGGGACACTTCGGTGCCGGAGTGCAGCTGCGTATCGATGACATCTCACCCGTGGGGCTGTACCACACCGCAGGGCGCGAACGCATCGACACCGTGCGCCGCGACGATGTGCGGCAGGTCGGCTGGGCGGGCTGGATCAGCCAGGACCTGCAATGGACCGACTGGCTGCGCACCGAAGCCGGGCTGCGCTTCGATGCCTTCGACTTCAAGGTGGCCAGCGACCTGGCCGCCAACAGCGGCAAGGCCAGCGATCACATTGACAGCCCGAAGCTGTCTGTCGTTCTCGGGCCGTGGACGAAGACCGAGTATTTCCTCAACTGGGGCCGCGGCTATCACAGCAATGACGCACGCGGCACCACCATCACGGTCGATCCCACGGACGGCGTCACGCCTGCGGACCGGGTCACGCCGCTGGTGCGTGCCACGGGCAAGGAGATCGGCCTGCGCAGTGCCGCGATCCCGCATCTGCAGTTGTCGGCAGCGCTGTGGCGGCTGGATCTGGCCTCCGAACTGCTGTTCGTGGGCGATGGGGGTTCCACCGAGGCGAGTCGCCCCAGCCGCCGCACCGGCGTCGAACTGTCGGCGTATTTCACACCCAACGAGCGCTGGATTCTCGATGCGGATCTGGCGTGGGCCAGGCCGCGCTTCAGTGATGACGATCCGGCGGGCAAACGCATTCCCAATGCGGTCGAGCGCGTGATCTCGCTGGGCGTGTCGTACAACGATCCGGACGGCTGGTTCGGTGGCGCGCGCCTCAGGCATCTTGGGCCGGCCGCGCTGATCGAGGACAACAGCGTGCGTTCGAAGCCCACCACACTGGTGAATCTGGACGCGGGCTACCGCTTCACGCCGCGCTTGAGCGCCGCGGTGACGGTGCTCAACGTCTTCGACATCCGCGCCAACGACATCACCTATTTCTATGAATCGCAGTTGCCGGGTGAGACCGCACCGGTGGAGGACATCCACTTCCATCCGGTGGAGCCGCGCCAGCTGCGGCTGGCACTGACGGCGCGGTTCTAGCGGGCAACGCTCGCCGCCCCGCCGCCGCTCTGCGGAGGTGGGGTGCGGCAATCGGCCGCAGGTGTGCCGACACGCTTGCAGGTAGCATTGAGCTGCAATCGGCGGCCCGCATTCCACACTGGGCCAGCACTGCAAGATGACCCCCACTGACCCTGGAACCTGCTGTGCTGGCCTGGGTGCGGGCCGCAGATTGCGCTGACCACCTGGAGCGTCAGTCATCCTGAAGCCCGCACTGGCAGTTCGTCGATCAGTTCGCGAGGCCGCGCGGTCGATGCAAGCTGCGGAACGCACGCCAGTGTTGGGGGTTGATGTCCGACACTGAAAGGAGAACACATGCGGACCGCAGTTGCATGAGCCCCATGCTACGCGCCGATCTGCCGGCGCGCCTGTGACAGATTGGCGCACCAGCGGTTGTCTTGAACGCGATCATGACAGCGGGAGACGAAGACGCGGACGCCCGCGTACGGGTCGCCTGCAGAGTCGGTGTGTCCTGCTTGTGGGTAGTCGCTGCGACAATTTGTCGCACTCCTGTCGGCGGGCCGCGCTGCTAGTGTGCGAGCCCCGAAAAGAACAGGAACCATTCCCGTGTCACGACGATCGCTTCGCCGCCTCCGCCCGCTTGGGATCTGGGCTGCAACCGGGTGCTCTCTCGTTGCCTGCCTCGCCAGTGCACAGGATCAGGACTCTCCAGTAGTCATCGAGGAAATCCTCGTGACCGCAGAGGGGGTCGCCAAGCTCGACGTCCCGTTGCGCGACCTGCCGGCAGCCGTCGAGGTGGTACCCAGCGATGTCCTGCGTGACCGTGCTGTCGTACGGACCAGCCAGATGCTGGAAAGCGTCAGCGGCGTCCAGGCCGAATCGAACTACGGCGGCAATGGCGCCACGTTCTTCAATGTCCGCGGTTTCACCACCAGCAACGGCCTGCGGGATGGCTTCCGGAACTATGGATACATCGCGTTCCGCGATGTGCAGAACATCGACCGGATCGAGGTGCTGAAAGGCCCGGCCGGGGCACTGTATGGCGGCCTCGGCGCAATCGGCGGCCAGATCAACACCGTCTCCAAGCGTCCGATGACCGAAAGCTTCGGCGAGCTGTCGCTGCAGGCCGGCAGCTATGGGCAGGTGCGTCCGACCGTCGACGTGAACGTCGGCTCCGAACAGGGAATGTCGTTCCGTATCAACGGCGCGTACGACCAGAACGACACTTTCCGCGACAACGCCGGCTATGACCTGTGGACGCTCGCACCAGCGCTCATGTGGCGCGGCGAGTCCAGTACCTTCACGCTGCTCACGGAGTTCAACCATCTGGAGCGCGATGGCTTCGACTTTGGCGTGCCCAATCTGCCGGACTACAGACTCTATTCACGCACGCGCTACTTTGGCCTGTACAACGGTACCTACTCCGATCTGGACGGCGACTTCGGCGACAACGACACGCGCGCGGCGACCGCGATCTTCGAGCACGGGCTCGGTGCGGACTGGAAGCTGCGTATCGCCGCGCACTATTCGCACGCGCGGCAGCGCTCACAGCAGACCTTTCCCGACAACTATCTCTATGCCGGCGGCGACACGCTGCACTTCACGACCTACATTGGCGCGGATGAGTGGTCGACCGACCGCGCGGGTCAGGTGGAGCTGCGGGGGACGGCCGATCTCGGCGGCATGAAGCATCGCGTACTGGCGGGCGTCGAGCTTAGCTACACCAGGCACGGCTACAACGAGTCCACACTCAGCGGCTTCGACGTCGATATGTTCGACCCTTCGGTGGTGAATCCGCGCGACCCGATCATCCCCTCCAGCGGAGACGAGCACAACGGTATCGGCAAGGACCTCGGAATCTATGTACAGGACTTGATCGATCTTGCTCCAGCCTGGAAGCTGCTCGTCGGTTTGCGCTGGGACAGGTTCCACAACGAGGCGGAATCCACCGGCAGCTCCACGACTGCCAGCCAGTCGGCCCTGTCTTCGCAGTTCGGCGTCGTTTACGCGCTCGATGACTCCACCGCGCTGTTCGGTCGCTGGGGCCGATCGTACCTTCCCAACGTGAGCCACAGTGTCACCCAGGTGGTCTATGACGCCGAGAAGGGCACTCAGATCGAGTTCGGCGTGAAGCGTGATCTGCTCGGCAAGCGACTCGGTGGCTCGCTCGCCGTCTATGATCTCAGGCGCAGCAACATTCTCGTCCCCGATCCCTCCGATCCCGTCAACGTGATCCTGCAAGGCCAGCAGAAGAGCCGCGGTATCGAGGCGGCGCTCCGTGGTGAGCTCGCGACCGGCTGGAGCTGGACTGCCACCTACGCCTACACAAACGCGCGGGTTACACGCGATACGACAGTGCCGGTCGGCGACCATCTGTCCAACGTGCCGCGTCACAGCGGCAGCCTGTGGACCACCTATGCGTTCTCCGGCGGCTTTGGCGTCGCTGGCGGCGTCTACGCGGCAGGCAAGCGCGAGGCGAATCTGCCGAACACCTACCGCCTGCCAGGCTATGCGAGAGTCGACGTCATGGCGTACTACGAGCACCGGGCCTGGCGTGCGCAGATCAACGTCGGCAATCTGCTCGACAAGCGCTACTACACCGGAGGTGAAGCCGGGGTCTTCAACTACACACTCGACCCGAGCACGCCGCGCAATGCGCTGCTGACCATGTCGTATCACTACTGACGCTCCAGGACCCGGATGACCAGCGCAGGCAGCAATGCGCCGCGCGGCGGCGGCGCAGGCTTCTACCAGACCGTCTGGCGCTGGCATTTCTATGCCGGCCTGTTCGTCATTCCCTTCGTGGTGATGCTGTGTGTGACCGGCAGCATTTACCTGTTCAAGCCGCAGCTCAACGCAATGATGTACGCGGACCGCATGTTCGTCGTACCGCAGGCCGCCTCGGTGAGCTACGGTGAACAGCTTGCCGCCGCGCGGGCGGCACTTCCCGACGCCAGCGCCGCCGCGTTCCGTCCCGCGCCGGCGCCGGATCGCAGCAGTGAAGTGGACCTGATCGACGGGCACGGCCGGATGTTCACCTACTTCGTGGATCCCCACGACGGCGCGGTGCTGGGCCGCCGCGATGGCGATTACAACCTCCAGGAAATCGCCGTGAAGCTGCACGGCGAGCTGATGATTGGTCCAGTCGGCGACTACCTGATCGAGCTCGCCACGTGCTGGGCCCTCGTGCTGGTGGTGACGGGCGTGTACCTGTGGTGGCCCCGCGGTGTGGCTTCGGTGTGGGGCACCCTGCTGCCGCGCCTGCGCTCCGCCAACCGCAGGATCTTCTGGCGCGACCTGCACGCCATGGCGGGGATTTATGGCGCCATCCTCATTGGCTTCATGATTCTCTCGGGGCTGCCGTGGGCGGGCTTCTGGGGCGAGGCGCTGATGAAGATCACGGCGCGCTACCCGGCTGCGATGGTCGCTGCGCCTGAATCCGCGGTGCCCACCGCCACGCTGAACCGGGCCAGCGACAAGACCGTTTCCTGGGCCGCCGGCAACCTGCCCATGCCGAACTCGATGCCGGGCGGACATGCGGGGCATGGTGCATCCCAGGCGCCGCTTGAACCAGAAACGAGCCAGGAGGGAATCAGGCCGGGCACGCCCGTGAACCTCGACTCGGTCATCGACTTCGCGCGGGAACGCGGCGTCGCATCCGGTTTCAAGGTTGGCCTGCCGCAGGGCGCGACGGGCGTCTACACCATCAGCACTTCACCCGATGATCCGCGACAGGAAGTGGCGATCCATGTCGACCAGTACAGCGGGCGGGTACTCTCGCTCTCCGACTGGAGCCAGTACGGCATCGTGCCGAAGGTGGTGTCCACCGCCGTCGTGCTGCACGAGGGGCGCATGTTCGGACTCGCCAACCAGTTGCTGATGCTGTTTGCCGTACTGGCGCTGTTGACCCTCTGCATCACCTCGGTGGTGATGTGGTGGCGCCGCCGGCCGCAAGGCAGGCTGGGCGCGCCGCCGATGCCAACCAACGTCCGGGTATGGAAGGGGGCGGTTGTGCTGCTGGTCGTCATGGGCCTGTTCCTGCCCTTGATGGGGGCCTCGCTGCTGCTCGTGCTGCTGTTCGACCGGCTCGTGGTCGCGCGCAGCGCGCGGCTCCGGCACGCGCTGAACTAGCTGCGTCGGATCAACGGGGCGATTCAGGAGACCAGGTAGCCGGTGAGCTGGTAGCCGAAAAGCGTGAAGCCGGCGGCCATGATCGCCACGTTGGTCAGCCACGCGCCGCGCAGGAACGAACCGCTGCGGCGCCACAGCTGCAGTGCCAGCAGGATCACGGTGAGGGCCAGAACCTGGCCCAGTTCAACGCCGATGTTGAACGAGACGATGTTGCCGACCAGGCCTTCCTGCGAGAGCTCGAAGTCCTGCAGCTTGGTGGCGAGGCCAAAGCCGTGGGCGAGTCCGAAGGCCAGCACGGCGAAGCGTGGGTTGATGGCAATCCCCATCCGTTTGAAGGCGCCGATGTTCTCCAGCGCCTTGTACACCACCGACAGCCCGATGATGGCATCGACGATGTGCGCATTGGCGCGGATCCCCGCCAGCACGCCAAGCAGCAATGTGGTGCTGTGCCCGATGGCGAACAGCGTGGCGTACAGCGCCACGTCCTTCAGGCGGTAGAGAAAGAAGATCACGCCGGCCAGGAACAGCAGGTGGTCGTAGCCGGTGACCATGTGCTTGGCGCCCAGGTACATCAGCGGGAACACGTGCAGGCCGGAGATGGACTGCAGGTACGCGGCGTCGCCGCCGGTGACGCCATGGGCCAGCGCGGCGGGTGCCAGCGCTGCGATACACACCGCAGCAGCAATGCGCTTGCCGGCTGCAACGCTCATTGGGAGAGCGGATCCTTGAGAATTCCGTAGTCCTTGATGCCCTTGAAGTAACCGGTGACCGTGAGCTTGATATTGACCGGCTTGTTGTCGATGTTCAGCCAGAACCAGCCGTGCTCGCCGGTGAACGGTGCCACCAGTGAACCGTGGCCCGAGCGCGTCGACTGCTCTTCGCGGTAGCGCACGAAGCCGTCACCGGTCGCGGCCGGATCGTGGCCGTGGAAGTCCACGTACACATCACCGTCGGCCTCCCACGAATAGAGGAGGACCTGCGCCTCATCAAGCAGTGCCTTCACCTCGGTTTCCTGGAACTCCGGGATGGTGATGGTCTGCGTGTGGGTCTGTGCGGCAGTGTCCTTGAGCTGCGAGACGGCCGGGTTCGGCAGCGGAATCGGGTCACCCGGGTCGGCGACCTTCACTTCCTTCAGGTTCGTGTTGCCCCCGATGACATCGGTGAGCTGGACCGTCTTCGTCGGTCCGTTGATGGCGGTCAGGCCCAGTGCGCGACCGATGCCGGTCGGATCAATGCCGTACTCGGCGGGCAGGATGGCCACGACCAGCAGCAGCGCGGCGAGCGCCGCCGCGCCGGTGATGCCGAGGAGAAGTTTGCGCGCCGATGGCGGACTGGCCTCGAAGGGCGAGATCGGATCCGCCATGGCGCGCCGTGCTGCCTAGAGCAGCGGCACCAGCAGCAGCGCCACGATGTTGATGATCTTGATCAGCGGGTTGA
>CAYWDZ010000158.1:0-7340 GCA_964456255.1 uncultured Steroidobacteraceae bacterium | reverse complement strand
GGAATGGAGTCCACGGCAAAGATGACATCCGCGATCACCACCAGCACCAGCACCAGGAACAACGGCGTGGCATAGCGCACCATCCTGTCCGCTTCCGGCCGCATCACGAAGAAGCGCTCGCCGTGCAGGTCAGGGGTCACATTCATGTGCCCGCGCATCCACTTCACCACCGGGTTCTGCGCCAGATCGGGCTTTTCCCCGGCGAACCACCACATCTTGATGCCCGTGAACAGCAGGAAAGCACCAAACAGGTAGAGCAGCCACTGAAATCTGGCGATGAGCCATACCCCGGCGAAGATCATGATGGTGCGCATGGCAATGGCACCGATAACGCCAAGGGTCAGCACCCGCTTCTGCAGTTCCAGCGGTATGGCGAAAAACGAAAACAGCATCAGCCACACGAATACATTGTCCACAGCGAGCGTCTTTTCGATCAGATAGCCCGTCATGAACGTCAGTGTGGTTTCGTTGGCGACCTCACGCCCGGCCGTGCCATCCAGATACCACCACAGGACCCCGGCAAAGACGAAAGCCACACTGACCCAGATGATTGACCACGTTGCGGCTTCGCGCATGGATACACGGTGCTGTTTGCCGCCACCAACCAGGAACAGGTCGATGGCAAGCATGATCAGCACGACTATGGTGAAGCCTGTCCACAGGGCGGGGCTGCCAACGGTTTCCATGCTGGTCATGATGCCTTGGGTCAAGCGCGGAGTGGGCCACTCTTGGGCGAATGGTGCTGGCCAGCCTGACCCCGCGGCTGGCAGCGGGCGGAGGCTCGACTGCGACCCGCCACAAGGAAGGGCGGATGGAAGGTGGATTCAGTGGGTCGGGCCGCAGGATTTGCCGGGCGAGGTCTGCGATCGATAGGTTCGGGTTCAACTGGTTCGTATTCCATCCCTCGCCTTGCCCCGCTTCTTCTGGCTACCATGTGGGATCAGTCCCGTGATCAGTGGCAGCAGATCGTGATCCGTGCGGCGCACATCCCCAATATCATTTCGATGCTGCGCATCGCCTCGGTACCCGTGCTGCTGGTGCTGGCCTGGCAGTACGAGCGCCAGTGGTTCGGCTGGCTGGTCACGGCAGCGCTGATCAGCGACATCCTGGACGGCGCCATCGCGCGCGGGTTCGGATTCGTCTCCCGGCTCGGCATGCTGCTGGATTCCACCGCGGACCTGCTGCTGTTCTTCGTGTCGGTGTTCGGCCTGTGGCGCCTGTTCCCCGAGGTGGTGCACGAGCATGCAAGGGTGCTGCTGGTAACGATCCTGGTTTGGTTGGGCACGGATCTGGCTGGCTTCCTGCGCTACGGCAGGCTGGCGGCATTTCATACCTACGGCGCGCGCATCACGGCTTACATCGTGGGCACATTCTTCGTCGCGCTGTTCCTGTGGGGCTTCCAGCCCTGGCTGTTCTGGACCGCCATCGTCTTCATCATCGGCTGCCACGTGGAGGTCCTGATCATGCTGGCGCTGCTGCCCGAGTGGTCCCCCGACACGCCCGGGCTATGGCGCGCGTTGCGCAAGCGTCGCGCGGGATGACAGAGCGCTGGCTCGCCATCGTGAACCCGAGGGCCGGTGGCTTTCGTCGTCGCCAGTTTGGAGCCGAATTCATCGATGCCCTGCGCGCCAGAGTGGCGCAGATCGCAATACTGGATGATCGGACCACGGCCACCAGCATCGCAGCGCAGGCCCGCGAATTCACCGGCATCATCGCCGTGGGTGGCGACGGCACGCTGTCTGCAGTGCTGGGCGCCATGGATCGCACGCGCCAGCGTTTCGCCGCGATTCCGGCCGGCACCGGCAACTGCCTGGCGCGCGATCTGGGCGTGCAGGACATCCGGAGCGCACTGCGTGCAATCGACGCGGGCCGGCCGCTGGGGCTGGACCTGATGGAGACCCGCGTGCTCATGGGCGAGCGGGAACATACCTGCTGGCTGGCGAGCACGGCCGGCATTGGCTACCCCGCGCAGGTTGCACTGCTGGCCAAGCGCCGCTTCGCATGGCTCGGAGGCCACGCCTATTCCGCGGCGGCCATGCTGGTGCGACCCTGGCGCGAGGAGATGGAACTCTCCTGCAATGGCATGCCAGCCGAGTGCCACAGCCTTGCGGGCCTGCTCGTCAACAATACGCGGCACATTGGCCGAGCCCGCGCCTTTCCCGCCGCAGCGGTGGATGACGGCAAGCTGGAGATGATGAAGTTCTGTTCCGGCCAGGCGCTGCAGGGCGCGCACAACCTGGTGCTGATGAGCGGCATGGGTGGCCGCGGCTCGGCACGCCCGCGTGCGGTCACCAGCGTGCGTCTGCGCTGCGCCCGGCCGCTGGCCGCCATGCTGGATGGCGAGGTGCTGGAGGGCGTGACCGAAATGCACATCACCTGCCGCCCGCGCGCGGTGATCTGCATGGCGGCGCGTTGAACATGGACCGCGCCATCACCATCGTCATCACCTGCTTCGCTGCGGGCGCCGTGATGATGGCGCTGGCGTCCGGCAAGGTGGATGCGGCTGAACGGCGCCGGCGCTGGGTCAAGCTGGGCACCTATGCCGGCATCGTGCTCACGGTGCTGCTCGTCGCACGCGCCGGTGCAACCCGGTTCGTGATGCTCATGGGTGTCGTCGTCGTGACGGGCGCAGTCGAGTTAAGGGCCGCACTGGGCCATGCGCCGCGTGGCCTGCTGCTGCCGGTGGGCGTGGCATATCTGCTGCTGTGTGCGGCCTTCCTGTACGGCGCGACCTTGCCGTTTGCCGGCCATGTGTACCTGGTGGTGGCAGCCTTCGATGGTTTCTCGCAGGTCTGCGGCCAACTCGTCGGGCGGCGGCGGCTGGCGCCGCATGTGAGTCCCGGCAAGACGGTGGAAGGCGCGTTGGGCGGACTCATTGCCGGCACGCTGGTGGCGTGGCTGATGCGCGGCGCCGCTGGCCTTGGCACCGTTGCCGCGCTGGCGGCCGGCACTGCGATCTGCATCGCCGCGCTGACCGGCGACCTGGCAGCCTCGTGGCTCAAGCGCCGCGCGGGTATCAAGGACTACTCGGCATGGCTTCCCGGACACGGCGGTGTGCTGGACCGCTTCGACAGCTACATCGTTGCGCTGGGATTCTGCGCCGTGGCCACCCATTTCCTGCCGGCCGCGTTGCGCGGGCCATGAGCCCGCTGCGCCACTATCATCGACTGCCCGAGCCGCTGCGCATCCTGGGCACGGCCGTGCTGGGCGCAGCCATCGGCTATGTCACCTACATCATCGTGTACGCGTTGCAGCCGTTCGAGCCGCGCGCAACCATCAGCTGGCTGCTGGCATTCATCATCAACGTGGGACGCCAGCATGCATTGCACAGGGTGCTGACCTACGGTGGCCTGCACACGCGGACGGAATACTGGCCGAGCCTGCGACGCGCCTATGTCATGTACGCCGGCAGCGCGCTCGCGACCACCGCGCTGAACTGGCTGCTGTCGGTGCGCCTTGGGATCAACCACAACCTCGCATGGCTGGCCTGCGTGTCGCTCACCGGGCTGATCAGTCTCGTGTTCCTGCGGCGCTTCGTGTTCCGTCTGCCGCACGGGTCTGATTCCGGCCGCGGGCCAGCTTCTGGTGGGCACGACTGAAATCACCGGCGCACACCGCCCCGATCAGCGACAACTCTCCTGCCAGGCACAGCGCTGCGCACAATTCGGCGAATTCGCGCGCATTGTCCGTGGCCGCGATGCGCCGGCAGGCCGACTGCGAGGGCAGCCCCGTGCCGCCACCCACCGCGCCGACGATGAGATTCGGCAAGGTCACGGCGGCGTACAAGTCTCCCTCGCTGGTCTTCTCCAGTCGCGTGATTCCCACAGCGGCCTCCGACACGCAGGCCGCGTCCTGGCCGGTGGCAATGAACAGCGCGGCGAGACCATTGGCGTAGTGACTCTGCGCGCCGATGGTGCCGCTCATGACGCTGCCCACCACGCCGATGCGCCATTGATGGTCGATCGCAGCAACCGTGGTGTGCAGGTGCTTTTCCACCAGCGCCGCCGGCAACACCACTTCGGCCGCGACCTTCTTGCCACGCACGCCGACAAAGGACGCGAAGCTGGCCTTCTTGTCGCCGGAGATGTTGGCTTCGATGGCGATGCTGCGGGCCTTCACCGGGCTGTTACCCGCGATGTGGGCGCAAACCGCCTGGGTGGCGATGGTCACCATGTTCTGGCCCGCCGCGTCGCCGGTCGAGAATTCGAAGGTGAGGTAGCAGTTGTTGCCCTCCACGGCGGTGCGCACCTCCAGCAGCTTGCCGTGACGGGTGGTGCCCTCGGCAATGCGCTTCAAGTCGTTGAAGCGCGCGGAAACCCAGATGATGAAGCGGCCCACTTCATACAGGCTGGCAAAGCTGAAGCATGGCGAGCGGCTGACGCCCTCGCTCAGCAGCAACGCACTGCAACCACCGCCCTCGGAAATCAGCCCGGCGCCGCGATGATAGGAGGCGACCAGTGCGGCCTCGGTGGTCGCCAGCGGAACGTAGTAGTCGCCCTTGGCATACACGCCGTTGACGCGCAGCGGGCCCAGCACGCCCAGCGGCACCTTCACCGTGCCGACGAAGTTCTCGATATTCGCGCCGTAGGCCGGCATGTGCACGAGATCGCAGGCATCCAGCAGCGCGTTGCGATCGGCGAGGTCCGCCTGCGTTTCCGCGTGCAGGATGTCCCAGCGTCGCCCCACTGCGGCGGAAGTGATGCTGGCCGCATTGCGGATGCGCGGTGGAGTGCGGGAGAAATCCGGTGCGATGGCCTTGCGCAGGTCCGGAATCGATCGATCCTGCAGGGTATCCTTGATGCGAGCGCGAACCTTCCTGGATTCAGCCGTCATGCAATGCTTCCCGGCGATGGATCGCCTTGTTATTGCGACGTGCTGATTCTAGTGCTGCGACAGCAGTTCTTCGCCAGATAACTGCGCCTTGCCGACAGGGCTTTCAATCCGAGGGGTGATTCTGCTGGCCTGAATCCCGGGACCCATCAGGATCCCATCCCGTTCTACGGCCTGGCCGCCTGATCCCCGTCCGGAAAGGAAAACAGATCGACTTCCTTCGGGCGCTGCATTCCCTTCTCCCGATACTTTTCCCAGGCCTGCGCCCAGGGCCTGCCGTACATGTCCGGCA
This sequence comes from uncultured Steroidobacteraceae bacterium, assembly GCA_964456255.1. GTDB lineage: Bacteria > Pseudomonadota > Gammaproteobacteria > Steroidobacterales > Steroidobacteraceae > ZC4RG30. Next base: position 2,218 of record CAYWDZ010000158.1, on the reverse strand, counting down.
GCTCGTACTGGAAGCGCGAGCCCGGGGGCAGCGAGGTGGCCGCACCCTCGATGGAGAAGATGTGCGGCACGCATTCCATGTAGACGAGCGGATCGTTCTCGTTGAGGCGGCCCTTGCGCTTCCAGGTCTGCACGATGCGCACGGGCGCAACGAGCGCCTCCGGGTCGTAGAGCACTGCCTCGTGCTTGATGCCGGTGAGGCTGCCGTCCGGGTCCTTGAGCGGGGTGTAGATCTCCACGCTCTGCAGCTGGCTGCTGAATTCGGCGGCGCCGTGGTTCATCCATGCCTGGATGTTCGAGGTCCAGGTGATCAATGCCTCGCCGTCCCAGTGGCCGATGGTCTCACCGAACCATTGCGGCACGGCGGGCCCCAGCCGCGGAACGCCATCGGACTCGTTGAACTGCCGGCCGATGTGAATCTGCGTGATCAGCGTCTTGGCGGAATTGCGCATGTCCAGCACCAGATCCGGCGCCACCACCAGGTTGATGCGGTTGCCCCCGTACTGGGCGAAACGCCGCATGAAGCCTTCGGGCCAGCAGTAGCTGCCGGGCCACTGCGGCGAGTTGTCACCGGAGTAGTGGTACATCTGTTGCACGAAGCGGGTCTGGTAATCCGGCGTCAACAGAGAAAGATATGTCGGGATCTGCAGCGACGCACCGTAGTACCAGGTGGCGGTCTTGGTCTTGTCGCGGTCGTACTGGCCGCTCCAGTCCGGTAAATCGGCAGCTCCCGGATGCAGGTTCGCGCCATGCTGCCGCGCTTCCTCCAGCAGCGCCTTGTAGTGCTCGGCGGCGGTCTTGAAGGGATAGGGGCTCACGATCTGTTCGCGCGGATAGTCGCGGTCGCAGAAACCCCAGGCCGCGGTGCGCGGTGGGTCATCGCCGATCAGCGGTACCTCATAGGCGCCCCAGATCTGCTCCAGTCCCACCGGCGAGTTGCAGCGGTAGTAGCGCGGATCGCTCCACAGCTCGCGGTCCAGGTAGAAATCCTTGGTGCTGAAGATGTCATGGGGCAGCGGCTGCACACCGGGTGGGATGGCGCCGTCGCGTGCGGCAAATACCGGCGTGTAGCCCGGTGGTACGCCAGCTCCGGTCCACATGCCCTTGCCTTCGGAACCCACGATGGCGTCTGCCGGTGGCGGGTCCGGTGCGCCGCGACCGACGCTGGTCTGCGGTGGCGGCGGCGCGCAGGCACACAGCGCAGCGGCTGCCAGCAGCGCGCAGAGGGCAGCGTTTCCGCACGGTCTGTTCGAATAACGGGTCATGTGTTGAGCCCGAGCGTACCGATCGCAGACCTCGTCCGGCAAATCCTGCGGCCAGACCCACTGGATCCGCCTTCTATCCACGCTTCCTTGTGGCAGCGACCTGGCACGTTGAATCAGTTGGTTAGCGTGTCAGCTTCTTGTACTGCACGCGGTGCGGTGTATTGGCCTCATCGCCAATACGCCGCTTCAGGTCGGCCTCGTATTCCTGGTAGTTGCCCTCGAAGAACACCACCTGGGAGTCGCCCTCGAAGGCCAGGATGTGCGTGGCGATGCGATCCAGGAACCAGCGATCGTGCGAGATCACCACGGCGCAGCCGGGGAAGGCGAGCAGTGCTTCTTCCAGTGCGCGCAGGGTTTCGATATCCAGATCGTTGGTCGGCTCGTCGAGCAGCAGCACATTGCCGCCGCTTTTCAGCACCTTGGCGAGGTGCACGCGGTTGCGCTCACCGCCGGAGAGTTCGCCGATGAGCTGCTGCTGCTGGGTTCCCTTGAAATTGAAGCGCCCGACGTAGCCGCGCGAAGCGGTTTCGTAGTTGCCCACCTTGATGAGGTCCAGCCCGCCGGAGATTTCCTGCCACACGCTGTTCTTGTCGTTGAGCGTCTGGCGGGACTGGTCCACGTACGAGAGCTTCACGCTCGGGCCAACGCGCACTTCGCCGTTGTCCGGCTTTTCCTGCCCGGTGAGCATGCGGAAGAGGGTGGTCTTGCCCGCCCCGTTCGGCCCGATGATGCCGACGATGCCGCCCCTGGGCAGGCTGAATGAAAGGTTGTCGATCAGCAGCCGGTCGCCGAAGCCCTTGCTGAGGTTCTTGACCTCGATGACCAGATCGCCGAGCCGCTCGCCGGGTGGAATGTAGATCTCGTTGGTCTCGTTGCGACGCTGGAATTCCTGCGAGGAGAGTTCCTCGAAGCGCTGCATGCGCGCCTTGCTCTTGGCCTGGCGCGCCTTGGGGT
>CAYWDZ010000157.1:0-7367 GCA_964456255.1 uncultured Steroidobacteraceae bacterium | reverse complement strand
GGTTGCGGATCAACTGCCACATGTCGCGGCGCAGTTCCACGTCCACGCCGGCCGAGGGTTCGTCGAGGAACAGCAGCTGCGGCTCGTGCACCAGCGCCTTGGCGATCATCACGCGGCGTTTCATGCCGCCGGACAGCGTCATGATCTTCGCGTCGCGCTTGTCCCACAGAGACAGCGAACGCAGTACCCGTTCGACGATTGCAGCATCCGGCGCGCACCCGAACAGACCGCGACTGAAGGCAATTGCGGCGCGCACCGTTTCGAAGGCATCGGTGGCCAGTTCCTGTGGAACCAGCCCGACCACACGGCGCGTTGCACGAGGCTCGCGGAAGACATCGTGCCCGGCAATCTGCGCACTGCCGCCGCTGGCGTTCACCAGTCCGCACAGCGCGCCGATCAGCGTGGTCTTGCCGGCGCCATTGGGGCCGAGCAATGCGAGGATTTCGCCGCGCTGCACGTCGAGGTTGATTTCGCGCAGCGCGGCCAGCCCACCGGGGTAGGTCTTGGAAAGACCCTTGATGGACAGGATGGGTTGCACGGAGGCGAAAGCCTGGGAGCGCAGAAAGGAAAGCGGCGCCGGGCGAAGCGCTAGCGCCGACGCGTCGGCAGGACGGTCGGTTTCGGGTCGGAGGTCTCGATCGACAGCGAGAAGGTGCGTCGCTCGGCGCCCGTGAGGGCGCCCACGTTGATCACCTGGCGGGCGACTTCCTCATTGCGCTCGTTGCGCACGACCACGAGGATGGAATACTCGGTGGCCTGGTCCATGCGCTCGGCGTCCAGCGTGCCCTCGATCTGCCACGCGGTCTTGGTGGCCGGCACGCCACCGGGACGCGCGTTCTGGTCGAAGCGCAGATGATGCTTGCATCCCGGACAGACAGAGGCGCTCTCCAGGATGGTTGCCCGGCAGTGAGGGCAGGTGCGCGTGGCCCCTGCCTGATTGACCGCGCGCGCCGAGCCGATCATGCGACGTTGCTACGGCCCCCGATCATGGTAGTGGCTGAACCGGCACCCTTGGCGCTGTCGTCAAACCCGAAGTCCACGGCACCGCGCATGCGCGAACCGGCCGCCACAGTGAGTGAACCGGTCTTCACGTCGCCGATGATGGTTCCGCCCTGCTGCAATTCGACGCGCCTGGCGTTCTCGACATTGCCCAGCAGTTCACCGCTGACGATGACTTCGCTGGCCTTGACCTGGCCTTCGACCTTGGCACCGGTGTCGATGTGCAGGTTGCCTTCCACCTGGATGTCGCCCTTGAACTTGCCGGCCACCCGCACGTGGCCGTTGCCGTTGATCTTGCCTTCGATGAAGAGCCCTGCCGCGATGATCGATTCTTTCATGTCGGTGCGCTCCTTCGGCGCTGAGGTCGAATGCTGTGACGTGGAGCCGGGTGACGGAGCCGCGCTTGCCGGTGCTGCCGGTGTCGCACCAGTTTCAGGTTTATCCCACAGTGCCATGTTCCCCACGCTCCCTTGCCCGTCCGGATGTTGTGCCGAAGGTAACCCGGTTTGGCCCCGGCGGCCAAGCCCGTTACCGGGCAGCGACAGTTCAGGCCGGACGCAACGCGGCCAGTACGCGGTCCGGCAGCAGCGGAAAGCGCGGCATGCGACGTCCCGTGGCGTCAAAGAATGCGTTGGCGATGGCTGCGGCCGCGGCAGCCATGGTTTCCTCGCCGGCCCCCGTGGAGCGCTCGCCGGTGCGCTGCACGACCACTGCCTGGATCTCCGGGCTGTCGGCCATGCGCAGGATGGGGTAGCCCTGCCAGTCCAGGCTGGTGACCCGGCCATTTGCGATGCGCACCTCTTCCAGAAGCATGCGACTTGCGGTCTGCACCAGCTGACCTTCGATCTGGTGCTCCACGATCAGTGGATTGACCACCAGGCCCGCATCCAGCGCGCCGGTCAGTTTCAGGATGCGCACCTGGCCGGTGTCGATGTTCACCTCGATGTCTGCCACGGCTGCGCCATGGGAAATCAGATGCGTACCCAGGCCGACGCCGCGGCCCCGGCGCAACGGGCTGGCTGCGGCCCGTGCGTCCAGGTAAGCCGGCTTGCGCGGTGCCGACCAGCCGGCGGCCGCGGCAGCCGCATCCAGAACGCCGCGCCAGCGCGCGTCGCCGATGTTGCGACGACGGAATTCGACCGGGTCGATGTCCAGATCAACGGCAAGCTGGTCGATGGCCTGTTCCGACACGAAGGCGAACGCAAGATCCAGTGGTGAACGCAGCCATCCCGCACGCAGCCAGGCGAGCGCCGGCAGGCGGTGATTGACCAGTTTCAGGTTGGCGATGTCATACATGCCGCCGCAGACCAGGGGATTGACGCCCTGTACTGCCACCGCAGGCCATTCGGTCGCTGGCGCAATCCCTGCGAGCTGCATGGTGGTTTCAACCTGGCTCCAGTTGTGCTGCCAGCCCTCGTATTCGTAGGCCACGATGCGTCCGGTGGCATCGGCCGCCACGCGTGCCTCGCCTATGTGTGGTGGACCGTAGTTGTCCCATCCATGCTCGTCCCAGCGCATGAACTGCAGGCGCACCGGCGCGCCAGCAAGCTGCGACATCAGCGCTGCGGCCTGGGCGACATCGTCGTAGCAGCTGTGGCCGTAGGTGCCGGCGTTTTCGGCAAACTGCACGCGCAGCTTCTCCTGCGGCAGTCCCGTGAGCTGCGCCAGCGAACGGCGCAGCGCATAGACATCCTGGGAGGAGCAGATCACCAGGCCCTGTTCCGCGCCGATGTCCGCGAGTGCGCAGTTGGGTGCGAACGGCGCATGTGACTGGTAGGGGCCCTGCCCACTGAATGTGGCCGTCCGCGCCGCGCTGCCGAAGGCCGCTGCAGCGTTGCCGCGCTCCTGCACGACATTGTCGATGGTGGTGGCGCTGCGCATGGCTGCATGGAGTGCTTCGCTGTCGGGCAGCGCAGGGGGTTGCTCCCACGTGACGCGCAGCATCTGCGCCGCGCGCACGGCATCCCATTCGCGCGCTGCCACCACGCCGATGAAGTCGCCCTTGCGCAGTACGCGCGCTCCGGGAATGGCGGCGAGCGCGGAGTCGTCGACAGCTAGCACGCGCGCGCCGGCACCATAGGCAGTCTGGCCGCGCGGGCGGACCACGCGTGCATGCAGCATGGCGGGCAGGCGCAGGTGCTGGATGTATTTGTGGGTGCCGTCAACCCGCGAGGCAAGATCCTGCCGGGGTACGCGCGCGCCGACCAGTTTGTAGTCGGCAACATTCTTCAGGGCAGGCGTGGTGGGCAACTTCAATTCGAAGCGCTCATCCCCGATCAGCTCGCCATAGCTCAGGGCGCGCTGCGGTGCGCCGTTCACCCGCACCATCCCGCGTTCGACCTGCAGGTCTTCTTCGGGTACCGCCAACCGCTGCGCTGCCCGGCCCAGCAGTGCCGCGCGCGCCGCCGCGGCCGCGGCCGCGATCTGCGGACGGCCGCGTTGCACGGAAGCACTGGAGTACGTGCCGCCCTGATTGGGCGACAGATGCGTATCGAGCGGTGCCGCGCGAATCTGGTCCATGCCGATCGACAGCTCTTCGGCGGCGATTTGCAGCAATGCGGTGGTGGCCCCTTGGCCAAGTTCCGCGAACCCCATGTACAGCGTGACGGTGTTGTCAGCGTGGATGACCAGCCAGGTGTCGATCGCGGCGGCATCCGGTGGGCCCGCAGCCGGATCGCGCAGCGGGTTCACATGCGGCGCGGGACGGCGTGCCACCAGGCATCCGCCCAGCGACAGGCCCACCAGCAGCACGCCACCGCCCTGCAGCAGGCGGCGTCGGTCGAGGTCCGGCAGCGCGACGTGCGCCATCTCAAGCTCCGACTGCGCGCCGCACGGCGCGCAGGATCGATGGATAGGTGCCGCACCGGCATAGATGCCCGTCCAGTGCCGCCCAGATTTCTGCATCGGTGGGCTTCGGCTTGCCGTCCAGCAATTCCGCTGCCTTGATGACCACACCGTTCATGCAGAAGCCGCACTGCGGCGCCTGCTCGTCAACCAGCGCCTGCTGGACCGGGTGCAATGCTGGAGCGCGCGGCAGCCTGCGGCGCCGTGCGTACCACGCGGGCAATCCTTCAAGTGTGGTGATGGCGCGTCCTGCCACGGCGCTGACCGGTGTCATGCAGGAACGTATCTCGCGGTTGTCGAGGAGCACCGAGCACGACCCGCATTGCGCCAGCCCGCAGCCGAAGCGGGGGCCTCGCAGGGCCAGTTCATTCTGCAGCAGGTACAGCAGGGGCGTATCCGGTTCTGCATCCACGTCGTGTGTGATGCCGTTCACCTGCAACTGCCAGTGTTGCTCGGCCATGCTTCCCCCGTGATCGCGACTTGCCTGATGCGGGCCAGTGTACGCCGCCGGATCTTGTCCGCCACCGGTGCGGCGCGTAGGCTCCTCGGCCCATGCGAACCCACCGCATCGACAGCGAAGACGAAGTCATCATCGAACCCGCCGCAGGCGGCGCCGATGCAGCGGTGATCTGGCTGCACGGGCTGGGAGCCGATGGCTACGACTTCGTGCCCCTGGTGCCGGAGTTGCAGCTGCCACCCACGGCCCGCCTCCGATTCGTGTTCCCCCATGCGGAAGTGCGCCCGGTGACCATCAATGCCGGTTACGCGATGCGTGCCTGGTATGACATCCGCGAATTGACCCCGGCGGGGCGCGACGACGAAGCGGGGCTGGCGGCGGCTCGCCACCGCATTGAGAGGTACATAGAGCGCGAGGTGGCTGGAGGCATTCCGGCACGGCGCATTGTGCTGGCCGGATTTTCCCAGGGTGGGGCGGTGGCGCTGCACGTTGGATTGCGCCATGCCGTGCGTCTGGCGGGCATCATGTGCCTGTCCGGCTATCTGCCTCTGAGCGAGCGTCTGCTGCCGGAACTCGCACCGGCCAATCGCGGCACGCCCGTCCTCATGTGCCATGGACGGGAGGATGTTGTGGTGCTGCCAACCTTTGGCGAGCAGTCGCGTGATGCGCTCATTGCTGCGGGGCTTGCCGTGGACTGGCGGCAGTACTCCATGGGGCACCAGTTGTGTGAGCCGGAGATCCACGACATTTCCGCCTGGCTCGGTTTCCATCTCGATCTGCTGCCCATCGAATCGTAGGGACGGCAGCGCTGTGATTGGAGTCTTAACAAACTGCCACGGCAGTGTGTTGTCGGCCGCATTGGGGGTTGACAACACCAGAAACTGCTATTTCCCAGCCACATGCCCTGTGTAGAATACGCACCGATCGTTGGTCATCCGTCTTCTGTCCTGTTGCGCCTTGGGAAGCGCGCGAGCTCCAGTGGAAGGTCTCCGATCGGGTGTTGAATATATTTGAACTGGATTGGAGATCTGTACTCATGGCGAAGATTTACGTTGGCAACCTGCCGTTCTCGGCGAGCGAAGCCGATGTGCGCACACTGTTCTCGCAGCACGGCACGGTCGAGTCAGTGGCGCTCCCGACGGACCGGGAAACGGGCCGCCCGCGTGGCTTCGGTTTCGTGGAAATGCCCCAGGCTGATGCGGCGCGCGCAATTCAGGCGCTCAATGGCTTTTCAATGAATGGTCGCCCGCTGCGCGTCAATGAAGCGCAGGACAAGCCCCGTACTGGTGGCGGTCCGCGCGGCGGTGGCGGCGGCTTCGGTCGCGGTCCCGGCGGTGGCGGTGGCGGCGGTGGTGGTCGCTGGTAAGCGATCAGCACAGCAATGCTTGCTGCAAGGGCCCGGTGCGAACCGGGCCTTTGCATTTTTGACGGAGTTGAAGCTTGGCTGTACGGACCATCCTGCGCATGGGCGATCCGTTGCTGCTGCAGAAGGCTGCAGCCGTATCGCAATTCGACACACCTGAATTGCATGCCCTGCTGCGCGACATGGAGGACACCATGCGCGCGGCCGGGGGCGCTGGCCTGGCCGCGCCGCAGATCGGAGTTTCGCTGCGGGTGGTGGTGTTCGGCTTCGAGCGCCTTGAACGCTATCCGGATGCACCGGCAGTGCCGTACACGGTGCTGGTGAACCCGGTACTCACCATGCCTGATGCGGAAGAAGAACTGGGTTGGGAAGGTTGCCTTTCCGTGCCCGGCATGCGCGGCATGGTGCCGCGTCGCCTGCGGTTGCGCTACCAGGGCCACGACCAGTCTGGTGCGGCGATCGATCGCACCGTGGAGGGTTTTCACGCGCGGGTCGTCCAGCACGAGGTGGATCATCTGGATGGCATTCTCTATCCCATGCGCATGCGCGATCTGTCGAAATTCGGCTTCCAGGACGTGTTGTTCCCGGGCCAGCACCTGATCGACGACTGAGGCCGCCCGAACGGCTACCATGCGCGCATGGAAAAATTCGATGTAGTCGTGATCGGCACCGGGCCGGCTGGCGAGGGCGCGGCCATGATGCTGGCGAAAAACCACCGCAGTGTGGCGGTGGTCGAGCGCTATGCCGAAGTGGGCGGTGGCTGCACGCACTGGGGCACGATCCCGAGCAAGGCGCTGCGCCACGCGGTCAAGACCCTGGGCGACGTGAAGCGCAACCCGCTGCTGCGCAAGCTCGTGGCAGGTATGCATATCACCTTGCCCCAGCTGCTGTCGCAGGCCGACGGTGTGATCGAGGCCCAGGTGCAGATGCGCAGGCGCTTCTACGAACGCAATCGCGTACCGGTGCTGGAAGGCTCGGCAAGATTCCTGGATCGCAATACCCTGGAAATCGCTGCGGCCGGTGCGGACCCGTTCACGGTGCACGCGGAGCAGTTCGTCATCGCCACCGGATCGCGCCCCTATCATCCGCCCGGGCTGGATTTCTCCCATCCGCGCGTTCTGGACAGCGACAGCGTGCTGCGGTACCAGGACACGCCCTTCAGCATCACCATCTATGGCGCCGGCGTCATCGGCTGCGAGTACGCCTCGATCTTCCTGAACCTGGGTGTGAAGGTGACGCTGGTCAACACGCAGGAACGGCTGCTGTCGTTCATGGACGAGGAGATCGCCGAGGCGCTGTCCTATCACCTGCGTGACCAGGGCTGCATCATCCGTCACAGCGAGATCTTCGATCACCTCGAGGCCCGCGAGAGTGACGTGGTGCTGCACCTGCAGTCCGGTCGCAGCATCAAGTCCGATGTGCTGTTGTGGGCCAATGGTCGCACCGGCAATACCGATGGCATGAACCTGCAGGCCATCGGGCTCGAATCCAATCAGCGCGGCCAGCTGGCGGTGAATGAGCGCTATCAGACTGCCGTACCCGGCATATTCGCCGTGGGTGACGTGATTGGTCCGCCGGCGCTGGCCAGCGCCGCCTACCAGCAGGGCGGCGCCGTGGGTCGCTACCTCATCAATGCCGCGGTGCCGCCACAGCGCATGGATCTGATCCCGAGTGGCATCTACACGATTCCCGAGATCTCATCGG
>CAYWDZ010000156.1:0-7376 GCA_964456255.1 uncultured Steroidobacteraceae bacterium | reverse complement strand
GGTGGTGTACTGCACGTTGGCGAGCTTGACGATGCCTTGCTCATTCACCGAGAAGCGGCTGGCTGCGCCGCGCGCCGGCTTGGTGGGAAGCTCGAATTGCACACCTTCGAAAGAAGTCTCGCCCACGCCGAAGCTCCCGGTGTCTCCGCGCACCACCAGCTGCGGGTCGCGGAACTCGACCATGCCCTCGGCATCGATGTGGTCGGTACTGCCCTTGACCTCGTCGGCGCGGAGCGAGGTATCTCCCTGCCGCAGGATGACTCCACCGCTGACCTGGAAATTCCCCTCGTCATCCTTTCTCAGATTGCCGACATCGACCTGCAGGTCCCCACCGGGATTCAGCCGTGACGTCAGTTTCTGCACAGGGGTCGCGATGAGGTCCCCGGGACATATCGGAAGATTCTCGTGGCTGTCGGCGGTCTCCGCTGCCGGCAGGCGCGACAGCACCAGGCCCAGCACGAGTGCGGCGGCAATCTGCGAAAGGGAGCGGGGCAGGCGCATCAAGCGCTCGATTATAATTATTCCCGTGCCTGATACCGCCGAATCCCCTGACCCGAGGCTGCTGCTGCTGCGCAGATGGGTCGGACGCCTTGCGGATTTCGACGTAGACAGCATCGAGGTGGCCTCGGCCGATGCGAGCTTTCGGCGCTATTTCCGGCTGCGCCGCCGCGACGGCACCACCTGGATCGCCATGGATGCGCCGCCGGAGCACGAGGATCTGGCTACCTACCTGCGCGTCACCGCCCTGATCGAGGGCTGCGGCCTGCACGTGCCGCATGTGCTGGCGTCGGATCTCGCACAAGGTTTTGCGCTCATCGAGGACCTCGGCACTGTTCCGGTGCTCACCGCGCTGGGCCGTGGCGCGAATGCCGCGGCGCTCTACGCCGATGCGCTGGATGCGCTGGCGCGCCTGCAGCTCCGTGGCGATGCGGCCTCGCGTGCCTTGCCACCCTACGATCACGCCACCCTGCTGCGCGAAATGCAGTTGTTGCCGGACTGGTACTGCCGGCGTCACCTGGGCTTCGAACCCACGGCCACCGAGGCGCAACTGATGGCACGGACCTTCGAGTGGCTCGCCGCCCGCGCGCTCGCGCAGCCGCTGGTGTTCGTGCATCGTGACTACCATTCGCGCAACCTGATGGTGACCAGCGAGCGTTCGCCGGGGGTCATCGATTTCCAGGATGCGTTGCGCGGACCGGTGGGCTACGACCTGGCATCCATCCTCAAGGATTGCTATGTCGCCTGGCCGCGCGAGCGTGTCGTTGACTGGGTAGCGCAGCACCGTGCGCGGCTGCTCGCCAGTGGCGCGGCCGGACGCGCGCTGGCTGGCGGGTCGGATGAAGAGTTCCTCACATGGTTCGACGTCATGGGCCTGCAGCGCCACATCAAGGTGCTCGGCATCTTCGCCCGGCTGTTCTGGCGCGACGGCAAGACCGCTTATCTCGCCGACCTGCCGCGCACGCTGCACTATGTACAGGAAGCAGCGCGGATGTTTCCCGAGCTGGCCGCATTCGCGGACTTCGTTGACGCGCGGCTCGCGCCGCAGTTGCCGGCAGCCAACGCACGTGCGCTGGCAAGCAAAGCGGAGGCGGCCAGCCGATGAAGACGATGTTGCTGGCAGCAGGGCGGGGCGAGCGCATGCGGCCGCTCACCGACCACTGCCCGAAGCCATTGCTCAAGGTCGCCGGCAAGCCGCTGATCGTCTGGCATCTGGAGCGCCTGGCGGCCACCGGGTTCACCGAGATCGTGATCAATCTGTCATGGCTGGGCGAGCAGATTGCCACGGCGCTTGGGGATGGTTCGCGCTGGGGAGTCTCCATCGTGTACAGCCGTGAACCCTGGCCAGCACTGGAAACCGGTGGCGGCATCTTCAATGCGCTGCCCCTGCTCGGGCCGGGACCCTTCCTGCTGGTCAACGGCGACGTGTTCAGTGACGTGGATTTCGGTGCCGTGAAGCTCGCGCCACGGGACCTCGCGCAACTGGTGCTGGTGCCGAATCCGGCGCATCACCCAGAGGGTGATTTCTGCCTCGAGGCCGGCCGCATCGTCGGGCAGGGCAGTGAACGGCTGACCTACTCAGGCATTGCGGTGCTCAGGCCGGAATTCTTTGCCGGTGCTGCTGCGGGCCGGTTTGCGCTACTGCCCTGGCTGGAGCGCGCGCGTGATGCGGGCTGCCTGGGCGGGCAGCTGCACGCGGGGCGCTGGCTGGACATCGGCACACCGGAGCGTCTGGCCCAGCTCGACGCTGAACTTGCGGGCGTGCGAGGATGAGTGCGCCATGAGTGAAATCAAGGGCATCCAGGTGGTTGTGGAGCCGGCCGCACCCTTTGCGACCGCGGCCCGGAGCGGCCAGAAATACACCACCGCACAGGGCTTCACGGCGATCCGCGATGGCCAGAAGCCGCGTGCCGATGCCGGCGCGCCGCCACCCGCCGGCCGCAAGCCGTCGTGGCTGAAGGCGCTCCCGGCCGTGGGCGAGCGCTATGCGCGCACGCGCCGCAATGTGCATGAACACAAGCTCGCGACCGTGTGCGAGGAAGCCAAGTGCCCCAACATCGGCGAATGCTGGAATGCGGGCACGGCCACCATCATGCTCATGGGTGCGGTATGCACGCGCGCCTGCCGCTTCTGTTCGGTGGATACCGGCAATCCTCGCGGCTGGCTCGATGCCGATGAGCCTGCCCAAGTGGCCGAGAGCGTCGCGCTGATGCAGCTCTCCTACATCGTGCTCACCAGCGTGAACCGTGACGACCTGCCCGATGGTGGCGCCGCGCATTTCGCCGCCTGCGTGCGGGCAATTCGCGCGCGCTCACCGCAGACCGCGGTCGAAGCATTGACGCCGGACTTCCAGGGCGTACTGCGCGATGGGGAGACCGTGGTGGACTCGGGTCTGGCGGTGTTTGCGCAGAACCTGGAGACGGTGCGGCGCCTGACGCATCCGGTGCGCGATGCACGCGCCGGCTACGAGCAGACGCTGGCGGTGCTCGCGCACGCGAAGCGGCACCGGCCGGATGTGCTGACCAAGAGCAGTCTGATGCTGGGACTGGGCGAGACCGATGCCGAGATCATCGAATCACTCGATGACCTGCGCGCGGCGAACGTGGACATCGTGACGCTGGGCCAGTATCTCAGGCCCACGCCCAATCACCTGCCGGTGGCGCGTTACGTGACACCCGCGCAGTTCGCGCAGTACCGGCAGGCGGGCCTGGCACGCGGCTTCCGTGAAGTGGTTTCCGGTCCGCTGGTGCGATCCAGCTATCGCGCCGAAGCGGCACTGGCCGGCAACAACGTCGGGCTGGCGCCACCATGATCGTGCGCTGGCTGGGCCGCGTTAAATACGAGTCGACCTGCCGCGCCATGCAGCGCTTCACGGACGAGCGCGATGCCACCACGCCCGATGAACTGTGGCTGCTGGAACACCCGCCCGTGTTCACGCTGGGCATGGCGGCCGATCGCGCCCATGTGCTGGCCGCCGGCGATATTCCCGTGGTGCAGACCGATCGCGGTGGCCAGGTGACCTACCACGGACCCGGCCAGCTGGTGGCCTACCCGCTGCTGGATATCCGCCGCGCGGGCCTCGCCGTGCGCGCGCTGGTGATGCAACTGGAGCAGGCAGTGATCGACCTCGCCGCCGGGCATGGCATCCAGGCGCGGGGCCGGCGTGATGCGCCGGGTGTCTATGTTGAAGGTGCCAAGCTGGCGAGCCTGGGCCTGCGGGTGCGTCGCGGCGCGAGCTACCACGGCGTGGCGCTGAACGTGGACATGGACCTGGAACCGTTCGCGCGCATCAATCCCTGCGGCATGGCTGGCCTGGCCGTGACCAGCCTGGCCAGGTTGGGTGTGAAGGCATCAGTGGAGTCCGCAGGAGAGGAATTCGCGCGCCGTTTTGCGCAGCGGTTCGAGAGTGCGAGCCAGGCGGCCTGAAGCCGCGCTAGAGAACGAACAGGACACCGGGCACTGCCTGCAGATCGGCGTTGAGGGTCACCAGCTGTTCCGGCTTCTGCACCCGCACCACATAGGTCAGCGCCATGAAATTGCCCTTGCCCGACGGCCTTTCAGCGGGATTGCCGGGCGCCAGGGCGCCAAAATGGCGCTCGAAGATGACGTCGATCTCGGCACGCAGCTTCAGTTCGGAGCGGGCCACCACCTTGACGGGGTAATCCGTGGGAAAGCTGATCTTTTCCGGTTCCATGTTTCGTCTAGAATACGCGGCCCTTGATGGCCATCATCCCGCGGAGAGGTGGCAGAGTGGTCGAATGTACCTGACTCGAAATCAGGCGTAGGCGCAAGCCTACCGTGGGTTCGAATCCCACCCTCTCCGCCATCTTCATGGATGAACCGGGCTTGCAAGTGGGCAATGCGCTTCGTGGTGGCCACGATGATCTCGCCATCCCGACGCCGCCGGGAAGGTGCCACCACAGTCCGCTGCGGTCCGCGTCTGGATTGCCGTGGCAGCAAACCGGATTTAGATCATCAATTCAATGGGTTGCGACTCCGAAGTCTTGTGAGCCCGTTGGCCGACCGTTATCCTTGCGGCCCATGACGAGCCCTGACAGCGCCGCCGCCCCACGTGCCGAAAACTCCACTGCCTGGCTGCGTCAGGCCAGCGAAATCGTGGTGCCATTCCAGGCGCGGTCGGCACTGATCTACTGGACCGACTTCCTGCTCAGCTGTGCCGGTGCATGGACCCTGGCCGTCCTGTTCTTTCGTGCCAGTGGCTGGGGTCCGCTGGCGCTGCTGGAACTGCTCGGCTCGGCCATCCTGTTCTTCCGCACCGGCACGTTCATCCACGAGATCATCCATTTCCGCGAGGGCGAGCTCACGTGGTTCCGTCGCGCATGGAATCTGGGCATGGGCATTCCGATGCTCACGCCGTGGATCATCTACCGCAATCACATCGACCATCACAGCGTGCGCTACTTCGGCACGCCTGACGACGGCGAGTACCTGCCGCTGGCATCCGCGCCGCGCATCGAGACCATCAAGTACGTGCTGCAGACGCCGGTACTGCCGGTCATGCTGCTGCTGCGCTTCGGTGTGGTGGGGCCGCTGTCGTGGTTTCACAGGGGCCTGCGCGAATGGGTGCTTACCGCGGCGTCACATGGCGTGAGCAATCCGTACTACCGCAGGCGGGTCGCGCCGGCAGACGAGAAGCACTGGCTGGCAGTGGAGATCCTGTGCTTTCTGTGGCTGGTGTTCCTGGCCGTGCTGCTGGTCAAGGGTGTCATCGGCTGGATGGTGCTGCCCAAGGCCATCGTGCTGTTCGGGCTGACGCTGGCGCTGAACTGGGTGCGCAATCTCGCGGCCCATGGCTACGGCAACCGCGGTGATCGCCTGACGCTGGCCGAGCAGGTCGCCGATTCAGTGAACATCACCGGCCAGACCTGGCTCACCATGCTGATGTTCCCGGTGGGCCTGCGCTACCACGCGCTGCACCACCTGTTCCCGTTCCTGCCGTACCACAACCTGGGCAAGGCGCATCGGCGCCTGCTGGCCGAGCTGCCGGCCGATTCTCCCTACCACGCGGTGAATCACGACAACTATTTCGCGGTGGTGGCCGCCCTATGGCGCCATGCCCGCGCCACGTCGCCTGCTGATTCGGCCATTCCAGTCTGGCGCACGCGGACCGCGCGCAATTGAGCGATTCCCTGGTGGCAGGGTGGTAGCCTGCAGCCTCGATCCATGTGGGGTGCTCCATTGCAGAGGCGTTGTGACGACAACATGAATCTGGTGAAGGGATTCCTCAGCGGCGGTGGCGAGCCGGCTGCAGTGCGGGTGTGGCGGCCGTGAGTGAAGCGCAGGAGGACGAGCTGCGTGCTCCACGGCGCCGGGGATCCTTCCGCATGCTGGGGGTGTTCGCCCGCAGCTACCCCAGTCGCACGGCGCGCGGACTGACGGCAGTGACCCTTGCCAGCATGCTCGACGGCCTTGGCATGTCGATGATGCTGTCGATGCTGGCGCTGGTCGCCGATGATCCCGGCAGCACCCCGTCCAAGGCGCAGAAGGTCGCGATGAGCGTCGCGCGGTTCCTGGGCGTTCCGCCCACCGCCGGCAACCTGCTGATGCTGGCGATGGCGCTGATCACGCTGCGTGGTTTGATGCTGCTGGTTGCCAATCGCCAGGTGGGTTATGCGGTGGCGCGCATCGCCACCGATCTCAGGTTGAAGCTGATCCGGGCGACCATGCGGGCACGCTGGAGCCACTACATGGACCAGTCCGTGGGCGGTCTTTCCAATGCCATTGCCACGGAGGCGCAGCGCGCCTCCGAGGCCTTCCAGTTCGGCGCGGAAATGATGGCCATGGTGGTGAGTTCCATCGTCTACCTGATCGTTGCGTTCGCCATATCGGCCGAGGCCGGCATGGCCGCCACGATCGCCGGTGGGATCCTGTTGCTTGCATTGCGCGTGCTGATCAAGTCCTCGCGCCGGGCGGGCCAGCGCCAGACGACGTTGCAGAGTTCCCTGCTGACACTGATCAGCGCCCAGTTCGCGGCGGCCAAACCCCTGAAGGCGATG
The DNA here is from genome assembly GCA_964456255.1 of uncultured Steroidobacteraceae bacterium. Classification (GTDB taxonomy): domain Bacteria; phylum Pseudomonadota; class Gammaproteobacteria; order Steroidobacterales; family Steroidobacteraceae; genus ZC4RG30. The sequence continues at coordinate 861 of CAYWDZ010000156.1, read as the reverse complement.
GCGCGCGAAGATCACGTCGACGCGCTGCTGACCGACGAGACCAGGCACCTGGAGCGCGCACTGCGCCAGCAGGTCATCAGCAAGGAAGCACTGACCGCATTGCAGGAACCCATCCTGGCCATCATGGTCGGGGTCGGTTTCTATCTGGGTACGACCGTGCTGGAGATCCAGATGGCCGAGCTGGTGCTGGTGCTCTTCATGCTGGCGCGCGTAGTGGGCTTCCTGTCCAAGGGGCAGCGCGCCTACCAGATGGTGGTGGTGCGCGAGAGCGCCTACTGGTCGCTGGTCCACGCCATCGAGGCCGCGCATGAAGCCAGTGAACCTCCCGGCGGTGAACGTCGCGTGCAGCTTGCGCGCGACATCCGGTTCGATGGTGTCAGTTACGCGCACGATGCGAACAGGGCCATCCTGGAAAACGCATCGCTGCGCATTCCTTCGCGCGGCCTGACGCTGATCGTTGGACCCTCCGGTTCCGGCAAGACCACGCTGCTGGACCTGATCGTCGGGCTGCGCGAGCCACAGGCCGGACGCATCCTGATCGACGATGTGCCACTGTCCGAACTGGACCTGCGCGACTGGCGACGCCAGATCGGCTACGTACCGCAGGAGTCGGTGATGGTGGACGAGTCGGTGGTGCACAACCTCACGCTGGGCGAAGACATTCCTGAAGACAAGGTTCGCGCGGCACTGCGTGCGGCTGACGCGCTGGAGTTCGTCGAGGCCATGCCCGAGGGTCTGAGTACCCGTGTCGGGCAGGGCGGGTCGCGCCTTTCCGGCGGCCAGCGTCAGCGCCTGGCGATCGCGCGTGCGCTGATTCCCCAGCCACGCCTGCTGCTCCTGGACGAAGCCACCAGCAACCTG
>CAYWDZ010000155.1:0-7470 GCA_964456255.1 uncultured Steroidobacteraceae bacterium | reverse complement strand
GGCATTGAGGCAGGACACTTGAGCGCTGGATACAAGGTGCTGGTAGTCGGCGGCGGCGGACGTGAACACGCACTGGCCTGGAAGTGCGCGCAGTCGCCGCGTGTGACGGAGGTGCTGGTCGCGCCGGGCAATGCCGGCACCGCGCGCGAACCCAAGGTGCGCAACGTGCCGATTGCAGTGGAACAGCTCGACCAGCTGGCCGACCTTGCAGCGACCGAGGGCGTCGCGCTGACCATCGTGGGCCCCGAAGTGCCGCTGGTGGCAGGCATCGTCGATGTATTCGCTACCCGCGGCCTCCCCTGCTTCGGACCGCGCAAGGCCCCCGCACAGCTCGAAGGCTCCAAGGCTTTCACCAAGGAATTCCTGCAGCGGCACGGCATTCCGACCGCAGGCTACCGCAAGTTCACGCGCGCGGACTTCGACGCCGCCTGGCTCTCACAACAGCGGGCGCCCATCGTGGTGAAGGCCAGTGGCCTCGCGGCCGGCAAGGGCGTGATCATCGCTGCGACCGCCGCAGAGGCCGTCGCGGCCGCCGAATCCATGCTGGGCGGACGCTTCGGTGATGCCGGCGATGAAATCGTCATCGAGGAATTCCTCGAGGGCGAGGAAGCCAGCTTCATCGTGATGTGCGATGGCACGCATGTACTGCCCATGGCATCGAGCCAGGACCACAAGCGGTTGCAGGATGGCGATGCGGGCCCGAATACCGGTGGCATGGGTGCGTATTCCCCCGCGCCCGTGGTCACCCGTGAGGTGCACGAGCGCATCATGCGCGAGGTCATCGAGCCCACGGTGCAGGGCCTGGCTGCCGACGGCATGCCGTTCACGGGCTTTCTGTATGCGGGCCTGATGATCGACGCCACGGGCGCACCCAGGGTGATCGAATTCAACGTGCGCTTCGGAGATCCGGAAACGCAGCCGGTGCTCGCACGCCTGAAGTCGGATATCACGGTGCTGTGCGAAGCGGCCCTTGCAGGCCGGCTCGATACCGTCACGGCCGATTGGGATCCGCGTGCGGCACTGGGTGTGGTCATCGCTGCCCACGGCTATCCCGAAGACGTTCGCAAGGGTGATGTCATCGAAGGACTGGATCGCGTGGCTTCCCTGCCGGGCAAGCTGTTCCATGCCGGCACGGCCGTGAAGGACGGCAGGATCGTCACCAGTGGTGGACGCGTGTTCTGCGCGGTGGGGCTCGGCGCGAGCGTGGCCTCGGCGCAGCGTGACGCCTACGCGCTGGTGGATGCGGTGCGCTTCGACGGCGCCCAGGCCCGGCGCGATATCGGCTATCGGGCCATCCAGCGGGAGCGCGGACGCTGAGCATCCGGCATCGACTGCCGCATGTCACTCCCACGAAGCTCGCCCTGCTGCGCGGCTTCTTCGGTTTCCTGCAGGTGTTCTCCCCCGGCCTTGCCGCGGGCCGCGCATTCGACATGTTCATGCGCGCCTACCGTCGCCCGCTGCAGGCCGACGAGGCGGCACGCCTGGCACGCGCCCGGCGCGAGCAGCTCGGTAGCGGCGAAGATGCCTGCATCGTCCACGAGTGGCCTGCCAGCGGGCCCACCGCGATCATCCTGCATGGCTGGGGCTCGAGTTCCGCGCGCTTTTCGCTGATGGCGCAGACGCTGAATGAGCGCGGCTGGCGCGTACTGTCGCTGGATGCGCCCGGGCATGGCGCTTCTCCTGGCAACAGCTCCAGCCTGCCGCAGTTCATGGCAAGCCTCGATGCCGCGATCGCGAAGTACGGTCGACCCCATGCGCTCATCGGACATTCGCTGGGCGCGCTGGCCATCGCCTGCCGCCATGCGAACGGGCCGCCGGAATGGGCCAGCGAGCTCAAGGCCGTGGTTCTCATCAGCATGCCCTCGGGCGCCGGGTTCCTGCTCGAGAAGTTCATCTTCATGCTCGGACTCGGGGCCTCTACCGGGCAACTGATGCGCAAGCGCTTCGCTGAGCGCTTCCACGCCACACCCGCGGACTACGCGGCCATGCCGGGCGCCAGCCGCATTGCCGCGCGCGTGCTGCTGCTGCACGACCCGGAGGACAACATCGTTCCCTATGCCCACAGTGCTGAGCTGTTGCCGCAATTGCCGGACGCGCAATTCATCACCACCCACGGGCTGGGACACAGCAACCTGACCCGCGATCCGGCTACCATCGGGCGCATCGTGGAGTTCCTGACATGAAGGTGCGACGCGCCAACCTTGCCGATCCGGCCGATGCCGCAGCCATCGTGCGGCTCATCGATGCCTACGCGCGCGACCCGCGCGGCGGCGGCACACCGCTGGCACCTGACGTGCGAGAGCGTCTGGCGCCGGGCCTGGCCGCGCATCCAACTGCCTGTGCATGGCTGGCCTTTGACAACGAAGAGGCGGTGGGAGTCTGCGTGGGCTTTGTCGGCTATTCGACCTTCCGCGCCCTGCCACTGCTGAACATCCACGATCTGGCCGTGCTGCATTCGCATCGCGGGCGGGGTATCGGGCGCGCGTTGCTGGCAGCCGTCGAAGACATGGCGCGCGCCAACGGCTTCGGCAAGCTCACGCTGGAAGTGCAGGAAGACAATCTGCCCGCGCGCAGCCTTTATGAGCGCTGCGGCTTTCAGGATGTTCGCTACGGCGATTCAGGGCCGACGCGATTCCTCGGCAAGCCGCTGGACGACTAGAAACTGGCGCGCAGGAACGCCTGCGGACCCTGGTAGCCGAGCTTCAGATGGCCCAGAAAGAAGTCCGGGTCGGTACTGTCGAACTTGTAGTGGGTGCCTGCATATCCGAGCCCCAGCGAGAAATTGCGCTGCACGCGGAACTGCACGTCGATGTTCCATGCGAGTGAATCCGCATCCACCCCGCCGGACTTGTAGGTCACGAAACGCGCCCCGCCAGTCGCGCTGAAGCGCTTCGTGAAGCGCCACGTGAAGTCGCCGGCCACTGTCGGATGCGCTCCCGCCCCATCTAGATTCTCGCGCTTGAATGCCGCCGGCGCTTCCACGGTGCCTTCGAGCTGCACGAGGTGAATGCCGATGCCAAGCCCAAGCTCCAGCTGCTCCCGCTGCAATAACGAGTAGGTATAGACCAGGTTCAACTGCCGCATGCCCATGTGCGAGAGAACCGCGCCATCGCCGGGCTGAAAGGTCTCATCGCCGAAATCCAGGTCCTGGGTCAACACCGCAGAACCGCTGCGCTTGAGCGCGTAGTACTGCGCCCCGATGCGATGCCGCTCGGCCATGCGGAACATGAGGTCGATCCAGCCCTGGTTGCGCGTGTCCTGCATACCGAGCGTGCCTTCGGCGTCGAAGAGCGTCCCGGCAGTGCCTCCGGTCGCGTCATTGCGCACCGTGGTCGATACTGACGGCCGGAAATACACGGCGCGCACCGCAAAGCGATCGGTGATCGGACTGGCCACCGTGGCGGTGGGCGGCTGCAGCAGCGGGCGCTGTGATGGAGCTGACTGCTCGCCGGCCTGGGCCACGCCGCAGAGCATCAGGGTGGCCAGGCCGATGTGATGGATCCTTCCCATGTGCTCATGATGGGCGATGGCAATACCGGGCAGCAATGTGCGCAATGGCCGACTGTGACGGAGTGCAGTGTTCCGCAGCCCGACCCGCGCAGTTTGGCCCGGAGGGCTTTTGGCGTTACCCTGCCGGGCGGACTTGACTCATGCGTTACCGAATTTCCCTTCTGACCTTTATCGCCGTGCTGACTGCGCGCGCCTGGGCGCTCGATGGCCAGCCGGGTGTGCATGATCCTTCCACGGTCATTCTGGACAACGGCCGCTTCTACACGTGGGGCACTGGCAATGGCATGCCCGGCCTGATTTCCGATGACGGCTGGACCTGGAGACCGGGTGCCTCGCTGATGTCGGGACTGCCCGGTGGCAAGGCCGGGCCCGCGGTGCTGGAGCGCGGCGGGAACAACACCTGGGCGCCGGACATCATCCACATCGGCGACAAGTTCTTCGCCTACTACTCGGCGCCCGCCGCGCAGCCGAGATCCGCCATCGGCCTGCTGGTCGGGCGCAGCCTGGATCCGCAATCGCCCGACTATGGCTGGCAGGATGGCGGTCCGGTGGTGTGGTCCGACGGCGTGGAGGACAGCAACGCCATCGACCCCGGGGTGTTCCTCGATCCGACTGATGGCCGCCTGTGGCTGTCCTATGGGTCGTACTTCGGGTACATCCGCCTGGTCGAGCTCGATCCGGCCACCGGCCAGCGGCGCTATCCCGAGCGGCCAGCGATCGACATCGCCATCAATTCCGAAGCCTCGATCATCATTCACCATGACGAGTGGTACTACCTGCTGGTCACGCATGGCTCGTGCTGCGCCGGGGCCAGCTCCACGTACAACATCCGCATGGGCCGCGCGCGCAAGGTGACCGGACCCTACGTCGACAACATGGGCGTCGACATGCTCGAAGGCGGCGGCAAGCTCTTCGCCGGATCCCGCGGCAGGCAGATCGGTGCGGGGCACTTCGGGCTCCTGGACCTTGGCCAGGGAGTGCAGAAGTTCTCGCTGCACTATGAAGCTGACCTGGATCGGGGCGGCAGCAGCGTGCTCGACATCAGGCCGCTGCTGTGGCGCGACGGCTGGCCCGTGGCTGGCGACAACTTCTCTGCTGGGACTTACGCGATCGAATCGGCGCGCACGGGCACGGTGCTGGAACTGGCCCTGCAAGGCGAACCGGTTGGTGGCGCGCGGCGCCGCGGTCCGGGTGGACCACCACAGGCCACCGCACCGACACGCATTGCCGACCAGGATGTGGCACAGGTGGCGGCGAACTGGCCTGCTGGCGCGGTCGACGTGCGTCTTGGCCCCGCGCTGTTGCAGGCACAGCAGAAATGGACGATTGCACCGGCGGAGAACGCTGGCGGTTATCCCGGAGCGCCGTACTTTCGCATTGGCATCGCGGGCACCGAGCGCGTGCTGGCGGCCACCGCGGGCGCAGAACTCACCGTGCTGCCGGCATTCACCGGCGCACCGGAACAGCTGTGGCGCATCGATCAGCTGGGTGATGGCACGTACCGCCTGATGCCCAGGGCCGTGCCCGGATCGACGGATCAGCTCGCGCTTTCCGCTGTCGGCAGCAGCATGCCAACGCTCGCCAGGTTCGACCCTGCGAGCGATCGTCAGGGCTGGCGGATCGCTGCGCCATGAAATCCCTGCGCGCACTGGCGATTGCCCTGGTCTGGCTTGGCCATGCCGCACCGGCCGCTGAATCCGTTCGGGAATTGCCGGCTTCGTCGCTGTCGAAACCGACAACTGCACCGCGACTGGTGGACGCGCGCGGGTTCATCCACCGCTGGCTCGTGCTCGAGCCCATCACCGTACCAGGGCAACTCACCGAAAGCGCGGTGAACTCGGCGATACAGGGAGCCGACCTGCCGGGCGCATTCACCAGGCTGCCAGTCGATGGAATGGTCGTCGACCACAATGGCCCGTTGCGCTGGCATGCCGTGGATACCGAAGACTACAACCTCAACCTGTATCACTTCGCCTGGGTGCTTTCGAAGCCCACATCCAACGTGCTGTTCTGGATCGTCACGACAGTGGATTCGCCAGCGGAAATGCGCGATGTGCGCCTCGCGATCGGCTCCAATGCCGCCTCGCGGTGGTGGCTGAACGGCGAAAGCGTCATCTCGATTTACGGCGACCGTCAGAGCGTGATCGACGATGGCGTGTCCAGGCGCCTCACGCTGAAGAAGGGCCGCAATGTGATACGGGCGGCCATCATCAATGGCGGCGGAGCCACAGACTTCTGTGCGCGTTTCCTCGACGCGAACGATCAGCCGGTTACCGGCCTGTCCGCGAGTCTGACGCCCTAGCAAACTCTCTGCCCTGCCGCGGGCGAAATGGGCGTATGGTGTTTGCACTTGCTGCTTCTTGCAGCTCCCGCCTCCTCCGCAAGAGTCCAGTCCGCTTCTTGCCGGTTGTACCTGGATCCGGTCCAGGCATGAGGAATCTGACGTAAATGACTACGAATTCGCCATGTCGCTTTGGGTCCGGCATCCCGACTACGGCGGAACTGGCCCTCGCCTGATGAAGGGCCCCGCAAGGACTGCCAGTCGCATCGATGAACTCAACGGGACCCTGCTCGCCCAGAACTCCGGCATCGCAGTGTTGTTGTCCACGACGCCGATCAACACGTGGCTTGGATCGCAGGCCTTGTCGAGTGCCAGCGGATTCTTCTTTCGCCATGAGGCGCGCCTGTTCCTGGTGACGAATCGGCACGTATTCGCGGACGTCCCGAGCGGCCACTTTCCGGACCGCGTCGAGATCGTGCTGCACTCCGATGCCCGCGATCTGACACGTCACGCCGTGTTTTCGATACCGCTGTACCACGACGGTCTGGGGCTGTGGCGGCAAGCCAGCGACACCGGCGGTTCAGTGGACGTCGCAATGATCGAGATCGACATGAGTCGCCTGCCCCGATCCACCGTACTGCAACCCTTCGATGCTGCGCACCTTGAACCGGGCCGCGAGAAGGTGACCATTGGTGACGCGCTGACCGTCATCGGCTTTCCGCTTGGCTTCTACGACACCGTGCATCACCTGGCTGTCGCGCGCGGCGCCACCATCGCGTCAGCCTACGGTGTGCGCTTCCAGCGGCAGGGCTATTTCCTCACAGATGCGCGAACCCATCGTGGCAGCAGTGGCTCCCCGGTATTGCGACGGCGCAGGAGCGCGCCCGCCGGCGACGACTCGCCCCAGTCATGGCAGCTGCTTGGCATCCATTCCACGCGCATGGACATGCGCACGCGTGACCGGCAGTCGGATGAATCTTTGGGGCTCAACTGCGTATGGTACGCAGACGTGCTGCCGACCCTCGCCAGGTGAACTCCGCCGCCGCGGCCGGCGCGAGTCAGATTCCCCACGCCGCCCAGACCGAGACGGAAGAATCCGGCCCGGTTTCTGAACTCACTGCGCGCAGCGACCAGATGGGATCGATGTAGATCAGGCAGGAGTGTTCGCGCTTTGCGCCGATATCGGCCCATGGCGCGGCCTTGTGCACGCGGCCCTGGATCTGGACCTTGGCCGTTCCGGTGATGGCGACCTGAATGGACATCTTGGACGGTGGAATCTGCGTCCCGACCACTCGCAGTGATATGTCCGTACCGACGGTGTCGGAACTGGCGTTGGACATGAGGACATCTGCAGCCATGTGGCACTCCCGACAGGCAGGCCCGCGGGCGCAGGCAGGACTGTCATAGTGGCACATCGCCTGCCCCGGCGTGCGCGCCATTACCCGCGCCGCGCTGCGGCGGGCCGGCTGACGCCCGACGGCAGGTTTACCGCTTCATCGCCTCGAAGAACTCGGAGTTGGTCTTCGTGTCCTTCATCTTGTCGAGCAGGAACTCGATCGCGGCGAGTTCGTCCATCGGATGCAGCAGCTTGCGCAGGATCCACATCTTGGCGAGCTCGCCCTGGTCGGTGATCAGCTCTTCCTTGCGGGTGCCGGAGCGATTGATGTTGATCGACGGGA
>CAYWDZ010000154.1:0-7498 GCA_964456255.1 uncultured Steroidobacteraceae bacterium | reverse complement strand
GTTGTGCTCGAGCAGCCCCTCGATGTCGAAGCCTTCGACATCGTGCGAGGCAATCGCCACCAGCACCCAGATGAGCCCCGCGGCCACGATGACGGGCTTGGATTTGCTGAGGTGCGTGAACTCCTCGGCGATCACCAGTCCGTACGTGAGGATGAAGACCGCCAGCGCGATGATCGCTGCGGTACTGCCGGTCAGATCCACTGCGGTCCCGGTCATGAAGCTACTCGCCTGTGGCCTGGGCTTCGGCGGCGGCTTGCGCCTCCTTGGCCTGCTTCTGCATGGTGGCAATGTCCGTCTGGATCTGCTCTTCCATCTTCTTGCCTTCTTTCGCCTGCTCGGCGGCACTGGCGCCGGCCGCCGCGCCGGTAGCGGCGGTCTCGGCGAGGCCACAGCCGCAGAGCACGGCGCCCAGCATCAGCAGTGCAATCATTCGGGTTTTCATGTGGCAGCTCCCGTCTGGTCGATGGGTGCCGATGCTAACACTTCAGTCCGGCGCGCTACCGAGGGCTAGAGCCAGAAAGCGCGGATCAGGTGGAATGCGGCGATGGCCGAGAACACCAGCCCGGCCCCATGCAGGATGCGGCTCCAGTGCCGCTGTATCCAGCCGCGCCGGGAGAACCAGGTAATCGAGAACCACCACGTCACCAGCATGCCGATCAGGAACAGCGCGCAGATCCAGATGGTTTCCAGCAGGCCGACGCGGGTGACGCCCAGCATCGCGAACACCACGATGGTGGAGCCCCAGTTGCCCGGATGAATGAGATCGAATGTGCACGCGGCCGCGAAGATCTTCCAGAACGTCGATGGCGTGGAGTTGAGCTGTTCGGACTCATGCGGCCGGTAGCGCAGCAGGATGACGCCCACCACTGCGAACGCCAGGCCCTTGAGCACCTCGATCAACGTGTCGGTCAGATGGATGCCCATCACGCCGTTGGTCCTGACAAATACGTCGAGGCCGTAGAGCACGGACATCATGATGATGAGGTCGGCAGTGATGGCGCCCAGGACCACCGCCAGCGCCTTGCGCCTGCCGTCCGGCTGGCGCATCACGTGCAGCGCGAAGAAGGTCAGCGGGCCGCCCGGGCAACCGAAGATGCAGCCGCCGATGAATGGCTTCCATGCGGCGATCACGTCAGATCCAGTGGTGCGTCAGCCAGTACGCCGCATATCCCAATGCCGCACCGGGTGGCAGGTCGATGAGGTAGTGCTGCTTGGTGAACAGGCACGAGATGCCGATCAGGACGGGAAACAGCCACGCCCATGGCCCCAGCGTGGGCAGGCAGTAGAGCGCGGTGAGCATGGCCACCGAAACATGCATGCTCGGAAAGCAGTTCAGCGGGCTGTCGAACTTCTGCACGAAGCGCAGGAAGCGCTCCGACAGCGTCACGCCCTTGTTCATTTCGCGCCAGTGGTCGGGAGTGGCCACCGGGTAGGCCATGAAGCAGACCATCTGCAGGAACAGCAGCAGCATGAAGCTGAAGGCCATCACCTGGAAGTGGCGCGCGTCCTCCGAGACCAGGTTCAGGTACAGGATGGCGGGGTAATAGAGAAAGCTGTAGACCCAGGCCCAGCGCGGCCAGAAGGGAATCCTTTCATCGATGCGGGACTTGAAGATGCGGGTCCTGACCAGCTTCCAGCGCTGGGTCAGGAAGTAGAACTGGTAGGCGCCCACGATCAGCACGACGCTCAACACGAGCGTCATCACGCGATCCTGAACTGTCATTTGTCCATCCTGACCAGGGGCTATCCGGGGGGCTCGCGAATCCTAGGGCAACTGCGCACAGGTAGCGAGGAGATTGCACCGCCGGAAAGCAAACGGGGCGCCTTGTGGCGCCCCGTTGCCACGCCCGCAAAGGCGTGTCAGGTCTTCAGAACGAGTAACGCAGCGAGAAGCTGAAACCCGTCAGGTCCAGGTCATCCCACTTCGAGATATCGAGACCGGCGGAAAAGGCTTCCGTGAAGTTGTAACGGCCGCCGATCGAGTAGACCGTGTCATTGCCGAAGTCGCCGATATCAACGTACTTCAGGCCACCCTGGAGTTCGCCCTTGCCCACAACACCGCGCAGACCGGCGTTGATGCCCCAGCCGCTTTCGCTGCTCGCGCCAGTGGCCTTGATGCTCTCGAACGACACACCGCCGACGAGATCCACCGACATGCCCAGCCCGTAGTGACCACCCAGGCCCGCGCTCAGTGGCTTGAGGTGGAAGCCGCTCTTGCTGACATCGGTGTAGTTGGCGAAGCCGTAGAAGTTCTCGCCGAATGCAGCGGAACCGGCCAGCGAGAAGCCGTTCACGTTGACGTCAACGAGATTCCAGTCGCCCCTCTCGTAGGCCGCCTGAACGTAGCTGTAGCTGAGGCCTTCGGCGGCCATGGCCTGAGTACCAGCAGTCAGGGCCAGGACCGCTCCAAGGACAATGTGCTTGCGCATGCGAAACTCCATTTATTAAGCGCCACGAATTGGCGTGGCGCGAATCCTACGACAAGTAGTTTGTTTTACCAACAATTACACGCATATGTTGCGGCATAGCCACGGAGAACCATTCCCGACGGGCGTCGGTGAACGCCTCAGCCCCGCTGCTTCTTCGATTGCCGGACGAGCTTCATCAATGCCTCGAGATCGGCCTGCCGGCCGCCCTCCACGATGAACACATCGGTGCCCTGCTGCTCCACGCTGACCGGCTCGGTGACACCCTCGTACTTGACGGCCAGCGCGCGGCGATACGCCTCCGCGAACTGGCGCGCTTCGGCTTCGGTATCCCAGGCGGTCCTGAGCAGCATCAGGGTTTCATCGGCGCCCTTGCGCTTGAATACCGCGTAGCGGTCTCCGTCCCAGCCGGCCGCCGCGGCATCGCCATCGGTCTGGCCCTGGGCATTGAAGATGATGCGCCACTGGATCTCGCCGATCACATCGTCGTCGAGCAGCTCCCAGTCGCGCAGCACGCGCTCCTTGCCCAGATCCGGCCAGGTGATCGACGCCGTGCCTTCACGCGCAAACCATTTCTCGGGATGCAGGATCTGCTCGGTGGACCGGGGCGGGTACTCGCGATACAGCTTCTCGACCTCGGGCCAGCCCTTCTCCTGCACGGCGAACACGAAGGCCGCACCCTTCATGTAGTTGCCCATCAGCGTTTCGAGAATGAAGGTCGGTATCTGGTCCATGCCGGCTGCCTGACCAGGCTCGGCGGCGGCCATCTGGCGCAGCTGTGCCGTCGACAGGTTGGCCTGCATCTGGATGGCAGGGCCGAGCAACGCGCGCGGCGGCATGCTGCGGGTCGCATTGCGCAACACCCACGTGGTGTGAATGTAGGTCGCCTCGCCTTCCACCACCGCGGTGCGTGCCAGCGTCTGGTCGGCGTCGAACTTGTTGCCTTCGGGCATGTAGGCCTGCAGGTCGAAGTACTGGTCCTGCAGCGCGTGGTAGAGCTCGTGCGCGTAGACGAGGCCTTCCTCCTGCTCGCTGGTGCCGCCATTGAGCACCCACACTCGCTCCGTTTCAGGATCATAGTAGGCCGAAACCTGCGAGGTCATCACCTTGCGCATCATGTCGCGCAGGTTGCCGAGCTCGGGGCCGCGGTACAGGCCCAGCCGCTTCACCAGCTTGCCGAAATTGTCGGACAGCGCATCCGGCACTTCCCGCGCCATTTCCTTGTCCACGTAGCGACCCAGGTCTGCGGGCGTCTGCTTTGCAACGGGCACGGAATGCTTGAATGCCAGGCCGCGAATTTCCGTCAGGTCGCCTTCGACCCGGGCGACGAACGCGACCGGATCGAGCGCCTGCGGCACGGGAATGGTGGTTTGCGCGGACGCAATCTGCGCCGCGAACAGGGCAGCCGTCATCAGGCCGCGTACGAGGACATCCTGTCTCATCGATCCCCCTGGCCGGCGCGGTCAGTGCCGGCTGAAATCCAGACGCATGCCGACACCGACGCGGGTGCCCAATTCGTCCTTCAGCACGTCCGCAACAACGGCCAGACGCCTGGCCAGATAGAAGCGCGCGCCGATCGCTGCGACCATTCTGTACCCGTCGATCGTGGTGACCTTGAGCCGGCCCAGCAGCTCCACCCGATCGTTGAGGCGGTGCGACAGTTCCCCATTGAAACCAGCGCCAAGAGCCAAACCGCTCATGCTGCCGGGTTCATCGTCAGCACCGAAATCGCCGCCCAGCGCCTCTGCAGACAGTCCCACCACAAACCTGGTTGCAGTGCCCGTTTGCAGGCGGGTGCCCAGGCCCAGCGAAGCCAGTCCGACACCGCCGTCACGATGCTCGCGGGCATCCACCCCAAAGTCGAGGACCAGGCGCTGCCCGATCGTTGCGGCGGCGCGAAAGGCTGCGCCCCGGTCGCCGTGATCGGGCTCCTGATAGGAGAACTCGGCGTAACTGGTGGCTGGCGCAGCGCCAACAGCCCGGGCAAATCCCATCGCAGCCAGCATGACGAGCAAGGGCACACGTCTTTCCATGACCGAAGACTCCTTGTACGGGTAGATGAAAAAAAGAGGTTACGCGGTCCGCTGCTCGGACACACCGGGTGCAAGACGCCGGGGTATGAGCATCTCGAAGCGGGCGCCCCGACCTTCCGCCGCATTGATCTGGATCGTGCCACCGACTTCACGCAGGCGATCCGCGATGCTCCACAGTCCAAAGCCGCTGGTCCGGGAGCCGAACATGTCGAGCTGCCACTCGAAGCCGCGCCCCTCGTCGCTGACGAGCACGCGCAGCGATTCGCCGGCTTCTTCCACCACCACCTGCGCAGACAGCACTCCCGCGTGCTTGACGACATTGCGCAGCAGTTCGCGCACCAGCTGAAAGACCAGCACACGTGTCTCGATGGCGATACGCTCCTCGCGAAAGTCGCAGACGAGCCGCACTTCCAGTCCGTTCTGGTTGCGCAGGTACACGGTCAGCCACTGCAGGGCCGGGACCAGCCCAAGGTCGTACAGGCCCGGCGGACTCAGGTCCGAAATCATGCGGCGGGTGGCTTCCTGGACCTCGCGCAGGCGCTGGCCCATTTCGTCCAGCAGCCGGCGGGTCTCGGGTGTCACATGCGCGCGCTCGCTGTCGATCATCATCAGCATGCCCACCAGCGTCTGGCCGATGCCATCGTGCAGGTCCACCGCCGTGGCGCGGCGCGCCTTCTCTTCGGCGGCGGCGATCTGGCGCGCATAGCCGCGCAGCCGCTCCTGTTCGCTCGCCAGTCGCGCGTTCAGCTCGACCAGCTCGGTGACATCGCGGGCCACACCCCACACGCGGCGGACGCTGCCCTTTTCGAGCATGGCGCTGAAACTGGCCAGACAGGATCGCGTGCGGCCGTCGCGCCGCATCGCGAATCGCAGGTCCTCGATGTAATGCGGCTCACCGGTCACTTCGCCCAGACGCCGCAGCAGCTCCGTACCCCAGGAAGCGATGTGCCAGCTGGCGTCGCCGGCGGAATCGGGCGCCTGCAGCGCGATGCCGGCGTAGGGCTCATTGCCCTCCACGACGCGCGCGTGCGCGCGCATCCAGTCACGCTGCTGTTCCAGGGTCAGGTCCGGCGGCAAGGGGGGGTCGATCTCCAGTCGCCAGACCGCATCCCGGCTCAGCTGCATGAAGCTGCGGTAGCGATGCTCGCTCTCGCCGAGATTCCACAGCGTGATCCGCACCTGCGTGACGGCGATTGACACAATGAATGGAACAGCGGTGAAGAACCCCAGCAGCAACTGCATCAGACCGATGCGCACCAGCGCGTCGGCGGCGACCGCGGGAGAATCCTTGCGCAACAGCCACAGACCCGCGCACAGCAGGGCCACCCCGGTCATCTGCATCACGGTCCAGCGCGGCGGAAACGTGAAGCTGGAATAGATCAGCGCCGGCAGCACCAGCATTGGCAGCGGCAACAGCGAATGCGCGACGGGATGCAGAGCCCACCAGAAGGCCAGCGAGACGGCAGCCAGCAGGTACAGGGTCGACAGGATCAGTGGGCGCCGGGAACGCAGCAACAATTCCGGATGCGCCGCAGGGCGCGCCTGGGACCACAGCAGGACCGTCGGACCGGTGGCGAGCCCGCCCAGCACCAGGCCACCCCACACCAACGGAAGCTGGCTCGCCATTCGTTCGACCGGCGGCGTCGACCACAGCTGCACGACACCGGCCACGGCCGCGCCGGCCACGGCGCCAAATGCCAGGCCCAGCAACACGCGTGGCACCAGCCGCATGTGCAGACGAATCGGTCCGCGGATCAGCGCAAGACAGCCCAGCGCACCGGCGATGGCGGTCACGCCGCCGGGCAGGACATCGATCAATACGTCGCGCGCCGACAGGGAGCCCTGCAGAAGCGCGCCGGTTGCCGCCGCGCTCACCACGTGGATGGCCAGATACACGGGCCAGATCCCGACCCGCGACAACCACAGCACGATCCACAGCAGGCCCACCGAAGGTCGGAGCAGCGGCAGATCGCCGAGCGTGGCCTGCTGCAAGTGATCGAAGCACAGCAATGCGACGTAGGCGGCCGTGAACAGCAGCCGCGCGGGCAGCGGCCCGCCCAGGCGCTGTTCGGTCAGCGCCCAGCTGCCACTGGCGTTGAAATGGACTGGCTCTGAGGCGCTATACATCGGGGAGACCCAACCACCGCGGCATCATGCCGGCGTTTCGCCGCAGTCTAATCCGATCGCAGGGAGCCATCCATGAGCGCAATGCGGAATTTGAACCGGGCTCAGAACCCCTCTGGATTGGGCGCGCGCCAGGCCCGTTCGAAGGGCAGGCGCCAGGCGTGCGGCGCGATCAATTGATGAATCGCATTCGGACCCCAGCTGCCCGGCGCATAGGAACGCACCGGTGGCGGTGATTCGAGCAGTGGCGCGGAGACTTCCCACAGCCGCTCGATGCCCTCGGCGGTGGTGAACAAGGTGTGATCGCCGCGCATCGCATCGAGGATCAGGCGTTCGTAGGCTTCCAGCACTTCGCCGGCCATGCCGGTGTCGTGCATCGCGAACTGCAGCGAGAGCTTGTCGAGCTTCATGCCCGGTCCGGGGCGCTTGCCATAGAACGAGAGCGAGACTTTTGATGCATCGGCCAGATCAAAGGTCAGGTGATCCGGCCCGTGCGCGCCCACGCCCGAATCAGCGGGAAACATGCTCTTGGGTGGTTCGCGAAAGGCTATCGAGATGATGCGCTGGCCCTCGGCCATGCGCTTGCCGGTACGCAGGTAGAACGGCACACCGGCCCAGCGCCAGTTGTCGATCGCACAGCGCAGCGCGATGAAGGTTTCCGTATCGGATTCGCCGCTCACGCCCTCCTCGCCCCGGTAGCCGATGTACTGGCCGCGCACCACATCGGCCGGCTGGATCGGCACCATGCTGCGAAACACCTTGTTCTTCTCCTCGCTGATTGGCTTGGGCGCCAGGTGCGTGGGCGCCTCCATCGCCATGAACGCGAGGATCTGGAACAGGTGCGTGACCACCATGTCGCGGTAGGCGCCGGTCTGTTCATAGAAGCCGGCACGCGTGCCGAGGCCCAGCGTCTCG
>CAYWDZ010000153.1:0-7604 GCA_964456255.1 uncultured Steroidobacteraceae bacterium | reverse complement strand
ATACGCGATTCCTCAATGTGACTGGAGTTCAGACGTGTGCTCTTCCGATCTCGCAGCGGCGTCGTATCGATGGGCTGGTGCGAGAAACGGAAGTCGCTCATCCGCCGGCCACCGGAGGTATGAAGACCACGGTGTCGCCCTCCGCCAGGGGTCGTGACCAGTCGGCGAATTCGGTGTTGATGGCGACCTTCAGGTGCTCGGTGCCCAGCGTGAAGCCGTGCCGCGCAGACACCTCGGCGAACAGTTCGCGCGGTGTAGCGGCACGCGTGATGATTGCCTCGCCACGAGTGCCGGCCTGTTCGCGCAGCAGCGCGAAGTACTGCACCTTGAGCTCGCGCGGCGCCGTGCTGGCGCTGTGCGGCGGGGATGTTGCGGCAGCAAGTTCGTCGGGTGTGTTCACGTTGTCCAGGCTTTGCGGGTTGGGCTGGTCCAGCAACAGGGTATCGGATTGGATCAGGAACTTGCGTGGACAGTTCTTGCCGGCAGCCAGCCAGGCCGCAATGGCGGGCATCGCCGCGGGTTCGTAAATGGCGCACAGCGGCTCGGGCAGTCCATCGTGGCTGCTGCGGTAGGCGGTGGCGAGGCGCGCCGGGTCGCGGCGCGCGATCAGGTTCTGCAGAGTGGCCGCATCCAGCAGCGGCAAGTCCACTGCCAGCAGCAACCAGGCCACTTCCGGGTAGGCGAGCTGTGCGGCGCGCAGGCCGGCGATCGGCCCCTGTACGTCGCCCGCATCGACGATCTGCGCAAAGCGGGCGCGCAATGGATCTTCCCGCTGGTCACTGCGCACGGAAATGAAACTTCGTGTCACCAGGGGCGAAACCAGCCCCACTGCGCGTTCCAGTTGCGTGCTGCCCCCAATGGCGATACTCGCCTTGTCGCGGCCCATGCGTTTGCTGTGGCCGCCGGCGAGCACCAGGCCGTGGAGAGGCGCGGTCACCTGCCGGCCCCGCGCCGGGAAGTGCGCTGGTAGTTGCGCTTGCCGCCACTCTTGGCGAGCAGACGCACCGGGCCGATCTCGATCTCGTGCGACAGGGCCTTGCACATGTCGTAGATGGTCAGGGCCGCCACGGCGGCGCCGGTCAGCGCTTCCATTTCGACGCCTGTGTTGTGCGTTACCGCCACGTCGCACTGGACGCGCAGGCCTCCACGCACGCTGGTCACGCTGATCTTCACGTTGGACAACGGCAATGGATGGCAGAACGGGATCAGTTCGTGCGTGCGTTTCGCAGCCAGCACGCCGGCAATGATGGCGGTATCGAACACCGGCCCCTTCTTCGTGCGGTGGCCGCTGCGCCTGAGTTCACGCGCCACATTGGCAGGCAGGCGCAGCAAGCCTTCCGCACTGGCTTCGCGTCGCGTCGCGCTCTTGCCGCCCACATCGACCATGGTGGGCCGGTTGGCCGCATCCAGATGCGTCAGCTTCTGCTTGCGGGCGGTCATCGATCAGCCGCCGATGTAGTTCATCTCGATCTTCTGGCCGGCACTGCGCTTGTGCAGCACCACGCGCTGCTCGCTGTAGCGGTCCTCCCGGGTGGTCCAGGTGTCGCGCATGATGCGCAGCAGTTCATCGTCATCGGCACCAGCGCGCAGCGGGCCGCGCAGGTCCGTGCCGTGCTGCGCGAACAGGCAGGTGTAGAGCTGGCCATCGGATGAAATGCGTGCGCGGGAACAGTTGCCGCAGAAGGGCTGTGTGACCGAGGAGATGAACCCGACCTCACCCTTGCCGTCGTCGAACGCGTAGCGACGCGCCACTTCGCCGACATACTCGGGCTTCACCACGTGCATGGGCCAGCGCGCGGTGATCTGCTTCATCAGGTCGGCGGAGGGCACGACCAGCTGTTCGCGCCAGTCGTTGCGGTTGCCGACATCCATGTACTCGATGAAACGCACCGTGATGCCGGTGCCGCGGAAGTGTTCCACCAGCGGCAGCACGCTTGCTTCATTCACGCCGCGCTGGATCACGGTGTTGATCTTGATCGGCCCCATGCCGGCGTCCAGCGCATGCTGGATGCCGGACAGCACGTCATCGACATTGCCGAGACCGCCATTCATGTGCGCAAAGACTTCCTGGTCGAGGCTGTCGAGGCTGATGGTGACGCGCGACAGGCCGGCAGCCTTCAGTTCATAGGCGTACTTGCCGAGCAGCACGCCATTGGTGGTGAGCGCAATGTCCTCGACGCCGGGAATGACATTGAGGTCGGCGATCAGATCCGGCAGGTTCACGCGCAGCAGCGGCTCGCCGCCGGTGATGCGCAGCTTCTTCACGCCCAGCGGCACGAACAGCCGCGCCAGCCGCACGATTTCCTCGAACGAAAGGCGCTCGCTGGTCTTCAGGAACGCATAGTGCTCGTGGAAGCGCTCGCGCGGCATGCAATAGGGGCAGCGGAAATTGCAGCGATCCATCACCGAGATGCGCAGGTCGCGCAGTGGCCGGCCAAGCCGGTCCTGCGGGCCGCGATCGAGTTGGGAGATGCTGCTCATGAATGACTACCAGCGATACAGACGGGTGACAAAGCCCTTGGGGTAGGTATTGGGGCCGGGCGGCAATTCTACAAAACCATGCGTGCCGGCGAGGGCGGCAAAGTCGCCCGAGCCATTGTGACTGACCGTGTGGGCCCATGGTCGGCCCCATTCGTCGATTTCAGTTGTCACCGGCAGGAATCCGGTCAGTGCAGCCGAGTGTGTCACCGGGCTGGCAAGCGCAATCTTGTCGCCGCTGTGCGCCGCATGCAGGCCCATCGCACGGTCGATGGCTGGAATCACGTAACGGGCCAGGCACACCAGTGTGGAGACTGGATTGCCCGGAAGGGCAAAGACTGCCGAGCCGGTTGATGCCATGCCGAACCAGAAGGGTTTGCCGGGGCGCTGCGCAACCTTGTGGAAGACCTGCCTTACGCCGCAGGCCTCCAGTGCCATCGGCACCAGATCAAACTTGCCCATCGAGACCCCGCCCGAGAGGATCAGTACCTCGTAGCTCTGCAGATGCTCACGCAGGCGGCTGGTGAGCCTTTCGGCGTCGTCGGGCAGGTGATCGTCTGCCACCCGCAGAAAGCCCCGGCGGCGCAGCGCCGCCACCAGGCCATAGGCATTGGAGCGGCGCAATTGCCAGGCCTCGATCGGATCGCCCGGCTCCACGAGTTCATCGCCGGTGGAGACCACCATGCAGGCAGGCTGCTGGCTGACGCGCAGGCGTGCCATGCCGGCGCCGGCTGCCGTGGCCACATCGGGTGCTTCCAGCCGCGTGCCGACCGGCAGCAGCAGCGTGCCCTGGGTGAGATCGCTGGCACGGGCATGGATGTTGGTGCCGGGGCCTGCCGTGACATCGGGCATGACTTCGGCCTGCCCATCGCTCACGGTGATCCTCTCGACCGGCACCACGGCATCGCAGCCGGCAGGCAGCATCGCACCGGTCATGATCTCGATGCAGTGGCTGGCTGAAAGCAGCGCCAGCGGAGGATCGCCGGCAGCCTGGGTGGCCTGGATGCGGAAAGTGCGCCGCGTCGGGGTCAGGCTCGCAGAGTCGATCGCGATGCCATCCATCGCAACGCGATCGAACGGGGGATGGTCACGCTCCGCGTAGATGTTCTCGCGCAGCACGCTGCCCGCGCACTGGCTGACGGGCAGTGATTCGATGGGCAGACAGGGCAGATGGCGCGCAATCTGCTCCTCCGCTTCAAACGGGGTCAGCATGCAGCGCCCATCGGTGCGCCGGGCCGTGAGGCGCGGCGCGGCAGCCTACTTCGTGCAGCCGTCGGGGCGAGCCTTGCAGACGCGCAGCTGCTCATTGAAGCGATCGGCCACGGACTGCGCTTCATCGACAGCCGCGTCGTTCTTCTTTTCCCAGCGCTCCTGCATCTTCTTCTTGTCGGCCTCGCTGGCGCTCGCGTTGGCGGCCATCGCGGTCTCGTGCTCGCTCTTGAGACAGGCGAGATAGGCGGTGATGTCAGTCTGGTACTTATCGAAAACCTTCTTGGCCGCGATCATTTCCGCGCGCGCAGCCCGATTGCCATCCGGCGTCTTGGAAGGCTGCTTCGGATAGACGCAGTCTGCCCAGGCCGACATTGGCAGGAGGGCCGCAAGGACGACCAGACAAGCTACTTTCTTCATGCTCTCACCCCATTATCGCCCGCAAAGTCCGGGTCAGTTGGTCGCAATACTACTGGCTTTCGCCCCGGTCATGCCATCATCCGCTGCTCTCCTGCAAAGCGCCCGTAGCTCAGTTGGATAGAGTAGCTGGCTTCGAACCAGTTGGTCGGGGGTTCGAATCCCTCCGGGCGCGCCACCTTGAAGGCTGCTCAGGTCGCCATGCGAAAGCCCATTCATCCGGATATCCCTATCACCAGCTACTACACCACGTTGGATGTGTGGTGGCGGCAGAAGTTCGATTCATTGCCCATGCAGCACGTACGCACCCGGTAGCGCGCGTCCTCCAAACGTGGAAATCCTGCTCGAACATCTGCGGCTGCATCGTGGCGGACGGCTGATCCTGGATGACATTTGCTGGCATGTCCGCCCGGGCGAGCGCTGGCTGGTGGTGGGTGCGAGCGGCGCCGGCAAGACGCAGTTGCTGAAGATCCTTGCCGGGGATGTCTGGCCGGACGATGCCGGCGCGCCCACACGGCGCTACCGCTCACGCGGGCAGTGGCACGTGGAACCGGTGGAAGTCCGTGACGAAATCGCGTGGCTGGGGCCGGAGCGGCAGGATCGTTACGAACGCTATGGCTGGAATTACCCGGCGATCGACGTGGTCGGCACCGGGTTGCACCGCACCGACATTCCCATGCGCTCCCTGTCGCCTGCCGCTCAGTCGCGGTGCCTGACGCTGCTGCGCAAGGCTGGCATTGCGCGCCTGGCCGGGCGCCGGTTTCTCACGCTCTCCTATGGTGAGCGGCGGCTGGTGCTGCTGGCTCGTGCACTGGCCTGGCATGCGGATGTGCTGCTGCTCGATGAAGTGGCGACCGGGCTGGATGATCTGAACCGCAAGCGCCTGTACCGGTTGCTGGCCGGACCCGCGCTCAAGGGCGCTGCCTGGATCTGTTCTGCCCACCGCGACGAAGACATTCCTCCCGGGGCCACGCACCTGCTGTGGCTGGATGCCGGTCGTGTGCGCCATGCGGGTCCGCTGCGGCGGGCGCACCTGCGCCAGGCGCTGGCAGCCGCCGGCATCCCACACTCCGCGCGGCCTCGCGTCGCAGGCAGCAAGCCGGTTCGACGCCGGGTCGGGCGCCCGTTGATCGCGCTTGAACGGGCCGATGTCTTTGTGGACGCCACCCGCGTACTGAGCGACGTGAATCTCACCATTCGCCGCGGCGAATGCTGGGTGGTGCATGGTGCCAACGGTGCCGGCAAGAGCACGCTGCTCAGGACCTTGTACGGAGACCATTCGCCTGCCAGTGGCGGGCGAATCGTGCGTGCATGGCAGGGGCCCGGTGTGCCGCTCGATGACTTTCGCGCCCGCACGGGCCTGATCGCGCCGCATCTGCAGACCGACTATCCGCGGCATTACAGCGT
The DNA here is from genome assembly GCA_964456255.1 of uncultured Steroidobacteraceae bacterium. GTDB lineage: Bacteria > Pseudomonadota > Gammaproteobacteria > Steroidobacterales > Steroidobacteraceae > ZC4RG30. The sequence goes on along the minus strand of CAYWDZ010000153.1, from coordinate 2,093 downwards.
GCTCGATACAGTGGTGTCGGGGCTGCATTCCAGCATCGGCCTGAACTTCCGTGCGACACCCGACGAAAAGCGCCGCGCGCAGGCGGCGCTGGCCACGCTCGGCATGGCCGGATCCGCGCAGCGGCCGCTGGCGGAATTGTCCTACGGCCAGGTGCGGCGCGTGCTGTTCGCGCGCGCGGTGGTGTTGCGGCCGCTGCTGCTGCTGCTGCTGGATGAACCCTTCACGGGATTGAATGCGCCACTGCGTGCAGAACTGCTGGCCTGGCTCGAGGCGCGCATCGCCGCCGGGGTGACCGTGGTCATGGCCACGCACTATCGGGCGGAATGGCCGCGCAATGCCACGCACGAGCTGCAGCTGTCGCGCGGTGCGGTGAAGTGGGCGGGTAAGCTGCGCTCATGAAGAAGGTGCTGTTCACTGGCGTGGTGCTCGTGGCCGGGCTCGCTCTGATGCTCATGGCCGGTGACTACCCTTACTGGGTCCGTTACTCGGCTGCACTGACCGGAGGCGGGGCGGATGCCGGGTCCCGTCTTCCGGAACCTCGCCTGCGCATTGCCGGCAATGCCGCTGGTCTGCCTCGTGCCACGCCGGAAGCCGAGAACGTGTTGCCGGCCGCGCTGGAGGATGCGCGTGAGCACGCGCGCAGTCAGGGCCTGTTGGCGCTGGTGGTGCATCGACATGGCCACCGTGTGTTCGAGTACTACGCATCCGGACGCGGTGATGACACGCTCGTCGCGGGTGGCGAGCTGGCGGCACTGCCATTCGCACTTTCCGTGGGGGTGCTGGCCGACAACAGCCGGGTGTCCTTCGACGCGGCGCTGCAGGCCGTGCGCGAGGCTGCTCCTGCAGATTCCGGCTGGCGCAATCCCTGGTCGCATGCGGCGCGCGAGCGTTTCTCGTTGCATCCGGCACCGCCGCTGCTGCTGCAGGATGCCGATGGCGATGTCGCCCGGACATTGTCGCAGCGGGTGTGGTTGCCGCTGCGCGCCGCCGATGCATGGCTATGGGGCCGCGATGACCAGGCCCTGCGTGTGGATTGCTGTCTGGTGGCGCGACTGGATGACTGGATGAGGCTTGGGGATCTGTTGCTGGGGATGGGTGCCTATGAGGGCGAACGCATCGCATCGCCGGACTGGATCCATCGGTTGCTCGCGCGGGATGCCGCCGCGCGCGTGCATCCTGCGTGGCTGGCCTCGCAGCGCCCATGGAGCGGTGATGAGCCACCGGTGGAGCGCGACGTGTACTGGTTTGATCTCGATGCGGGCCTGCGCATGTGGCTGGCGCCGCGGCGCGGATTGCAGATCCTGGTGTGGTCGGGCGATGAGCGGGCGCGCGATACGCTGATTCCGAATATCATCCTGCGCGGACTCAACGATCAGGCGCCGTCCATTGGTGGCGGTGACCTGCAGGATCTCGTACCAGGACATTGAAGCGATGATCTACAGCTATGGCGAGCGTCATCTGGAAGCCGCAGGCGACTACTTCGTCGCACCCAGCGCGGATGTGATCGGTTCGGTGCAGCTCGGGCACGAGGCCAGTGTGTGGTTCGGCGCCGTGCTGCGCGGGGACAACGACTGGATCCGCATCGGTGCCGGCACCAATGTGCAGGATGGCAGCATCGTGCATGTGGATCCGGGCGTGCCGGTCATCGTTGGCGCCAACGTGACCATCGGTCATGGTGTGCTGCTGCATGGCTGCACGATTGGCGATGGCGCGCTGGTGGGCAATCGCGCCATGGTGCTCGACGGCGCCAGCATCGGTGCGGGCAGCCTGATCGCTGCGGGTGCCCTGATCACGCCGCGCATGCAGATTCCGCCCAACTCGGTGGTGTTCGGATCACCGGGCAGGGTCATGCGCCAGGTTGAAGCGCGCGACCTGGAATGGATGGTCAAGGGCAACGAGGTCTATCGCAGGAAGGCGCGCGAGTACGCCGCCCGGCTCAGGCCAGCGTAAGCCGCTCTGCTGCGCCCACAACCGCCTGGCCAGCGATGCTCGCTGCAAGGGGCCGGTTCTGGTCGTCGAGTTCCACCGTGACATCGACCTGGCCAGGTCGACCCACGTGGCGCCCCTGGCGGCCTCTGAAGTGCGCCATGCC
>CAYWDZ010000152.1:0-7658 GCA_964456255.1 uncultured Steroidobacteraceae bacterium | reverse complement strand
CAATGCCCGTGATGAAGCTGGCCTCGCTGGACGCGAGGAACAGCACGGCGCGCGCAATCTCCTCCGGCGTGCCCATGCGTTTCATCGGGGTGTTGGCGATCATCATCTTGCGCAACCCGTCAACGGCCTGGTCGTCCATGCCCGGATTGCGATACAGGATCGGCGTCTCGGTCGCGCCCGGACTCACCATGTTGACGCGAATGCCCTGCGACAGCAGTTCGGACGCCAGATTGCGCGCCACCGCGCGCAAGCCGGCCTTGGCGGCGGCGTAGGTGATGTTGCCCGGCGCCGCCAGCTGGCTGCCGATTGAGCCGGTGAACACCACGGCGCCGCCCTTACTCATCAATGGCAGCGCCTTCTGCGCGGCAAAGAAGCAACCCCGCAGATTGACCGAATGCACGTTGTCCCAGAATTCGGGTGTTACCGCTGCGGCGGGCACGAAGCCACCGACACCAGCGTTCACGAACAGCACATCGATGCGGCCGTGGCGCTCGCGCACCTGCCGATAGACCTCATCCAGTGCAGCCAGATCGGCAATGTCGGAACGGATGGCCAGCGCATCGTGCCCGATCTGCCTGCGGGCATCCTCAAGCGTCTTCGCATCACGCCCCGTGATCACCACGCGGGCACCTTCGGTCGCAAAGTCCCTGGCTGCGGCGAGACCAATGCCGCTGTTGCCGCCAAGAACGAGCACCACCTTGTCCTGGAATCTCCGGCTCATGTCATCTCTCTTCTAGAACAGCGGCAAGGGATTGACGGGCTTGGCCGGCACATCCATCAGCACGTCCCAGTGCTCGACGATCATGCCCCCCGCCACCCGAAAGATATCGACTACGGCCAGCCCCGGATCACCGGGGTGGCGGATCACGTGCACATGACAGATCACGTGGTCGCCATCGACGAAGGCCCGCTTGATGTGGGTCTGGGCATCGGGCGACTGCTTGCGGATGAAATCCAGGAACTGCTTGAGCGCATCGCGCCCGGGCGGCGCCAGCGAGCTGTGTTGCACATAGTCAGGGGAGATGTAGCGATCCACCTTCGAGGAATCGAAGGGCACCAGTACCTGGTTGTACATCTCCAGCACCAGATCCAGGTTGCGTTGTTCTGCGGCCGTGCGCGCCATGCCTTTCCCCCAGCGACGAGTGAAGGGGATTCTAGACCGGATCGTGCGCGTCAGCGCCGCAATGGCAGGCCCAGCGCATGGGCCACCGGCTCGCTGCGAATCTCGCCATCGGCCACGTTGAGCCCGCGCCGGAAATGAGGATCTCCGGTGAGCGCGGCGGCAACGCCCTTGTCGGCAAGCTCACGGATGTAGGGCAGTGTCGCGTGCGTCAGCGCCGCAGTGGAAGTGCGCGGCACCGCCCCCGGCATGTTCGTGACGCAGTAGTGCACCACTCCATGTTCGATGAAGGTTGGCGCGTCATGGCTGGTCGGCCGACTGGTCTCGAAGCAGCCACCCTGGTCGATGGCGATGTCCACCAGCACCGACCCAGGCTGCATGCCCGCGACCATCTCGCGCGTAACCAGGCGCGGTGCAGCTTCACCGCGGATCAGCACGGAGCCGATGACCACATTCGCGCCGCGCACCAGTTGCTCCACTGCATCCCGCGTCGAGTATTCAGTCTTGAGCGCCGGGCCAAACTCCGCCGCCAGCAGGCGCAGCCGCGCCAGGGAACGGTCCACGATGGTGACATCCGCGCCAAGACCCAGCGCCATGCGCGCGGCATGGCTGCCGGCGACACCGCCACCGAGCACCACGAACTTCGCCGGCGGGACTCCGGGAACTCCGCCGGGCAGCAGTCCGGCACCGCCCTGCGCCTTCATCAGGCAATGCGCTGCCACGGTCACCGACATGCGGCCAGCGATTTCGCTCATCGGAGCGAGCAGCGGCAGGCTGCCGTCGGCGGCCGTGATGGTTTCGTAGGCAATGGCCGTTACGCCCGAGGCCATCAGCGCCTCGGCCTGGGGCCGGTCTGCCGCAAGATGCAGATAGGTGAACAGGGTCTGCCCCACACGCAGCCGGCGGCATTCCTCGGGCTGCGGTTCCTTCACCTTGACGATCAGTTCCGCCGCGCCAAACAGCTTGCCGACATCCGGTTCCAGCCTGGCACCCGCAGCCAGATATTGAGCATCGGGAAAACCGGCGCCCTCACCGGCTCCACACTCCACGCTCACTTCATGACCAGCGGCAGTCAGCTCGCGCACACCGGCGGGCGTCAATGCCACGCGGTATTCACGGTTCTTGATCTCGCGAGGTACGGCGATGCGCATGGCTGAAGCCTCAAGCAGTTTCGAGACGCTGCGTGCAGATTGTACGCGCGCAAAAAAAAGCCCCGCCATTCGGCGGGGCTAAAATATAACGTGGAAACGGGGGGTCTTGTTCCACGACTATCGAGACGCTGACGACGAAAACGCCGTCGATCTCGGGGCGAAACTATACACGAGCCTCCAGGTGCCCGATATGACAATTTTGTGGGCTTGCATCACAAACCGACCAATCGGGCCAGGCTGTCGTCTCCAACCAACAGCCCGGGATGACCGAGTCGCGCGTGCTGCGTCGCAATGGCCTCGTCATCCTTGCGTACGGCATGACGGAGAAACGCCAGCAGTGGCGCGGCGTCGGCAGCGCGAGCCCGTGGCCCGATCACCATCACCCGCGACACCGGGTCCAGCGCCGGACCGCAGGGCAGCACCCGGCCGGAGCGCATGTGCGAGGCGATTTCAATGTCGAAGAACATGCCCACGCCCCGGCCGGCCAGCACCATCTGCAGCAGGTGATCCAGAGACTGGGGCCTGGGTGAAACAGTCTGGCGCGGAATGACGCCTTTGCGTGCAAATTGGTCGAGAGTCCACTGGGTAATGCGGAAATTCTCTGCCAGCAGCAGGAACGGCAGATCGTCGAGACTCCGTTGACCTTGCAGCACTGGTCGAACCAGGGCCGGCGCACCGTAGAGTGAGCAGCTGATGCGGGAAATCACTTCCGCAGTCTCGCCATTGCTGCATTCGGGCAGCGCGCCTGTGTAGAGCATCACGTCGGCTTCACCCCGGTGAAACGCGGCTTCCGCCACCGTTCCCGAAGAGAAGGACTGCACCTGCAGGTCGATATGCGGATTCGCTTGTCGGAAGGCAGCCAGACCCGGCTCCACGCAGCGCTCCAGCAGCAGCGGCCCGATCAGCACCTTCAACTGCAAGGGCACCAGACGGCTGCCACCGAGGCGCGCGCATGCCAGTGCGTTCTGGGCAGCAACCAGGTCACGCGCCTGGGTCAGAAAGCTCTTGCCTTCCGAAGACAGCATCGCCAACGCACCACGATGGCGCTCGAACAACTGATAGCCGAGATAACGTTCCATCGATTTGATCTGCGAACTGACTGATGGCTGGCTGATGCCGAGCCTCTCGGCCGCTTTGCGGAAATTTCCGTCTTCTGCAACAGCGACAAAGACTTCCAGCCGACGAAATGTCAGAGCCATAAAAATCCCCTCCCAATTCCCTATGTGTGGGTCGCCGCCAGCAAGGCAGGTCCCGACATGTGTATTTCGCAAAGATGGTCGATAACCGAATTTGTTGGCAATAGATTGCCCACATCAATGATCTCGCAATACCTGTCAGGTTATCACACGATACTTCGGTAGCCGCATGAACCTTTTCGGGCTTATGCACCTTTTTTTATATTATCATCAATTTAATTATGAAGACTGGACCTGCCAACCCGCGCCCGCGCGGACGTCCCAAGGGCAAGCGCAGCGCGCAGCGCAGCCGCCTGCTGTCAGCCGCCCGGGACCTGCTCGTCGGCGAGGCACCGCAGGAGCTCAGTCTCGGACAGGTGGCGAGGGCCGCTGGCGTAACTCCGGCCCTGGCGAATTACTACTTTGGCAGCCGCGACGGCCTGATCCAGGCGCTGTTCAAGGAACAGTTGTCCGCGCGTGTGAACGAGCTACTGGTTGCCGCACGTGCACGTGCCCATCAGCCGCAGCAGGCCATCACCGTCCTGATGCAGCGAACCTGCGCACTGCTGGCCGCCGACCCACTGCTGCGCCGGTGCCTGTGGCTGCCGCTACCCGCCGCGCTGGATCTGCGTACGCAATTGCGCGCCTGTCTGCGCGAGCTGCTGGTGCGGGCCCAGCACACAGAGACATTGCGCAAGGATCTGCCAGCCGATTTTCTGGCGGACTCGCTGCTGGGCCTGGTGTTGTACCACTTCCTGGATGAGCGGCCCGCTACGCCGACCGGCCCGGAAGGCGTTGCCGAACTGATGTTCCGGCACATCGCCTTGCTGCGCGATGGGATCCTGCCCACTCGCCAGTGACGCCATCAATCGATGTACCAGGCGGCTGCAAGAACGCCCAGCATGGTGAACGCGACGGCCCGAGGATCAGGCCGGGCAGGCCGAGAAAAACACCCACCACGGTCCCGACTGCGGCTCCCAGCACAGCCAGCCGGCTCGCGCCAACGCGCCTGGCGCCAAGTGATGCAGCCACCAGGTCCACCACAACTGCGAGCACGGTCAGCACCGCCAGAATCCCGAGCGTCCATGGACCGATCCGCGTGAAATTGTCGATCCACGCGACGATGAACATGCCCAGCAGCATCAGCGGGACGCCCGGCAGGACGGGCAGCACGGTGCCCGCGAGGCCTGCCAGCATCAGGCCGATCGCCAGCACCCATAGCAGGACTGATGCTTCCATCAAGTGGCATCGTAGCGGTGGGGGATTTCGTGGTACAAGCCGGGCAGTGCGCGGTCGCTTGGCGCGACCGCGATGAACAATTAGGAGAATCCGGCAATGGGACTGCTCGTCATTCTGATCATCCTGGTCGCCCTCGCGGCGTGGGCCATCGGCATCTACAACCGTCTGGTGACGGCGCGCAACGGATTCAAGAACGCATTCGCACAGATCGACGTGCAGCTCACGCGCCGCTACGACCTGATTCCCAATCTCGTCGAGACGGCAAAGGGCTATCTGAAGCACGAACGCGAAACGCTCGAGGCGGTGATTGCCGCGCGCAATGGCGCGCTGGCCGGCCTCAAGGCGGCGGCTGCCAATCCCGCGAGTGCCGCAGCGATGACGCAGCTCTCAGGTGCCGAGGCGGGCCTCGCGGGGGCACTTGGCCGGCTGTTCGCAGTGGCCGAGGCCTATCCGGACCTGAAGGCCAACGCCAACATGATGCAGCTCTCCGAAGAGCTCACTTCCACGGAAAACCGCGTGGCGTTTGCGCGCCAGGCCTTCAACGACGCGGTGATGGGCTACAACAATGCCCGCGAGATGTTCCCGAACTCCGTGATCGCCGGCATGTTCAGCTTTGAGCCGGCCAAGATGCTCGAGGCACCGGCGGCCGAGAAGCGCGAGCCGCCGAAGGTCAGCTTCACCTAGGCCGTGAATTTCTTTGCAGCGCAGGCCAGCGCGCGCCGGCAGTCGCGGCTGCTGGGCTGGGCCTTTGCCGCGTGCATGGTGGCAGTGGTGCTGGCACTGAACACCATCGTGCTGACTGCGCTGCGCATCAGCTACGCAACGGGCAAGCACCACGAGCCATTTGGCGGCTCGCTCACCGAATGGGCGCTGGCACACCCGGGCACGGTGCTGCTGGTCAGCCTGGCCACCGGCGGGTTCATTGGCGTGGCGAGCCTCACGCGTCACCTGCAGCTGCGCGAGGGCGGCAGTTATGTGGCGCGCAGCGTGGGGGGCGTGCGTGTGGATCGCTCCACACCGGATGCGCGGCGCCGGCAGCTGTACAACGTGGTGGAGGAAATGGCGCTGGCTTCGGGCGTGCCGGTGCCCGAGATCTACGTGCTGGAGAACGACGAGAGCATCAATGCTTTCGCCGCCGGACACACTCCGGCCAATGCTGCGGTGGCCGTGACCCGTGGCGCGCTGCTGAACCTCAGGCGCGACCAGCTGCAGGGCGTGATCGCGCACGAGTTCAGCCACATCCTGAATGGCGACATGCGCCTGTCGATCCGGCTGATGAGCATGGTGTTCGGACTGATGGCTGTCTCGCTGGCAGGCCGCCTGCTCATCAGGCTTTCCGCCTCCGGCCGTGGCTCGAGCCGCGATCGCGGCGTGGTGCCGCTGTTCATGGTAGGCATCGGCATCGCCATCATCGGGCAGATCGGCTTCTGGGCGGGCCGCATCCTGCAGGCGTGGATTTCGCGCAAGCGCGAGTGCCTTGCAGATGCCTCGGCGGTGCAGTTCACCCGCAATCCGGAAGGGCTGCGCGACGCGCTGGTGCGCATTGCCGCGCAAGGGCCGCCGCCACGCTTCGCCAATGCCCGGATGAACGAGATCGAGCACATGCTGCTCGTATCCGGCGCACCACATCTGCTGGCAACCCACCCGCCGCTGGAACAACGCGTGCGCGAGCTGGACCCGCAGGTCACGCACGATCGCTTCGAATCACTGGTGCGCCAGGCGCGCGAGCAGATGAACCGCGAAAGGTCTGCCGATCCCGGCAGCGCACCTTCCAGGGCGTCACCCGCAGCCGCAATTCTCGGCGGCATCCCCGTACCGGCAGCTGCCGCGCTGATTGCTGCCAGCACCGGCGAGCCATCACCACGGCATCTCGAGCAGGCCATCGCGGTACGCCGCGCGCTGCCTGCCGCGCTGCGCGCCAGTGCCGACCAGCCTGAACACACAGCGGCGCTGCTGCTGGCCATTGTCATCTTCGCCGACGCAGCCCTGCAGGAACGGCGCGTCCAGTTCGTCCGCGAAAGACTGGGCGACACGATGGCCGACGGCGTGCAGACAGCGTCGGAAGTCACCCGCGCGCTCGCGCCCATGCTGCGCCTGCCGGCCGTTCTGCAACTGATCCCGGCCCTGCGCGCACTGCCGCTGGCCGAGCGCGCACATCTCGTGGCAGCCCTGAAGGAGCTGATGCGCTTCGACGGTGGCCTGTCGGTCTTCGAGTACGCGCTGGAGAAGCTGGTGATCCGCGCCCTGCTGCCGCTGGAAGGCGCACGCAATCCGCATGGCAGGCTGACCCTGGATGATGCGGCCGACTCACTGGGAGTCGTGTTCGCGGTGCTGGCACGGCATGGCTCCAGATCACACGAAGCCGCACGCCAGGCCTATGAAGCAGGTCTTGCGCCGCTGCTGCCACGACACCGGCCTGCCTACAACGTGCTCGCGGACTGGGTGCCGCTGTTCGACCGTGCGCTCGAGCAACTGGGGCAGCTGAAGGTCGCCGCCAAGCAATTGCTGATCGAGGGTCTGGTGCGCACCATCGCCCATGATGAATCGCTGGCACCGACAGAAGCCGAACTGCTGCGGGCGATCTGTGCCGTGCTGGAGTGTCCGCTGCCACCGGTGCTGGCGGACCCGTCGACCAGCCCGGGCCCGGCCTGAGCCGCCGCTACTAGAGCAGCTTGCGGCCGATGAAGAAGTAGGCCGCGGCGGCAACGAGCGCGGCGGCGGGAATCGTCAGGACCCACGCATACACCAGACTCGTTGCCAGGCCCCAGCGCACACGCGCCGGATTCTGCACCATGCCGGTGCCGAGGATGGCGCCGGTAATCGTGTGCGTGGTCGACACCGGGATGCCGAAATTGGACGCGATGAACAGCGTCGCGGCGCCGCCGATCGAAGCAGCCGAACCGCTGGCGGGCGTCAGCCTGGTGAGCTTCTGCCCCATGGTGCGGATGATGCGCCAGCCACCGAAGAGCGTGC
>CAYWDZ010000151.1:0-7747 GCA_964456255.1 uncultured Steroidobacteraceae bacterium | reverse complement strand
AGAACCGCTGGTACATCGAGAAATACCAGCGGATCCTGGGCGTGTTCGAGTAACGCCGCCTCAGTTCCGGGGCGATGTGAGCTGCCGGTATTCCTGCACTGCCTGGCTGGCAGCGTCACGCCAAAGAAGCCGGCCGGGCGCGGCCGCATGGCACCCGTCGCGGCAGTCGTGTATCAAAATTTCCCGGATGTGGGAATAATACCCGCGCCCAGGGGGGCGGCACGGGGCGGATGGCGTGGACGCAGACACCAACAACATGGGGCAGGGAGCACCCGGCCACCAGGCGCGCAGCCTGGCTGGCGCGGTCATCGGCAGCATCACCGGCATCTCGGCCTTGCTGCTGTACACCAATGGACAGTTCGTTGCCGGCCTCACCCAGGAGTTCGGCCTGACGCGCGTGCAGTTTGGCTTCGGCGTGCTGCTGGTCACCACGGCGATTGCCGTGGCCAATCCGCTGGTGGGCTGGACAGTGGATCGCTTCGGTGCGAAATGGCCATCGATCCTCGGCCTGCTGCTGCTGTCCGCGGGCTTCGCGTCGCTGGGCGCGTTCGTCGTTTCCGTGAACAGTTACTTCCTGATCCAGACGCTGCTGGGCTTCGCTGCGGCAGCGTCCGGGCCCATCGCGTACACCAAGATCGTCGGCGCCGCGTTCCATGCGCGGCGCGGCGTTGCGCTCGGCATCACGATGACGGGCATCGGCCTGTCGGGCGCGCTGGTGCCGCCGGTTCTGGCGCGCATCATCGAGGCGGACGGCTGGCGCGGCGGCTATTTCGCGCTCGCTGTGGTGCCACTGGTTGGCGCCCTGGCCACGGCGCTGGTATTGCCGCGCGCCAGGCCGACGCTCGAGCCAGCTGCCGCCAGGGGCGTGGCGAGCGGGCCGGCGACGTGGCTGCGCTCGCGCGTGTTCTGGATTCTTGCCGGTGCATTCGCCGCCATGTCGCTGTCCTTCGCGGGCCTGCTGCCGCACTTCGTGCCCATGCTGGGCGACAACGGGCTCGATCCCGTCACCGCCGGCGGTATCGCCGGCCGCATCGGTCTTGCAGTCATCGCCAGCCGCATGATCGTCGGCTATCTGCTCGACAAGCTGTTTGCACCGCGCATCGCCATTGCGATCTGCCTGATTGCTGCGGCGGGCAGCGCCGCATTCCTGTTCAACGGAGTGGCGGCCGCCACCGTCATGGCCGTGGGAATGGGCCTCGCGCTGGGCGCTGAACTGGACCTGATGGGCTTTCTGGTGGCGCGCTACTTCGGGCTCGCGCAGTTCGGCAGGATCTACGGCTGGCTCTACGGCGCATTCGTGTTTGCGTCCGGGCTCGGGCCGCTGTGGGTGGGCGCGGTGCACGATGCCACCGGCAACTACAGGCCCGCGCTCACGGTGAGTGCGGTGGGGCTCGTGGCCAGTTGCGCGGTGTTCCTGCTGCTGCCGCGCTATCCGGAAGCGAAGGCGCACACCTCATGACCGCAGCACACAAGGAGTAACCGACATGCAGATTCGCCGCGCGGCATCGCGCCGGGATTTCATGGTGGGAATGGCAGCGGCGGCAGTCGCGGCGCGGGCTTTCTCCGCGGGCGCGGGCAGCCGTTCGATCATCGATGTGCATGCGCACTTCCAGTCGCCGGCATTGCGGCCGCTCACGCCCGGGCCCATGGCGCAGTGGAGCCTCGCAACGCATCTGGAACAGATGGACATGGCGGGCGTGACGCGCTCGCTGTTGTCGATCACCACGCCGGGAATTCCCGCGACCGGTGAGCAGGCCGTGAAGCTCGCGCGCGACACCAACGACTACGGCGCAAAGCTGGTGGCGGACAATGGCCGCAAGCTCGGCCTCTTCACGGCCGTGCCCATGGACGACATCGACAACGCCCTGCGCGAGATCGAGTACGGTTTCGACACCCTGCATGCATGCGGCGTAGGGCTGTTCACCAGCTACAACAGCACCTATCTGGGCGACAAGCGCTTCGACCCGGTCTTCGCGGAGCTGGAGCGGCGCAAGGCGATCGTCTACATCCACCCGAGTGGCCCCGCCTGCTGCTCGCGCATCATTCCTGAAGTGGCGGACACGCTGATCGAATACGGCACGGACACCACGCGCGCCATTGCCAGCTATGTCTATCGCGGCGCCGCCCAGCGTTACCCGAATGTGCGCATGATCTGGAGCCACTCGGGCGGCACCATGCCGTACCTGATCGAGCGTTTCGACGGTGCTGACAAAGGGGCGCAGGCGAAGGCGGCGGCGCCCGATGGCTTTCGCGCCACCGCCGGCCGCTTCTTTTACGACATCGCACAGGCCTCGAACCCGGTGGCCACGCGTGCGCTGCGCGCGGTGGTGCCGATGGAGCACATCGTGTTCGGCACCGACTATCCATTCCGCACGCCGATCGAGCATGTGAAGGCGCTGGACTCGGGCGGCGTGTTCAGTGCCGCGGAACTCGATGGCATCTATCGCCAGCACGTGGCGAAGCTGCTGCCGGAACTGGTCTGAATGCTTCAGCAAGAGATCGAAAGGAGGAAGGAATCATGCGCAAGGTAATGGCCGCGGCGATCATCGCCGGTTCGTGGCTCACCGCCACCGCGACGGCACAGGCGAAGGAGGTGATGCTGATGAATCGCATCGGGCCCTCCGAGATGTGGCTGTACGTGGCCAATGCCGATGGCAGCGGCGAGCGCCGGCTGCTGCCCGCTGCAGCGAAGCGCGACTACGACGCCAGCTTCTCGCCCGACGGCAAGTGGATCGTGTTCACGTCCGAGCGCGACGGCGCCGGGGACGGGCAGGCCGACCTGTGGCGTGTGCATCCGGATGGCACGGGCCTCGAGCGCCTGACTTCCGACACCAGCCTGGAAGACGCTGGTGCGCTGTCCCCGGATGGCAATTCGCTGGCCTATGTTTCAACGAAGGGTGGCGCGCGCACCGCCAACATCTGGGTGCTGGATCTGAAGACGAAGCGCGCGCGCAACCTCACCGGCGACGGCAAGGCCGAGCCGCACGCGACCATGAATGGATATTTCCGGCCGTCCTGGTCCCCGGATGGCAAGTGGCTCGCCTTCAGCTCCGACACCGGCGAGAAGTGGCAGGGCGCCGAGAGCGGTGCCGGCGCGGGGCACTCGCATCCCACCAGCCTGTACGTCATGCAGGCCGATGGCAGCGGGATGCGACGCATCACGACGATCACCGGCGGCAAAGCCTTCGGCACACCGAGATGGTCGGCGGACGGCAGCAAGCTCGTTGCCTACACCCTCCCTGTCCAGCAGACCTTTGCTGCGCGCATGCACGGCTTCGGCATCGCCGCGCTGACCTCCAGCTCGCAGATCGTGGAGATCGACGTGGCCAGCGGCGCGCAGAAGGAGCTGACCACCGGGCTGGGTCTGAAGACCAATCCCCAGTACCTGCCCGACGGTACGGTGGGCTACCTGATCAAGGCCACGCAGAACGGCGGACCGGAGATCGGCATCGTCTATTCCAATGGCAAGCGCGGCCCAACCGGCAATGTGCGCAGTCCCTCGTGGTCACCGGATGGCAAGCAGGTGGTGTACTACCGGTTCGAGTCGAAGAACCGCCCGCAGAACATGCTGCTGTACAGCTGGGACAAGTCCCACGAGTACCGCTACACCGATGTGTTCCCCACGGTCTGTCCGAAGACCGGACGCATGGCGCTGACGGGGCTGGACTTCCCGTTCGGCAACCAGACCGCGCCGACCTGGGTCATGAACGTCGACGGCTCCAATCCGGTGAAGATCTTCCAGCGCCAGGATGCGGCATCGTTGATGCCCACCTGGTCGCCGGACTGCGAGTGGGTGGCCTTCGGCGTGGGCACGTTCTTCGGCGGGCGTGGTTTCGCGCCGGCCAATGTGTTCATGGCCAGGGCCGACGGCTCGGAGAGCAAGCAGGTCACGAACAGCAAGGTGAACGCCGGCTTCCCCGCGTGGAGCCTCGACGGCAAGAGCATCATCTTCCGGGTCTGGGGTACGCAGGAAAGCCCCGAGACGCGCGGTCTGCGCAGGCTCGATCTGGCCGACAACAGTGTCACGACGCTGACCACCGACTGGGACAACTTCCCGTTCATTGCGCCCGTCACGGGTGATCGCGTGGTCTTCACGCGGCGCATGCCGGACTACGACTTCGAGGTGTTCACCATGAAGCCCGACGGCAGCGACGTGAAGCGCCTGACCACCACCAGCGGTGCCGATGCGCATGCCACCTGGACCGCCGACGGCAAGGAGATCTGGTTCGAGAGTTCGCGCACCGGGTTCAAGGACGAGGCGGCGATGTTCGACATTTCGCCGCAGCCCTATGCGCAGGTGTTCCTGATGGATCGCAACGGCGGCAACGTGCGCCAGCTCACCGACAGCAAGTGGGAAGACTCGATGGGTACCTACGTGACCGAACGCTGACGCTCGCGCGCGGACCAGGGCTCCACCCGCGGGCGCAGGCCATCGACCACCAGCTGGGCGATGAACTTCCGGTAGCGGGTGGCCAGCTCTTCGGGGCTGATGCCCTCCGGCGCCAGCGGCAGGATCATGGCCTGCGAGGCCGCAAAGAACTCGCACAGCCCGATGATGGACACATACAGGAACAGCGGGTCGGTGGAATCGCGCGAAGAGCTCTTTTCCGGGTGCAGCAGCAGCCCGAGGTTGTCCACGAAGGCTGCATTGATCTCCCGCACCCGGCGCCGCACTTCCGCGGAGCGTGAGCCGGCGCACTCGTCGATCATGAGGCGCTGCATGGAACGCTCGCGCAGCGCGAAATCCAGCATGTTGCCGACCTGCGTCGCCAGGCGTGCCGCCGGGCTTGCCGCGGGAACCGGGTGTTCGGCGTGCCAGCTGTTGAGGATGTCCTCGATGACGGCCAGCAGCAGGGTGTCGCGGCTCTTGAAGTAGTAGCGCACCAGCGCCGGATCGACGCCCGCCTTGCGCGCGATGGAGGAGATGGTGGCCTGGTGGGGCGGGACCTCGTCCAGCAGCTTGCGGGCCGCAATCACGATGGTTTCGCGTCCGGCGATCGCCTGCGCGGAGCTGGGCCTGCCGCGGCTGCGGCGGGGCTTCCTGGCGGTCGCTGAGGTCTTGCGGGCTGGTGCGCGGGTTGGAGTGCGTTTCATGGACGCACTGCTTAGCACAAATTCCGTCACCGGAGGAGCTGAAGCGGGGCAGGATGGGCCGGCCCGGCCGGGGCTGGCGATATCGCGCCATTTCGGCTAATTTCCTACCCCAAGGAATTATTTCGGGGAATCATCCAGAATGCACGTTTCTTCCAGACCCGCGCGGGCCGCCATTTTCGCGGGGCTGTGCATGGTTGCCGGTGGCCTGTGTGCCGCAACCGTCATGAAGGACCCCTTGTATGGCGATCCATCCCACCCGAATGTCTCGGGCATGTGGAATCCGGAATTCGTGTACTTCGGCGCGCCGCTGGCTGGCGCGGCACCGGCTGCGCCAGCTGGTGGTCGCGGACCGGGTGCCGGCCCACCGCCCGGTGGCGGCGGGCCACCGGCGGGGATGCGATTCACGCGTCCTGCCCCGCCCAAGCTGAAGTCCCCTTATGCCGAAAGATACGCCAAGTGGCGCAAGGATCTGGAGACCGGCACCCAGGAGCCCGACAGTGTGGCGCGCTGCCTGGCATTCGGTGTGGTGCGTTTCGGCACGATGCCCATGGAGATCATCCAGACGCCGGGCCAGATCACCATGAACCTGGGCGTGCTGCACGACATCCGTCGCATCTACATGGACGGCATCGGTCACACGGTGGGCGCGGACCCGAGTTTCAATGGTGATTCCGTCGGCCACTGGGAAGGCGACACGCTGGTGGTCGAGACCAACAACCTGCGCGCCGGCACCATCGATCGGGACGGCGTGCCGTACTCCGACAAGCTCACGGTGGTGGAACGGATCAAGCGCGTCAGCCCGACGCGGCTCGAAATCGAAACCGTCATGACCGATCCGGAAGCGCTGGAGGAGCCCTATGTGATCCAGCGTGCGTACACGCCGATGCCGCCAGGCAGCCGCTTCGAGGAATACCTGTGCGAAAACAATCGCGACGAACACTGACCGGAGAGCTCACGCCCATGACCAAGGCATTTCTGCCCGCTGCGCTGCTGACTGTGCTGGCGGCGCTTGCCCTGCCCGCCACTGCGCACCATTCCTTCTCCATGTTCGACATGGCCAGGACCCAGAGCTGGCAGGGCAAGGTCAAGGAGGTGCAGTGGACCAACCCGCACGTGTGGGTCGAGATGACGGTCACCGCGGACGGCAAGTCCGTTGATCTGAGTTTCGAGGCGGCGGCCGTTCCCGTGCTGAAGAACGCGGGCTGGACCAAGGACAAGGTGAAGGCGGGTGATGCGATCACCATTGTCGGCCATCCCTACAAGGATGGCCGTCCGGGTGGCAGCATCGATCATGTTCTGCTCGCTGATGGCACGAAGATCGGCGCCGGCGATGCGATCCCGCCGCCGCTGGTCGTGCCAGGAGTCAAGTAGCCGCTGCCAAAGAGGGGGGAGGGTGAAATGAAAACGGGTTACCTGCGTGCTTTTGCATTGCTGGCTTGCACGGTGGCGGTGGGCATGGGCGAGTCCGCGCAAGCGGCCGGCGCACCGCAGTCCACGCCTTTCAAGCTCGGCACATTCAGTGCCAACGGACGCGAGTACCTCGGGCTGGTACTGCGTGACACGGTGGTGGTCGACATCGAGGCGGCCAATGCGCAGTACGAGCGCACCCATGCGACAGCGCCGAAGGTGAAATTCCCGGCGGTGATGACCGAGCTGATCGCTGGATATGACGCGCAGCTCGGGCCCAGGCTGCGCACCCTGGCCAGCGAGAATGCAGCCGTGCAGGGCGCCGCGTACATCCGCCAGGTGTCAGCCGTGAAGGTGCTGCCGCCGGTCCGGCCGGCCGTCATCCTGAACGCGGGCGCCAACTATCCCGAGCATGCCGCGGGAATCGTCCAGCAGAACGCGCGATCGGCAGCGCCGGCGGGTCCCGCAACTCCGGCCCCCCCCTTGGCCGGCGGGGGCCCGCCGCGCGCGGTTGGTCAGTCGATGCCCGGTATCTGGGAAAGAGCCGCCAACGACACGCGCGGCGACAACCCGTACCTGTTCCTGAAGTCCCCCTCCGTTGTCGTGGGCGCGAACGATGATGTGGTGATTCCCCGCGGTCGCACGCAGATCGACTGGGAATGCGAGTTCGCTGTGGTGGTCGGCAAGCAGGCGCAGGACGTGCCGGTGGCGAAGGCGGCGGACTACATCTTCGGCTATTCCATCGAATTCGACGTTTCGGACCGCGGCGGCCGCGGCGATCGCAAGATGGGCGGCGGCCCCGACTGGCTGGTGCAGAAGAACCACGACACCTTCGGGCCCATCGGGCCTTACATCGTGCCCAGGGAATTCGTGCCCGACCCGACCAATGTGCGGCATTACTTCACGCTGAACGGCGAGATCAAGCAGGACTCGAACACCAGCCGCATGGAATACAACCTGTGGGAGATGCTGTCGTACGGCTCCAGCATCATGACCCTGCATCCCGGCGACTTCATCGCGCTGGGCAGCCCGTCCGGCACCAACATCGAGCGCGAGAACCCGCGCTGGATGCAGCCTGGCGACGTCGGTGTCTGCGTGGTCGAAGGAATCGGCGAACAACGGCACAATATAGTCGCCCAGAAGTAACCAGCCGCCACAAGGCGCGGCAATCGGGAGCGACTTTGAAAAATCTGTCCGTGCTCGCCATCGGCGGTGGCATCGGCGGGCTGACCGCGGCCATTGCCCT
>CAYWDZ010000150.1:0-7776 GCA_964456255.1 uncultured Steroidobacteraceae bacterium | reverse complement strand
GTTCGCGGTCGGCGCGTCCCAGCGCATCGAGGGGGCGCACACCGCGCGGCGCTTTCGGGTCGCGCAGCTGCCCGTCCAGCAGGCGCGCGAAATACGGCAGGCTGTCGTCGTTGAGATTCTGCTTGAACAGCGACCAGCCCTGCTTGTAGAGGCCCTGCTCGTAGAACTCGCCCTTGCCGTGGCCCGTCACCACTGCATAGGCGGCTTCGGCCTCGCGGTAGCGGTGTGCCGAGAACAGCAATTCACCACGGCGGAACTGCACCTCGACCATGCTGGGGGTCGACGGATAACGGCGCACGAGGTCATCGAGCGCGGCCAGCGCCTTCTCGGGCTGGCCCGTGGTCTCGTAGGCGCGCGCCAGCTGGTAGAGCACGCGGTCGTTGCGCGCGTAGTCCGGATGCTCCTTCAGCAACTGCGTGTAGAGGCGGATCGCCTCGGCACCGCCCGGATCGACCGCGGAAATTTCCGCATCCTGCCGCGCCAGTTCGCCGCCCTCCAGCGACAGGTCGGCCAGCCGGCGCAGGGCTTCAGCCTGCAGCGCCGGATCGGCATTGGGCATCGCCAGGAAGCGGCGGTAATTCTCCATGGCCTTGTCGGCGCTGGCGTCCACCGGAACATCCTTGCGGATCTCGACCTTGCGCTTCTGCAGATCCTTCAGGGTTGGCGCCGGCTGCTTGCCGGAATCCTCGGCGCTCATCCCGGCCACGGGCAGCAGGCACAGCAGCATGGCCAGCGTCATGCGGCTCATGGCGCGCCCTCCGCTGCCTTGTCGTAGATCGTCGCCAGCGCAAAGCGCGCCTGCAGTTCGTATTCGGCAATGCGCTCGCGCTGGGTTTCCAGTTCGCCGATGGCAATGCCGGCCAGCAACTGCTCCTGCGCCTGACCGGCCGCCGCCAGGCGTGCGCGCAGCGCGGCGAGGCGTGCCTGCAATGCCTGCACACGCTGTGCGAAATCGCCGGTGGTGGTCGGCGCGGTGCGGCGCGCCTCTTCCACGCGCAGCCACAGGCTCTGGCTGTCCGCCAGTAGCTTGTCGAGACTCTTCAGTTCGCGGCGCTGCTGATACAGACGCTCTGGATAGGCCTCACGCAGATCCCAGTCCAGCACGCCCTTGATCAGCCTGAGCTTGTCACGCAACGCCGCCGTCTGTTCGTCCTGCGGCTGCGTGAGCAGCATGACTTCCAGGTCGGAGATGCGCTTCCACTGGGCCCGCTGCGCAGGCGTGCCGAGCACCTCGACTTCCTGGTGATTGACCACATCGTTGATGCGTCCGGCCACAACCTGGCGCCGCGCATTCAGGTCCTTGAGTGAATCGCTCGCGAGCAGCGCTTCGGCGCGGGGCGTGCGCTCGGCATAGGCCGCCTCGCGCGCCCCGATCATGTCGTTGTAGACGACCATGTTCTCGTCCCAGCCGGCCAGCGTGGACCCGAGGTAGGCCAGGTCGCGGTAATTCTTCAGCCCTTCCTGAAAATCATTGCCGGCAAGTATCGGATACAGGTAGCGCGACTCGGGTTCATCGGGCAGCGTCTGCAGCTGCCAGAACCAGCCACGCTGCGGCGAATCGAGGTCATCACCACCGACCAGTTCATGCGTCAGGTTGCCGGTGCGCACGCGCTCTACCGCCGCATCGATGCGCCCGCGCTCGGCCGCAAAGGAAGTCAGCGCCTGCTCGTAGAACGCGGCGGCCTGCCCGCCAGCGCCAAGCTTGTCGTAGACATAGGGCACCGCGAGGTAGGCCTCCTGCACGGCCGCATCCAGCAGATTGCGATCGCGCAGTTCCAGCCACGGCGTCAATGCATCTTCATTCCTGCCCAGCGCCGACAGAGCCCATCCGAGGCCCAGCAGCGCGCGCGAGGACTGCGGGCCCTGCAGGCGTACCCGTTCCAGCACCGGCTGCGCACGCTCCGGCTTGCCGGCCTGCAGCCACGCGAAGCCCTGCGCCACATTGGCCTTGTCCTTCAGCGCCAGCATCTCCTGGTCGATGCTGTACTGCTGGCCGACCGCCTCGAGGAAGGGCACGGCATCTTCCAGCCGGCCTTCGCGCACCAGCGCCACACCGAGGTTGAAGCGTGCGTACTGCATCCAGCTGCTGTCGCTGTGCCAGTTCGCCAGCAGCACCAGCGCATCGTCATGGCGCTGCATCTGCATCAGCGCATTGGCCTCCAGGTGCACGCGCTCGGCCTGCTCCAGCGGCGCCAGCAGCCCCTCGACCTTGTGCAGCGAATCCACACAGCGGTCGTAATACCCGCGCGCATACCAGACCTTGGCCAGATAGAACCACGCGCGCGACTTCACGCTCGCCGGCACCTCCGCATTCAGCACCGCCTCGAAACGACGCCCGGCTTCGTTGTGCATGCCCAGCTGCAGGTAAAGGCCACCAGCCAGCAGTTCTGCCTCCGCATCATGGTGCGGCAGCAGCTGCCAGTGCCTGTAGGCCTCGAGCTCGGTCAGGGCGGTCAGGTCCTCACCCACGAAGTACTGGTACAGCACTTCGCCGTAATGCAGGTCCTGCACCTGGGTCACCGGCAACTTGTCCGGATCCTTCTTGTCGGCCGCCACGAGCACGGCCGGCGCCAGCAGCAATGCCGCCGTGGCGAGACCTGCAATGGCGGGCCGGTAGCGCATGGCCAGGGTCGGGTTATTCCCAGTCCCTGATCTCGAACTCCGGCTGGCGCTTCGCCTGCCGGTCCGAGATCTTCAGTTCCAGATACTTGGCACCGATCGACTTTTCGAACTTGAGCGAAGCACCGCGCGAATAGTCCTGCCCGTTCGGGCCCTTGCCCGTGAACAGCGCCACGATCTCGTGCTTGCCGACCTTGAGGTTGCCCAGGTACAGCCGCTGCACCCCGCCCTTCAGCAATGCTTCGGCTTCGCGCGGGGTGTACAGATGCCTGGTCACCTGCTTGTCATCCATGCGCAGCTCGACTGAATCCAGTGCAAAGAAATCGCCCACGTCCATCGACAGGAACACGGCCACCTGCGTGTTGGCCGGGAACAGCAGCTCTTCTTCCAGAATGGAAAGATCGCGATTGAGCTCGACCGCATCCGTCTTGATCGACTGGATTTCCTCGTCGAGTGCGCGCGTGTCCGTGGCAGCCGGTTCACTGCCGGCTGCCAGCAGCGGCACGCACAACGCGAGCAGGATGGCCGGCAATTTGATCGAATGTTTCATGATGCCTCTGGATGCTGTGGCGTGACGCCTACTCGTCGAGCAAGACCTTGACCTGTTCCTGGTAGCCGCTGTCGCTGTCGCGCTTGTAATCGCGCGCCGCCCAGCGGATCGTGCCGCCGCGATCCACCAGCAACAGCATGGGCAGGTTGTCGACGCGATAGGCCCTGGCCACCTGCTTCCCGGGATCCAGCAGCACCGGATAACCCACCGGATGCGCCACCGCGAAGCGCGCTGCAGCCGCCACGTCGTCGTCCACATTGACCGCCAGTGCCGCAAGGCCCGCCGACTGGTAGGTATTGACCAGGCGGTTGACGCCCGCGAGCTGCTCGCCGCACTGGGCGCACTTGCTGCCCCAGAACGCCAGCACCACCACCTGGCCGCGATACTCGGCCAGACGGAAGTTGGTCCCGGAGGTGGCCTTCAGCGTGAAATCCGGGGCGGCGCTGCCCAGCAGGCGGTATGGCTGCGCGCCGAACGCTGCCGCGGCGAGCAGCAGCGTCGCCAGCACCCATAAAGATGTGCGTCCAGTATTTCGCACAGCAGCAAACACCAACGGCGATTTAACAGATGAACAGGATAGCGCGCCAAAACTGCCGGGCAGTGACGCGTTTCACGCGATCGGCGCGAAAGCGGTCCAGTTGTCCAGCTGCGACCCCAGGCCGTTGGTCGGGAACAGGGTCGACATGTCTCCGGTCCGGTTATGCAGGGCCAGGTAGTTCAGGACCACCACCTCGACCAGCTGGTTCACCGCATTGGCGCCCGGGTGACTGGTGGTGGCCACCGACCCGTCCGCGCTGTACCAGCCAATCTGGTTGCGGGGGACATTGCCGACGCCGGTCATCATGACCGGTGGGGCGGTGGGTCGGTACACCATCATCACGGAGGCGGCGGTGGACTGGTTGTCGCCGGTCCACACGCCCTTGCCGCGGCCGCCGGTGGAGTTGTCGATCGTGCCGTTGGAATTGAGCGAACCGTCGCTGAATACGTAGATCATCAGCGGCCTGCCCTTGCGGGCCGCGTATTCGAGACAGGCGCCAATGCACTGCCCGGCGCGCAGGTCGCGTGCCTCGCCGGTGGAGCGATCACCGGTGTGATAGTCGAAGCCGCCCATCTGGATGGTGCCCGCGCCGGCATTGCCGTCGATGACCATCTTCATCACCGCGGCGGTCTTGCGGAATTCACCGTCGCTGCTGTACTCGGCCGCCGTGAAGATGCCGCCGGTGCCCACGATGTCCGGGTCGAGGCCCGGATCCAGTGCCGACGGGCTGCTGAACTGCTCTGCCAGGTATGCGGACTTCACGTAGCCGCACTTGTTGAAGTCCTTGATGCCGGCGTCGTCGAGGTTCGGGTTGTTCAGCGGGTTGGCGTTGACCCGCGCGTGCTTGCGATGGGTCAGCACCGCCATGGATTCCATCACCGAAACCGCATCGGCCGGATCGCTGAACAGCGTATTGAGCTCGCCGGTATCGACCAGGCCGGTCACGTCGCTGGCCCGGTCCACCTTGGTCGGGCGGATGCGCGGATCGATCATGGCCGCGGGCGCCATCGAATTGCCGCCCGAGTCCGAGCTGACCGAGCCGATCAGTGTCAGCAGCTCGCCGCGGGCACCGGTCCTGGCAATGCCGTACATCGGATTGTGCGGATTGTTGCCGGTGTCGTTCTCGGAACGCGCCGCGATGATGGCGCCGTTGGTATTGGCGGCCGTGATGGCGCTGGTGGCGCGCATCTTCATGCCGCGCAGCATGGCGCTGTCGATGTGGAAGGCCAGCCCAAAGCTCTGGTCGATCTGGTTTGGCAGGTTGGGCGTCATGTTGCCCGGCAGGCCCAGCTTCGAGTAGCCCGCGGTCGACAGGAAGTCCAGCTGCCCACCCTGCTTGCCGATCAGCACGTTGGAGCCGGCGATGTTTGCGCCGCCCGAGAGATCAAAGCAGATGAAGGGCACCATGCCGGCGCCGCCCTGCAGACCGCAGTTGGTCAGGTTCAGGTAGTCCAGGTCGGTCCGGACGTCAGCGCGTGCGCTGCGCGGAGCGAACAGCCCCAGGCTGGGCACGATCACACTGGCCGACCCGGTGATCAGGCCCGCCGCCAGCATCTGGCGCCGCGTGACCGGACGCGGGTGATCGCCATGCAGGATGGGCTCGTTCACGCCGCGGCCCTTGGGAATCTTGCGGATGTAGCGCATGGTCATTGCCCTTAGAGAATCTCGAGAGCGCCACTGCCCAGAGCAGCGGCACAGGCGGCCTTGGCGACCGTGGAACTGGAGGCGCCAGGCTTGGCGGAAAGTTTGTCGATCAGCGCGGAGAGTTCGGCGCGCACTTCGCTGTTGCTGGGCTGCGTGGCCAGATCCACTCCGTTCTTCTGCTGGAACGCGCGCGTCAGCAGCGGCACCAGCAGGATGTCCTTGCCGGCACCGGCGAACTGCGTGGCCGGGGCCGTTGCCAGGTTCAGCGACGGGAAGAAGGCCTGGCGGGTGCTCGCGGTATCGACCATCACCGCGCAGTACTTGATGGCCAGCTGCGCGACACCGGTCTGGTGGGAAGCCAGGAACGCCTCGATGTTCGGCACCGGCGGCAGCTGCTGCTGCACCTGCAGGTAGGTGCCGCGCACCAGCGAATTGGTCGTGGGCACGCCGGTGATGAGCGACATGCTCTGGTTCAGCTGCTCGAAGGTGCGCACACCGATGTCCGGCTGGGGCGCGAGGTCCACTTCCGGCGACGGCACGCCCACCGAGGGCGTACGCGTGTGGGTCTGGCCGGCAATCAGGTCGAAGCTCAGGAAGAACTCGTCCGAGACCGGGCCCTTCTGCAGACCGATGACCGTGCCGATCGAAGACAGCAGCTGCCCGGTCACCGGCGAGTAGTTTGCGTCGGTCACGTTCAGGTCGAGGTTGGCATAGGCCTGCCCGTTCTGCGCCTCGGCGCCATTGATGCCGATGCGCATGCCACGGATGGGAATGGTGCCCGGACGGTAGCTGGGGTCGAGGCTGATGAAGGTCGGCCGGGTAAACAGGTAGCTGTAGCTGTCGTACTGGCTGACCTCGAACATGATGTACTCATGCGGCCGATCGAGCGGCGCGCCGATCAGCGCGGTCACGTCGAACAGCAGGAAGTAGCGCTCGCCCACGCCGGCAGTGAAGTTCTGCTGGATCTGCTCCAGGGTCAGGGCGTGATCATGGATCGCCACGAAACGCAGCACGCCGGTCCACTGGCGGTTGTTGGAGGTCTCGTTGCCGAGCACCAGCGCAAAGGTATCGTCCCAGCCGGCCAGCGTGCCGCCCGAACGCGGGTCCAGGTCACCGGTGAAATTGCCGTTCACGTACAGGCGCCGGCCATTGACCGGGTCGTAGGTGAGCACCACATGCTGCAGCGAGGCCTGTGCATCACGATCCGCATCGTTGGTCAGCAGCGAGGGCGCACCGTTGGCGCCGGTGGTGGTGGAGCGCCCCAGCGCCTCGTACTGGTAGGCGCGCTGCGCCAGCGTCACGTTGCGCGTGGTCGCGCTGCCGGAGTAGCTGACGATGTAGGCGTCTTCCTGCGTGACGTTGGCCGGCGCCGCCCACGCCTCGATCGAGTACTCGCCCGTGTTCTTGATGGCGCTGGCAAGCTTGGCGCTGGCCGAAACCGATCCCTGCGCCTTGCCGCCCGGCTTGATGTTCACGCCCCAGCCGCCAACCCATTCGATTGCGCCGTACATGGTCAGGTTGAGCTCGGCACCGCTGCCGCTGGTGTCGTAGATCACATCGCCGGTGCCGTCCTTGAACTCGTACTTCGCGATCGCGTACTGGTCGATGCGACTGCCACCGGAAGCCACGGTGCCGTCGTACAGGCCCAGCGCCTGACTGATCTTCAGCGCCGGATCCACCGGCGTGGACTGCACCTGGTTGGCGAATGCCTGGATGGCCGCCTGCATGGTGTCGGCATCGGCCGCACAGCTCGAGGTCCAGCAGTTGTGGGATTCCTCGCGCAGACGCAGCACGAAGCGCGAGTCGGCCGGATTGTCCAGATTCATCTTGGCCTGCGCGGCCGCATAGGCCTCATCGACGTCGGCGCTGGCAAAGAATGGCGACTTCGGATCGGCGGCCGTGGACTGATGGCAGCGCAGGCACTTGCCGTTGCCGCGCAGCAGCGGCCAGACCGTACTCTGGAACAGTGCCGCAGACGCGGGGAAGCTCTTGCTGTCGCCCACCGTCTTGTCGACGGGCGCCGTGAGCACGATCTGCGTACCACCGGCCGCAGCCGAGCCGGCCCAGTTGCGGATCCAAACGGTCAGGATGTCGGCACAGGCCCGCGCGCTGGCCTGCCAGCAGTTGTGGCCACCGGCCACATGCGCCACCAGCGGCGACTGGTCCGGTTCGATCAGGTTCACGTAGGGAAGGATGGCCTCATACGCGAGGTTCACGTCATCGCTGCGCGCAAACATCGGCGCCTGGCCGCGGGTCTGGTTGTGGCAGCCACCGCAACGGTCCGCGCCCTTCACGTTCTGCCAGAAATTGATGCGGAACGACTGGATGTCGGCATTCTGCGGAGCCGGGCCGGCGTAATCGTCGCCACCACCCTGCTGCGTCGGGTTGTTGTTGGGCGTCGTGGCAGCACCACCAGAACAGGCGG
>CAYWDZ010000149.1:0-7805 GCA_964456255.1 uncultured Steroidobacteraceae bacterium | reverse complement strand
TTGGACGGGACGATCTTTTCGAACCAGGACATGGCTACCCCAACAGGTCCGCCGGGCAACCAGCGGGAGCCGGCATGATATCGGAATCGTCCGGCAGTCCGAATACGGACGGATAGTGGACACGCCACAGGTACAGGCCACTTGACGGCGCCGTCGCGGGCGCGAGACGACGGTCGCGCCCGCCCAACACCTCGGCAGCGTAGGCCGGCTGCGCTTCGCCCTGCCCGATGTGGATCAGAAGACCAGCGATATTGCGCACCATATGGTGCAGGAACGCATTGGCGGTCACTTGCAGCACGATGAAATCGCCTATCCGCCGCAGCTCCAGCTGCAACATGTTGCGCACCGGCGAACGGGCCTGGCACTCGGCTGCGCGGAAGGCACTGAAGTCGTGCGTGCCCAGCAGATGCTGCGCAGCCTCGTTCATCGGCTCGACATCCAGCGGCCGATGCACGAACGCGACGCGGCCGGCCGCCAGCGCCGGGCGCGATGCGCGATTCAGGATGCAGTAGCGATAGGTGCGCGCCAGCGCGGAATAGCGCGCATGGAAGTGATCTGGCACCTCCTGGGCCCAGCGCAGCGCAATGCCCATCGGCAACAGCGTATTGGCTCCCAGCACCAGCGCGCGCGCACTACGCCCGGCATCCGACTCGAAATGTGCAACCTGGCCGCGGGCGTGAACGCCGGCATCAGTGCGGCCGGCTGCCGTGAGCTCCACCGCATGGTTACAGACACTGCTCAGTGCAGCCTGCAGCTGCTGCTGGATGGATTCAGCCGCATCCTGTAGCTGCCAACCGCAATAGCCCCGGCCGTCGTACTCGATGCCGACGGCAATCCGCGCCACTGGGGTACCCCTGGGTCAGCCGGGAATGGAATCGAGCAGGCGCTGGGCTTCCTGGCGCTGCGTGGGGGAGCCTTCCGCCAGCACTTCACCCAGGATGCTGCGTGCGCCGTCCGGATCTCCCATGTCCATGTAGGCACGCGCCAGATCAAGCTTGGTACCGACCTCGCTCATGGAGACCGGCTCCAGATCCCGCTGCGTGGCATCCACATCGGGCATCGATGCCGGGTCCAGGCGCTGCGTTTTCTGATAGGTGTCATCAGACGGCCTGTCGGACGCCCCGACGTCGAGGTCAAGACCCATGTCCGGCGCGCGACGCTTGCCGGTAACGGCATTGCTGTCCCCATCCAGATTCAGATCCAGCTCCGAAACCTGGGCGGTGTCGCCGCCGCCCAGATCAGACAGAGGCATCAACTCGGTGGCTTCAGCAAAATGGTCCGACTGCTGCAGCAGCTGGCGATTGGTGTCATCAAGGCCAGCCACCAGTGTTTCGGCGACGTCCTCGCTGGAACTCAACGCCCGGGTGACCTGCGAATCATCCAGCAGGTTCGATCCAGTGGCCTCGAGTTTGCCCAGATCAAGTCCGAGATCATCCAGCGCCAGTTCCGCCGTCTGGTCCGTGCCACCCAGCGACTCGCGCCGGGCGCCGAGCTTGCCAGCCAGCGTATCGTCCAGACCCAGCGCCGGCTGCTCGACAGTCGGGCCTTCGATTCCAAGGTCCGGCTTCGGCATCTCCTGGGTCGGCAACTGCTGGGTACTGAGCGTGGTCTCGCCGCCTCCGCCCTGCTCCGGCTCGTCCAGCACGAAATCCAGACCACTGATCTCCCCACCCTGGTCCGGTTCGCCGCCATCGCTCAACTGCTGCACGCGCGTTGAAGACTCGCCTGGCAGATCGAAATCCACCAGGTTCTGGCCGCCTTCCAGGTTGAGGTCGACGGAACTCGGACCAACGCTGCCCTGGGATTGGGTGAAAAGCGGATCTTCAGGAGCAAGCTGCTTGCCCATGATCACGACCTTTTCCCACTCGCCCGGCTGGGCCTGCTCGCGGGAATCGGCCAGGTCACGCGCCGTCTGCAGGAATTGATCCTTGTTGCCCCAGACGAAATACACCTCAAGCAACTTCTGCTTCAGGTCGCGACGATCCGGCTCGCGTGCCATGGCCAACTTGACCAGGTCTGCAGCCTGGTCATACAGACCATAAGCCATGTGGAAATCCGCTTCCGCCAGCGGATCGCCCTGTTCAAAGGAACCAGTGGCATCAATGCCCGGCGTCGCCGCCGGAGCCTCTTCCAGATCAACGGTACGCGGCGCTTCCTTGCGAGGGGCTGCAGCGCCCGGCGCCTCGTTCTCTTCAACCACAATGCTGCGCCCGTAATCCTGCGAGGGCCGGCGCAACGGGAACGTGTCTGCACTGGTGTCACGCTCATCCTGGATCGCCGGCTCCACCGCGAAAGGCGCGAAGTTGTCGCTCGCAGCGGCGCGACGGCGGCGGGAGGCGCGCACCCCGAACAGGGCGAGCAACAGCAGCAGCACCCCACCCACGACATACTTGTACTGGAGGAGCAGATCGACCACGGAGGATCCGGACTCTTCGGACCCCGCCTCCGGCTTCGCAGCCGTGGGCTTGCTGGGCTCCGCGGCAGGCACCGTGGCTTTGGGTTCGGCCTGCACTTCGGTCGAGGCAGGTGCTTCACCGCCCGCAGCCGCTTGATCGGGCGTGGCGGCCTCCGGGGCAGCAGCTTCGGGAGCAGCAGCACCCTTGGTCGCGTTCTGTTGCACGCTGGCCAGGCCGGCCCCACCGACCTGCACACGATTGTCTGGCGCGTTTGCACCCGCTGCCGGTGCCGCAGCGCCCGTACCAGACGCGGTGGTGGAATCGCCGGCACCAGCGCCAGCAGCCCCGGTTGGGGGCACGAGCACCAGGCGTGGCGAGCTGTCTCCTGTACCCGCGCCGGTCGAACGGCTGGACCATTCCGCCATCTGCCGCCGAACCTCGGAAGTGGCCTCAGCGCGATCAATGGCGGCCACCTCGGCGCTGTCGGGAAGACGCAGTACTGCACCCGCCCGCAACTGATTGATGTTCCCACCAAAAGCCGCCGGATTGGCCCGGTAGATCGCGATCATCGCCTGCCGGGCTGAGCCCTCCCCGTAACGACTGAGCGCAATGGAAGACAGGGAATCGCCGCGCGGAACCGTATAGCTACCCCCTGCAGCAGGTGCGGGTGCAGGTGCGGTTGCAGGAGGGGCCGAGGACCGTGGAGCTGGTGGCGTTACCGGTGCCCGTGCAATCTGGTTGCCCCCATTGCCACCTGCCGTCGGGGCAGCCACTGGAGGCGGAGGAGCATTGGCCCGCTGGGGAGCAAAGGCCGGCGGATCAAACAGCACCGTGTACTCATGCTGGATCCGGCCCCGTGCCCCATTGGCTTCCACCAGGAAGGTGGCAAAGGGCTCGGTGATGGATGCCGTGGTGGTGAGCTGGATGACACGGCGCCCATCGGTCGAGCGCGCCAGCCGGACCTGCACCCCTGTCAGAAACGCGGGGTAGTCGAGCCCATAGCGAGTAAAGGTATCCCGCGAGGCCAGCTGGACCTGCAGATCGAGCAGTTCCTCGTCGGTCGCAAACAGCTCGATTTCCGCATTCAGCGGTGCATTGAGCGTTGACTTGAGCTGGATCTCCCCGAGGCCCAGAGCAAAGGAAATGCCCGGCACTACCAACAGCAATGCCGCCATCACAGACAAGAATCTAAAGCGCATCAGGACTCCCAAAGAGATCCTCGAGTGTCGAATCCTCATGCAAAACATAATGTTGGATTCGATTGTTCACGTTGACGCAGGTCACAAGAATATAACTTAACTCAAGTTACAGGTAGTCGCGAACCAATATCTCGGCGATCTGCACGCTATTTGTGGCCGCCCCCTTGCGCACATTGTCGGAAACCACCCACAGGTCCAGGCCGTGTTCATGGGAGATATCTTCGCGGATGCGCCCGACATAGACCGTGTCGTGGTTCGCTGCCTCGGTAGCCGCCGTGGGCCAGCCGCCGGCAATCCGCTCATCCAGAACCGTGACCCCCGGCGCCTTTTCAAGCAGCGCACGCGCCTTTTCGGCAGTGAGCTTGCGGCGAGTCTCGATGTGCACGGCCTCCGAGTGCCCGAAGAACACCGGCACACGCACCGCCGTGGCATTCACCAGGATTGACTTGTCCTCCATGATCTTCTGGGTTTCCCAGAACATCTTCATCTCTTCCTTCGTGTAGCCGTTGTCCAGGATCTTGTCGATCTGCGGCAGGCAGTTGAAGGCAATCTGCTTGGCCATCACCCGCGCTTCGACTGGCCGGCCGTTGAGCAGCTCACCGGTCTGGGTGGCCAGTTCATCCACAGCGTCCTTGCCCGCACCCGATACCGACTGGTAGGTCGCAACATTGATGCGCGTGATACCCGCGGCATCGTGCAGTGGCTTCAGCGCCACGAGCATCTGGATGGTCGAGCAGTTCGGGTTGGCGATGATGCCGTGGTTCTTGTACTGGGCAATCGCCTGCGGATTCACTTCCGGCACGACCAGCGGAATGTCGTCCTGGTAGCGAAACTGCGAAGTGTTGTCGATCACGACACACCCAGCCGCTGCTGCGAGCGGCGCAAACCTGGCCGAGACATCGGCACCGGCGGAGAACAGGCCCAGATCCGCCCTGGCAAAGTCGAAGGTCTCGACATCCAGCACGGGCCAGGACTTGCCCTTGAATTTGACGGACCTGCCAAGCGAGCGATTGCTCGCCAGTGGATACAGTTCGCTGACCGGGAAGCCGCGTTCTTCCAGAACGCTGATCATCGTTTCGCCCACAAGGCCCGTGGCCCCGAGGACCGCTACTCGCCAACCTGTACTCATGAACCTGCCTGGGACTCTATGACGGCGTGTCGGCCGACCCGATGGAGGGCGTGGATGATCTCACATCCGCGTTCTGGCCCCTGTGGCGCAGGTAATGATCCATCAGGGTGATGGCCAGCATCGCTTCGGCAATTGGTGTCGCACGCAGCCCGACGCACGGATCGTGACGACCGGTTGTCACCACTTCGACAGCGTTCCCCGTCACGTCAATGCTGCGACCGGGAACCTGAATGCTGGACGTGGGCTTCAGGGCGATGTGAGCCACGACATCCTGCCCGGTCGAGATGCCACCCAGGATGCCGCCGGCGTGATTGCCGACGAATCCCGATGGCGTCAGCTCATCGCGCGCACTGCTGCCGCGCTGACCTGCAACAGCGACGCCGTCCCCGATCTCCACCGACTTCACGGCCTGAATGCTCATCAATGCATGGGCGATATCCGCATCCAGACGGTCGAACACCGGCTCGCCAAGGCCGGGCGGAACTCCGCGGGCGATCACGGTCAACTTCGCGCCAACCGAATCGCCCTCCGAGCGCAGCTTCCAGATGTACTCCTCCAGCTCCTTCAGTCGCGCGGGATCAGGGCAGAAGAACGGGTTGTCGTATGCACTGGCCGGATGCTTCGGCTCCAGCACCAGCTCGCCCACCTGCGTCACGTAGCCGTAAACGACAACGCCCAGACGCCGTTCCAGGTACTTGCGTGCAATGGCGCCCGCGGCCACGCGCATCACGGTCTCGCGCGCCGACGAGCGGCCGCCGCCGCGGTAGTCACGCAGTCCGTATTTCTGCTGGTAGGTGTAGTCGGCGTGGCCGGGACGAAAGCGATCCTTGATCTTCTCGTAGTCACGCGAACGGGCATCGGTGTTCTCGATGAGCAGGCCGATCGGCGTTCCGGTCGTCACCCCTTCGAACACACCGGAAAGAATCCGCACCTGGTCGGCTTCCTTGCGCTGACTGGTGAACTGCGACGCGCCGGTGCGGCGACGGTCCACGTCCGGCTGCAGATCGGCTTCGGTCAACGGCAGGCCAGGCGGGCAGCCGTCGACGACCGCGCCCAGTGCGGGCCCGTGGCTTTCGCCAAAGGTGCTCACCACGAAACTCTTGCCGAAGCTGTTACCCGACACGACCCAACCTCTTCAACCCGGATCCGCCGCACGCAACTGCGCGGCTGTCAGCAAAAACACGCCACCACCGCCGCGCTCAAAGGACAACCAGATGCAGGGCAAACGCGGGAACGCACGGCGCACCAGCGCTTCCGTATTGCCCACCTCAACGATCAGCACACCGGCATCGGTGAGATGCCGCGATGCCTGCTTCAGCAGGACGCGCACCGCATCCATGCCATCCCGTCCTGAACGCAATGCCCCAGCCGGCTCGTGGCCATATTCCGGAGGCAATGCGCTGAACTCCACCGCACCAACGTAGGGCGGGTTGCTGACGATGATATCGTAGCGACGGCCTTTCAGCCCCGAGAAAAAGTCGCATTCCACCAGCCGCACGCGCCGCGTCAGCCCCAGCGCGGCGCGGTTCTTGCGTGCCACCGCCAGCGCATCGGGGCTGATGTCAACGGCATCCACCCGCGCGCGCGGAAACGCCAGCGCTGCCGCCAGCGCGATGCAACCCGATCCCGTACCCAGATCTGCGATGCGCCGTACTGCAGCCGGATCCACCCAGGGCGTGAACCGGGACTCGATCAGTTCGGCAATGGGTGAACGCGGGATCAGCACGCGCTCGTCCACATACATCCGCACGCCGGCAAACCAGCACTGATTGGTCAGATACACGGCCGGCACACGCTCGCCGATTCGCCGCTGCAGCAATTCCCGATAGCGGCGCCGGACGCGATCGGACGCGACACGCGCCAGATCGCGAACTTCCAGCGGACGGCGCAGGCGCAGTGCGTGGGCCAGCAGTGCCGCCGCATCATCCCGCGCACTCTCCGTGCCGTGACCGTAGTGCAACTTCGCGCGCGCCAGGCGCGCGGTGCCGCTGCGTAGCAAGCCAGCAATTGTGGTCTGCGCGGGTCGCCGCCGCAGGCTGGTATGGGATACTTGCTTCATGTCGAAGAAACGATTTGCCCTGTATCTGGTGCCCATCGGGCTGGCCGCGGCGCTGGCAGGCTACCTCGTTTCGCAGCAGCTTACCCAAGAGGATCCGCCTGCGCTCAGCGCAGGCACCGCACTGCCCGCCCCGCGCGCGGTTGCCTCTTTCAGCCTGACCGATCAGTCAGGAGCCCCCTTTGGCAATACCCAGCTGGCCGGCCAGCCCAGCCTGGTGTTCTTCGGCTTCACGCATTGCCCGGATGTGTGCCCTACCACCCTGGCGTTGATGTCCCGGCTGCACCGCGAGCCCGAACTATCCGGCATTCGCATCGTGTTCGTGACGGTTGATCCGCAACGCGATGACGTC
This sequence comes from uncultured Steroidobacteraceae bacterium, assembly GCA_964456255.1. Taxonomy (GTDB): domain Bacteria; phylum Pseudomonadota; class Gammaproteobacteria; order Steroidobacterales; family Steroidobacteraceae; genus ZC4RG30. The sequence goes on along the minus strand of CAYWDZ010000149.1, from coordinate 673 downwards.
GCGACGATGCAGCGATACGTGGGTGCATTCGGGGGCGGCATCACCGGACTGACGGGCAGCGAGGCGCAACTGGCGCCGCTGCTGGCGAACCTGGGTGTCGTGCACGCGAAGCAACCACTTGCAGGCGATGACTACACGGTGGACCACTCGGCCACCATCTACTACCTGAACGCGCGGGGAGAATTTGCTGCAGTGTTCACGCCACCTTTCGACTATGCGGGCATGCGCGCCGACCTTGCCACGCTGCTGGCCGGCAGCACCTGACGCCGTCGCATGTCAGCGCTCAACATCCTGCTGCAGTTCATCCTGCCGCATCACCTCCTGTCCAGAATTGCGCTGTGGCTCACCCGCATTCGCTGGCGGCCATTCAAGAACCTGCTCACGGCATTGTTCATGCGCGGCTTCAAGCCTGACCTGTCCGACGCGCAGGTCCCGGACCCCTACGCCTACGAAACATTCAATGCCTTCTTCACGCGCGCCTTGCGGCCTGGCGCGCGGCCGCTGGCCGGCGATGCACGCACACTCGTGAGCCCGGTGGACGGCACCATGAACCTGTGCGGTCCCATCGACGCCAATCACCTGCTGCAGGCCAAGGGGCATACGTACACACTCGAACCCCTCCTGGCCGGTGCGGCACCGCGCTCGGCCCCCGCCTTCCGCGACGGCAGTTTCG